>CAZGZO010000112.1:0-9031 GCA_964529695.1 uncultured Lentimicrobiaceae bacterium
GCTCTCCCAGATACATAAACATGGAAAAGTCAGAAATACGGGCAGCCTGTGCCATGTTGTGTGTTACCATTACAATACTGTAATTTTTCTTCAGTTTGATTAACAGATCTTCAATTTTTGAGGTGGCTACCGGGTCGAGGGCCGAAGTAGGCTCATCCAAAAGAATGACATCCGGCTGAAAAGCCAGTGCCCGTGCAATACAAAGCCGTTGTTGCTGTCCGCCGGAAAGGAAGTTGCCTCGTTTATGTAATGCATCTTTCACTTCACCCCAAAGGGCAACATCTTTCAGCGATTTTTCCACAATTTCATCCCGCTGGCTTTTCTTTTGTTTGATTCCGTTTAGTTTATAACCCGCAATTACATTTTCATAAATGCTCATGCTGGGAAATGGATTCGGACTCTGAAAAACCATGCCTATTTTCCTGCGAAGCTCAATCGTAGAGAGCTTGGAGATATCCTCACCGTTCAGGTATATTTTCCCCTGAGTAACAATATTGGGATAAAGTTCATGCATCCGGTTCAAAGCGCGCAGCAAACTACTTTTTCCGCAACCTGAAGGCCCCATAATAGCTGTTATCTGTGTATCTTTTATATCTGCACTTACATCGGCAACAGCATATTTCTCTTTATTGTTTTTATCGTAGGAAACATAAAGATTTTGGATACTCAGTATGGGGTTTTTTATTTCTGTAATTGGATTGACCATATTTAATTATTTCCTTTTTGAAGCAATTCGTTTTGAAATCAAATTTAGTGCCAGAACCATAATTACCAAAGATAATGAAGAACTCCATATCAGGTTGACCAGGTTCGGGTCGTTATAAAAATTCCAGATAAGCAACGGAATAGCACTGGCCGGTTTGTCAATGTTGAAGCTTACATACTGACTTCCCAGCGCGGTGAGCATCAGCGGTGCAGTTTCACCAATTACCCTGGAGAGTGCCAGGAGAATTCCGGTCATCAGTCCGCTGAGCCCCGTGGGCATCATCACTTTCAAAATGATTTTATGATACGGGACACCAAGTGCCACCCCTGCTTCCTTAATGGAAGTTGGTATCATCTTAAAAGTTTCTTCCGTAGGACGAATAATCAGCGGCAGCATCATGATTGCAAGTGATGTGGCGCCGGCCAATGCTGAATAACCATGGGTGACATATTTTACAATCCACAGGTAAGCAATGAGACCTAGTACAATGGAAGGTGCACCCTGGAGAATATCAGAAATATCCCTGATAATATTGGCGTAGCGTTTCTCACCATTTTCATACAAGTAAATTCCAATCATGATTCCCAGCGGGATGG
Source organism: uncultured Lentimicrobiaceae bacterium (assembly GCA_964529695.1). Classification (GTDB taxonomy): domain Bacteria; phylum Bacteroidota; class Bacteroidia; order Bacteroidales; family F082; genus Sulfidibacterium. The sequence continues at coordinate 1,303 of CAZGZO010000112.1, forward strand.
CAACGATACTGGCCAAACCAACCATCAGGAAAGTTCCTGTTATTCCGTTCAAAATACCCCCAGGTATCAGTTTCCCGTGACTGAGCGCCTGCATGGCGTCCCAAGAATCAGGATTTGTCTGGGTGAAAAAATGAAGATTGATTTGCCTGTAACCTTTGGTGACAAGATCAGCAATAATCAGAACGATAGGTGTGATGGTAATCAATGAAAAAAGAATTACCAGGCCGTGGAAAAGCTTGTTCGTAGCTTTCCTTCTTTTGTCTGTTGACTTTGAGGCTAATTTATCAATTACAATTTGTTCTTCCATGGTACTATGCTAATTTTTTGATGATAAATTTACCTGCAGCATTGATCAATCCTGTAATAACAAATAATAAGAGGCCTATAGCTATCAAAGAGCTCAGTTTCAGACCCTGAGCTTCGCCAAATTGGTTCGCTATGACACTTGCCATGGTGTTCCCAATGTCGAAAATACTTTTGGGTACGCTGTTATTGTTTCCAATCAACATCGTTACAGCCATAGTCTCTCCCAAAGCACGTCCCAGAGCCAGAATATAACTGGCTATAATACCGGATCGAGCGGCGGGTACTGTAACATTCCAAATCACTTCCATCCTGGTGGCGCCCAATGAATAGGCAGCTTCTTTCAGATGGTTCGGTACCAGGGAAATGATTTCCGTGCTGATAGAAGTTGCATAAGGAATAATCATAATGGCCAAAATTATGCTGGCGGTAAATACCCCGAATCCCTGAGGGCTCAGCCCCAGCTTCACAATCAGAGGACGCAGTGCATAAAACCCCCATAAACCATAAACTATGGAAGGAATGCCTGCCAGCAAATCCACCATAGTTCCTATAATTTTAGCTATAAAAGTTCCTTTGTAAAACTCCCCGATAAACAACGAGGCCGAAAAGGCCATGGGGAGACAAATGATTAGAGCCAGAACCGAAGTAATAATGGTCCCTGCTATAAACGGTAGTGCGCCATAAGCTTCCCTGCCCGCTGTAGGATTCCATTTGGGTGACCAAATAAACTGAAATCCAAATCTTTCGAAAGCCGGGATGGCCCCACTTACAAGTGTGAGTACCATTCCGGCTGCGAGCAGGATTAAAATGATTGACGCAACAAATAATAAATTCTTAGTTGCTTTTTCGCTGTTCATTTAATCCTGCATATATATTATCGTCTTATTGCAAAATAGGTTTGCCTTTATAAGTGATAGATTTCAAATTAGCTTCATCAAGTTTCACAACCTTTTCCGGCAACGGAGCATATTTCAACTCTTGAGCAACTTTCTGTGCCGTGGGTTGGAGCAACCACTGGATAAACTTGACAGTGGCCTGAGCCTGTGCCAGCGAACGACCATTGTAAGCTTGTTCTTTGTAAAGAATGATCCAGGTGAATCCGCTGATAGGATAAGCATCAGGAGCTGAAGAGTTCGTTTCCATGACACGGGTGTCGGCAGGCATTTCACCTTTACCGGCAGCACTTACAGCAGCAATAGTAGGAGCAATGTAATTTCCGGCTTTGTTTTTCAACAGTGCGAAGGAAATTTTCTGAGCAAAAGCATAGTCAGAACCGATGTATCCAATAGCACCCACGGTGGAACTGATGGTTCCGGCAACACCGGGATTTCCTTTGGCACCCATTCCAACAGGCCAGTTCAGGTCTTTTCCGTATCCAACCTTGTCTTTCCATTCTTTGCTGATCTTAGTCATGTAGTTACTGAAAATGAAAGTAGTACCACTTCCATCTGAACGGTGAACAACAGAGATAGCCTTGTTGGGGAATTTAACGCCCGGGTTGATGGCTTTCAATTTGGCATTGTCCCAGTTTTTGATTTTACCGAGGAAAATGTCAGCCAATACTTCAGGAGTCAACTTGATAGATTTGATTCCGGGAAGATTGTAAGCAATATCAACAGCGCCACTACAGGTGGCAATGTGAACAACAGCAGCAGGCATCTTGGCTTCTTCAGCATCGCTTAAGAAAGCATCGCTACCGCAGAAATCAACAACTTTGTCATGCAAGCTGCGAATACCAGCACCTGAACCAGTCATGCCATAAGAAAGCGGAACTCCCGTCAGGTTGACATATTGTTTTGATGCGGTTTTGTAGAAAGGCCCTGCAAAAGTAGAACCTGCAGCTGAAAGACTGATATTTGAAGATTTAGCAGCCTTGGTTGCACTAGCTTGGCTCGATTTTGAGCTTTTGGCTGAATTGTTACAGGACATCAGTCCGATTGCAATCGCCATAATAAACAATAACTTTTTCATTTTCTTTTGATTTTGTGTTTGTTATATATCTTATTCTTAAAACTTATATTCAAAACTTAAATAAGCGGCTGTTAAAGAGTTCTGTGAAGAAACCTTAGGTGTCCAAACCTGAATGTTCGGAGATACACGCACACCCTTTACAGGGTCAAGTTCCACACCGGCAATAACCGTTGAACCATCTTTTTTGTAGTTCCAGGGATTAATCTGGCCGGTCATGGTAGCGGAAGTAACGTTGTCGTAACGGCCAAAGATTTTCACACTTTTGTTAAAGCGATAGTTGGCGAAGAAAGAAACACCTGAGTAATTTTTACCGGAAACCATGCCGTGATTTACCTGATTGTCATATTCAGCAGCCACACTCAAACCACCGGTTTTGTAATTGGCAAACAAAGAAGTAGTTTGCTGAGCGGCGGTTTTGCTCATTACGTCATAATAACCTCTGAGGGTAAGTCCTTTAGCAGGAGTTAAAGTTACGCCAAAAGCATATTTAAAAGTGCTGTCGGCCTGAAGATGTTTATAACCTTCTCCATTGAACATGGAAATGTCAACGCTGATAAAAGGAGCGAATTTATACGCTACCAAAGCACCTAAATCTGCACTGGGATTGAACCCGTTGTTGTCCTGCAATGTCTTAAACAGGTAACGGTTCTGCCAGTCATGTTCTATCATTCCAAAAGCAGTAGTTCCGATAAGACCAAACTGTGCTTTGAAACCATCTCTGTGATAGGTAACCTCAGCGGCTTTCAGATAAGCAGTCATTTGCAGGCCGCCTACACCCGGATTACCAACATCCAGTTTCACCTGACCTGAAAAATAAGGGGAGAATTTAAAGCCGTATCCGAAATAAGCACGGCCAATTTCAAACTGACTGGCTGAGCCATTGTTGGAGAAATTCGTGTGAAAATCAGTATAGATATCCACAATAGGAGCTCCCGATGGCTTAAATTTGCTGCTGGTTTTTGCGCTTTGTCCAAACATGCTGCCGACCAGAAACATAAAAATCATACTTAAAGTAAACTTTTTCATCTTGTTTTTTTGTTTGTTTATTATTTTAATCTGTAATAACAAAACTGTCGACATTACATGGATCCATTTGTAACTGTCTTGTATTATCGTTCGCAAAAGAACATCAACATTCTCAGTTTAAGGTTAACTTAATATTAAGTTTAAGTAAACTAATTGTTAACGGTGTTCATAACTTGTTCGCTTGTTAATAAATGGTTGGTCAGTTGTTTACGAATATTTCTCCCTGATTAAAAAGCGCTGTTTTACCCGTCTTTGTTAAGTTTTTTCAGGCGATTTTCTCTAAAAAATACCATGAATAAGTTCACAAAAACCAGGAAATTGTTCTGTGGATTACCCCTGTTGAAAAAACCGGTGATTTAATAGGAACTCTAAGGATCAGTCACGTCGTCACCCAGTCACTTCGTCACCTTTTTTGGGCGGCTGAACCGGGCTTTCGGCAAGCTTTCCACTTCAATCCCTACCGCTTTTGGGAAAAATTAAAAAAAATATTGATATTGATAATGAGTGATTTAAAAAAAATGTTATATTTGAGCTATTAAGGGACAATGTAAACTAAAATCATTTGTAAGAATTTCTCATCGGCACTTCTCAACTAAAAGTGTAAAAAACGACGCTTTTCCTATTCCATGTGGTATAGTATAAGTTGGGCAGAGAATAAAAGGAGTACATAATGTTATAAAGAAAAATATTTACCTTAAACCCAAGAATCATGAATGAAGAGGACCTTAAACTTTTTCGTGAAATTTCTGAGAGAAATTACGCTTCGGTAACTCAGAAAATTGAAACCTCCTTAACCTACATTATTTCGGCGGCACTCGTATTTTTTATCTTTTTGAATTACAGTCTTATAAGGTGCAAAATTGCTGATTATGAATTCCTGCTTGTTATTAGCCTTTCGTTCCTGTTTTTATCTTTTGTATTAATGCTGATTTGTAAATCAAATACCATTAAGTATGAATTTGATATGGCGACATTTCTTGCAAGGATGGATCCAAATTCAGAAAATCAGGATCAGGAATTAGCATCTATTTGGGATAGAAATTATTTGAACCTGACAACACTTCAAACCCTGAGCAGTCTGTTACTAGCCTTGGGAATCGGATTGCAGGTCCTTTTTTTGATTCTGAATTTCATATAATATTTCGAGGAAGCATTCAGAATTACCAACTTAATTTTCCGTAAAAACTTTTGTTTATCAAAGTATTACGGTTACCAGGTAGTTGGCTCAATTTTCCTTACTCTTTAAGGACAATCCTTAGAATAATTCACTTCCAACTTAAGTCACTTTATTAACTTCCCATATCCATTTGTATGCTTTCTCCAAATCACTAAATGCTGAAATATTTAAACCATGGGGTTTGGATAAATCACTTATCAGTTCTCCTACTACCCAAAAAAACTCTGTAGTGACTAAAGCTATCTTTTTTTGGAAATTGTTCTTCATAAAAACCAGATGTCTTTGAAATTTTAATACTTCGTGATAGGAGGGATGAAAATCGATATACCTTGCATCCACAAGAATATTGAAATCTTTTTCAAATCCGGGCAATTTTGCAAGACAATTTAAGGCAGTGATAGTCAATTCGATGGTGATTTTTCCTTTCGCAACGACCATGCAAAACTTTTTAGCTACGTTTATTTCGTAAGTAAAGAGGCCATCCATGTTGTCGGAATCAGGCTTCATAAAAGTAGGCTAGTAAAAGTAATAATTGACCTTCCTCTACAAATTTAGCAAAAAAAGTATTGCAAAGCAATTATTTGGCTATATTTTAAGGGCTTACGAGATTGTCCCCTGATTTTACAAGCTTATAGGCACGAATTCTCGTATTGAAAACGTATAGATAAAGTTAGGGATGTCATATTCTTAGGACCTTTGCATTTGTAGCGATTGTCTCGCCGCTGCCTTACTTATAGTCTGACAACTGGACTACAGTCTCTTAGACGACCCTCCGGTAAATCTGAGTGGACAAATGAGCCAGCACTTCATAATTTAACTGGTCGCTGTAATCGCTGAAAGCCGTGAACTTAATTTCCTGGAGGCCTTGCTGCCCGATGAGAACCACTTCGTCTCCGACCTTTACTTTATCAAGATGGGTAACATCAACCATAATCATGTTCATGTTTACAAGGCCGATCACGCGACAACGCTGACCATGAATCAGCACCCGCCCTTTGTTGCTAAGCGAACGGCTGAAACCGGAGGAATAGCCTACCGGAATTAGGGCAGTTTGCATATCCACTTGCGCCTGATAGGTAATTCCATAACCTACGAATTCACCTGTTTCTACTGCTTTTACAGACATGATTTTGCTCTGCCAGCTCATGATCCGGTGCAAAGGATCGGTTTTGTTGGTTTTCGAATTGATATAATGAATAAAAGTCTCCATGCTTGGCCAGAAGCCGTATTGCATAATACCAATACGCACCATATCCATCCTGGTTTTCGGATAGGCAAAAGCAGCTGCAGAATTGGCCACATGACAGTATTTAGGATTGAGGCCGTTGCTCTTGGCAAATGTTAGCAACTGCTGGTATTTTTTGAGCTGTTTTTGAATACGCAAGTGGTTGGAAATACTTTCGGCTCCAGCCAGATGGGTACAAAATCCCATCACCTCAAAATAATCCTTGTTTTCGTTGACGATGTCTATGGCTTCCTTTAAATTTTTGCGGTTAAAACCCGTCCGGTTCATGCCGGTTTCGGCTTCCAAATGGATTTTGGCTTTTATATCCAGTTCTTTGGCAACCTTTAGAGCCAGCTTCAACCGCTCAACGTTGAATACCATGAATTCAAAACCTTTTGTCACCACTTTTTTCATCCGGTCACGGGGTATCCAACCCATAATCATAATGCCGCAATCGCCTCTAAGGCTGCTGCATACACGCTCCGCTTCTGTATAATCAAACACGGAAAAATGATTGATGCCATACTTCTCAAACAGTGGCACCACTTGTTCAATACCATGGCCGTAAGCATTGGCTTTCACCACAGAAGATATTTTTACTTTCGGTCCCAGTTTCTTTTTTAAAAATAATATGTTGTTTTCTACTGCTTCTTCACTCAGAATGATCTCTGAACTTCTGTTCATGATTTAAAAATGATTTTATGATAAATTGTGTAAAACATAGCGATGCCTGCATCGATGATTTCATCCGGGAAATCATAATCAGGGTTGTGCAGACTGGGTTGATCGACTCCTGAGCCAAGTCCGAAGTAGGCACCTTTGTATTTTTCGGTGAAATAAGAAAAGTCTTCCGACCATCTAAAAGGAGTCTTTAAATATTTGAAATTCAATCCTATTGCATATGCTGCTTCTTCCAGGAAGCGAATACATTGCGGGTGGTTGACCAGTGCCGGAAAAACTTCGGAATAAGAAATGGTGTAAGCCAGGTTTTCCTCCACGGCAATTCCTTGTATGATGGATTCTGCCTGCTCTGTCAGCAAATCCATGTCGTCATTCTCGAAAGCACGCAGTGTAATCATTACTTCGGCATATCCGGGTGCGGTGCCGAAGGAAATTTCTCCCATCCCGATATGGATAATAGTCAGCAGCGTCAGGTCATTGAAGAGTTTTTTGTTCTCTATCAATTTGTCCAATTCGTCAATAATGCGTGAGATGGCTTTCGCCGGACTGATGCCGTGCTCAGGCTCAGCAGCGTGGGATGTTTTTCCTGTAAGGGTAACTGTCATGCCTTTGGATGCTGCTGCAAAAGTGCCGCTTTTCAGCAGGATTTGACCTTTTTCTTCCCCCGGAATGTTGTGCAATGCAAACACATAATCAGGGTCGATTTCTTTGAATTTCGGGTCCTCTACTACATCGCGTGCCCCTTGTTCTACTTCTTCAGCGGGCTGAAAGAGGAAGACCACCTTCCCTTTATCCGGAGGATTTTGGGCTATTTTTTGGGCCAGTCCTGCTATGATAGCCATGTGTCCATCGTGGCCGCAAGAGTGGGAAACCTGTTTGTTTTGTGAAGCATATTCCAGCTTGCTGACTTCTTGAATGGGCAGGGCGTCCAGTTCGGAACGGAAGAGGATGGTTGGTCCCGGATTTTTACTGTCAAAAATGAAAGCTTTTCCGTGGGACGCCACAGGAATGATGTCGTCAGGATGAAATGCATGCATAAACTGCTCCAGCCTTTTGGAAGTTTCAGTTTCCTGATTCGATACTTCAGGGTGCTGATGAATTTCGTGTCTTAGTTCGATAATAGTTTTGTCTGCCATAGTCCTTCAAATTTACGAATCTCAACAATATTATGCAACATACTGACCAAATTCAAGATTTATTTGTTAAAAAATTGGAAAAAGGTGACGTAGTGACTTTGTGACGTGACGATTTGACAACGTAACGTGGTGATGAAAATTAGCTATTGGCTGGCCCGATACAAGCGTACCAGTAGGAAAAATTCATTATTAAAAGTCGTTTTTACG
>CAZGZO010000113.1:0-8941 GCA_964529695.1 uncultured Lentimicrobiaceae bacterium
ATAAGTTCGCTATCCATAGTTTTTGTTATTCAATTCACAGGACAAATATAATACCTATTTATAAAATACCTAATAAATCTGCTATTTTTTAACAACTATTTTAAAAATTTTGTGACCATTTAACTTACTGGAACACCTTTGACTAAGAATAATCATGGGGAATGTCTGATATACTTGCGCAGATATTACTCAAAAGGTCTTTGAGCTTGATATTTGTATATTACTGATATTGAGTTGAAAAATAGATGAATAGGATGTAAAGTAAGACTAGGATAATTCCTTCGGTTCGATTCAACGTTCTTTTTGACTTGCCGAAATGAGCAAAAATTAATAAAAGCACTCCAGCGAGGAAAACAAGGCCGATTTCAATATTCAGGTGGGGGGAAAACGGAATAGGTCTGATAAGTGCGGTAACACTAAGCACTAGTAAAATGTTCAAAATATTGGAACCGATAGCATTCCCCATAGCCATATCTGTATTGTTTTTTCTTGATGCAACGATAGAAGTAGCCAACTCCGGCAAGGAAGTTGCCCCAGCGACCAAAGTTAATCCCATGGCGGTCTCACTAATTCCTATCTGATGTGCTATAACCAATGCTCCGTTAACAATCCAATCTCCTCCGAAATAAAGCCCTAATGCGCCGGCTATTATGTAAATAATCGATTTCCCAAGGGGAAGGACTTCAATATTTTGTTCCATTAACGGCTCAGGATGATCCCCTCTGAAAAAGGTGAAATAAATAAATATTCCAAGAAGAACGATCATTATCACCCCGTCTAGCCTTCCTATAACAGGTATCCTACCAAAAAATTGGTCGTTGGCTAGCATGAATAAAACTGCCAGAACAAATAAGCTGAATGGAATATCCCGAAAAAAAGTTGTTTTACTCATAGAAACCGGGATAATAATGGCTGACACGCCCACAACCAATAAAGTGTTGGTAATATTGCTACCTAGTATATTTCCTAGGGCCAGCGCGCTATTGCCGTGTGCGCTGGCAAAGATATTAACCATCAGTTCAGGTAATGAAGTCCCCAATGCTACAACCGTAAGTCCCATGATCATTTGCGAAACTTTCAGTTTTGCACCAATACTCGATGCCCCGCTAACAAGGGCTTGCGCCCCTCCTATTAAGATGACGAAACCCAGGACAAATAAAAAGTAATGTTGTAGCATATGTGAATTTTCAATCTTTGAATTGAATGACAAAATTAACAGAAAGGGGGTTACTTCAAGGCTAATTTTACTGTAAACTTATTCAAGAGTAAACACTGTCCCTCCAACTAATTTAGAAAGTTCTGAGATTTGTTCTCTAGTTCCCAATACAAACAGCTTCGAATTGGGGAAAAGTTGAGTGTCGGGTGAAGGATTGAGAATATACTCACCTGTAGCTGTTTTAAACCCTAGAATATTGGCACCTGTAAGTTTTCTATAGCCAATTTCTTTTATGGGTTTGTTCACAAGATTTTCAGGAAGGTTATCGCAGATAATTTCTCTCAATAGCACAGGAGAAGTACCTCGGGTTTTCAAAGAATCCAGAAATTCGACAACATCGGGTTGAGCTACAAGCGTTGCCATGTGTGTGCCTCCTATCCTTTCCGGAGTAACCACATTATCAACTCCGGCCATACGCAATTTCTTTTCAGCACTTTCGTTAGAAGCACGGCTGATGATTTTAATATCCGGATTTAATTCTCTGGCACTCAAAACGACGTAAAGATTATCCGCATCAACTGGAAGTGCAGAAATTAACGCGGCAGCTTTTTTTATACCAGCTTCAATCAGCACATCATCTACCGTTGCGTCTCCTTCGATAAATTCTGTGTGATCAAAATTCTGACTGACAATGACTTCATGATTATTATCAATAACCACTACATGTTCTTTAAAGGCAATCAGTTCCTGGACGACCTGACGACCATTACGGCCATAGCCACAGACAATGACATGATTTTTCATTTTTTTTCTCTTTAAGTTTCTGTTGTATTGTCCCAGGAAAAAGCCAAACTGGCGTTTGAAAAAATGCTGGGTAATCTGGGATATGAAGTAACCCACAACACCGAGACTCACAAAAATAAACAGGATGGTAAATATTTTCCCCCATGGTGATAAGGGATGTCCGGTTCCATAACCCACTGTGGACATGGTAATCACTGTCATGAAAAGGGCATCCAGAAATGAATAATGTTCAAAAAACATAAAACCGGTCGTACCCACCATGGTAAGCATCATGACAAGTATGGCTCCTTTAAGAAAATCTGGTGAATCTTTCAATTTCTGCGTGTTGGTTTGAAATCAATTATTATAACCTTCTTCATGAAATTCCACAGCCATACAAATTTAACAAAATAACCATAACACCAATGGTGTGGTAATGCCGAGGAATCCACTAAAAAAGAAAAATATTTACATTTGACATCTTAAATTAAATGGACATTTTTAATAAAAATTAAATCGTATGAAATTCAAGACACTTACTTTAATATTTCTTTTTTTAAGCGTAACAGCTTTTTCACAAAATGAAGTAAACCGCGGATATCATGTAAAAGTGGGCGAACAAGCTCCCAATCTCACACTTCATTTTGTCAATGGTAAGACAGCCACATTAAACCAATTGAGGGGGAAAGTGGTAGTATTACAGTTCACAGCCAGTTGGTGCCCTGTCTGCCGCAGGGAAATGCCGCATCTGGAAAAAGAAATTTGGGATGTATATAAGAATAAGAATTTCCTTCTTGTTGCTGTTGATTTTCAGCAGCCAGCAGATACAGCCGCTGCTTTTAAGAAAGAAATGAAAATCACATATCCTATGGCAGATGATAAAACCGGTAATCAGTTTTTCAAGTTTGCTGTTAAAAATGCAGGCGTTACGCGCAACATCGTGATTGATCAACATGGGAAAATTGCTTTTCTCACAAGGCTCTATAACAGGGAAGAGTTTCTGGCTATGAAAAAGAAAATAGGTGAGCTGCTAAAGTAATAATCTATTTCCGCAGATAAGTTTCAAAAGAATAACTGAAGTCATTTTGGGGGTCGTTTTCGATTTTTAAATCTTCGACTAGTTTCCAGTTATCCGGTGAAATTTCAGGGAAAAATGTATCACCACTGAAAGATTTATGAACCCTGGTGATGAAAAGTTTCTGTGCTATTGGTAGGAACTCCAAATAAATGTTTCCACCACCAATGACGAAATTTTCACCTTCGCCATCCATTTTTTCCAGAGCTTCATCAATAGAATGGGCCATAATACAGTTTTCTATTTTTAAGTCTCTGTTTCTGGTAAGCACAATATTAGTTCGGTTTGGTAAGGGGCGAATTGGCAGTGATTGGAAGGTTTTATTGCCCATGACAACTGTATGTCCGCTGGTGAGCTTTTTAAAACGCTTTAAATCAGCTGAAATGTACCACAAAAGTTTATTATCCCCTCCTATGATGTTATTTTCTGCTACAGCAGCGATAATTGTTATATTTTTTTTCTTTTTTCCCAAAGTCAATTCCTATTTATTTAGGTGAGATAAGAATTTTTCCAGCGCTCATTTGCCTAAGATAATCTCGCAATCCTTGCGTTATATGGTCAAAATCGGTAAGGCTTTGAATACGGGTTTTGTAAATTCCATCAATAAAGCGAGCTTGCATTTCTTTGTTAATCACTTCAAAATATTCATCATCCAGCATCTCACGCCAATCAGGCAGGTTAAAGCCTGAAACTATTTTATCTTTAAAAATCAAGCCCATAGAATCAATTCCTGATACCGGTTGATTGGATAAACCACCATAAACTACAATTTCCGACCCATCAGGCATGACATTTAAGATTTTTCCTGTGAGCTCTCCTCCTACTGCATCAAAGGCTAGCCTTGCATCTAATTTTTCAGATAACTTATGTAATTTCTTTTCAAAATCATCGTCATGCTCCAGTAAAACATGCTCAGCCCCTTGTTTTTTTAAGCTGTCCATGCTTTCTTTTTTCCGAACGATGTCAATCACTTTTATGTTGAGTTCGCCGGCCATTTGTCTTACAAATGCAGCAACTTGCCCACCTGCAGCATTCTGGATAATACAAGGAACACTGTGCAAAAGAGCTGTATCCAGTAAACCCCTGGCAGTAAAGGGGTTTATGGCAAAACAAGCTGCTTGATCCATATCCATCCTTTCGTCCAGAATTACAATGTTTTTCTTTTTCAAGCATAGGTATTCCGACCAGCTTCCATCTCGATCTCCCTGAGAAAAAAAGCACACCTTCTCATCGATAAGGTTTTCAGCCCCTTCGCCAGCATCAACAACAACGCCTGATCCTTCCAATCCAGGCACAGCAGGCAAGGTTTTAACAATATTGTACCCCCCTTCCATAAATGCAATATCAGCAGGATTGCAGGGTGCAGCATGAACCTTAATCAAAACCTCGTCCCTGCTTGGTTTGGGTATTTTTGATTCCATAACCTGGAGACTCAAAATAGCCCGTAAAATGTTCTTTTTATATTCCGGAAGTACAATTTTTCTCATGGAATTCCTTTTTAAGATTAAATGACGGCATCATAAATCCCGTTTATTCAGAAAGTCTTTTACAACGGTCAGGCTGGAACTTTTTGACATCTCCAATTCATCATTAACCAAAACCACATCAAATTTATTCTCAAATTCCAGCTCATAGGAGGCACGGTCGATTCTCTTGTTGATACTTTCTTCACTTTCAGTAGAACGATGACGTAACCTGCTTTCCAGAACAGCAATGGAAGGCGGCCTGATGAAAACGGCCAACGCTTCAGCACCGTAAATCTTTTTAATGTTTAGCCCTCCTTTCACATCCACATCAAAAATAACAGAATGTCCTCTTGCACGGATGCGTTCCACTTCGCTTTTCAAGGTTCCATAAAACTGATTGTCATAAACTTCTTCCCATTCGACAAATTCATCTTGGGCAATTTTTTCTTTAAAAACTGTTGTGTCCAGAAAATAATAATCAATTCCGTCCTGTTCACCGGGCCTTGCTTTTCGATTTGTAGCCGAAACCGAAAACTCTAATTCCGGAATTTGTGTCATGATATGATGAACCAGTGTGGTTTTTCCTGAGCCCGAAGGGGCTGAGAAAATAATCAGTTTGCCTTTTTCTATTCCTTTATTAATCATAAAACATTCAACATCTGCTCTTTTAACTTTTCTAATTCATCTTTCATTAGAACCACCAATTTTTGCAACATAGCATCATTTGCTTTAGAACCCAGCGTATTGATTTCCCGACCTATTTCCTGCAAGACAAAAGCAAGCTTCTTCCCTACTTTTTCTTCGTTATCAAGTATCTCAACGAAATAGTCGCAATGTTTTTTTAGGCGTATTTTTTCTTCTGTAATATCCAGTTTTTCAATATAGAAAATGATTTCCTGCTCTAATCGGTTTTCATCATACCTAACATCTGAAAAATACTGTTCCAGACTTCCTTCTATCCTTTCACGGATTTTTCCAACTCGTGCTTCTTCATATTCGGGGACTCTTTCAAGAAGATCAAGGATGCTTTGAACGCGCATCCTGAAATCTTTTTCCAAAACAGAACCTTCCTGCGCTCTAAATTCGTTTACCTTATTCAGGGTTTCCAAAATCTTGTTCTCAATTACTTGCCAATCATCTTCGTTTAATTCTGCTTCAGGTGTGTAAAATACTTCCGGAAATCTTGTTATCACGGCTAGGAATCCATTTTCTGACTCTTCCCCCAACTCATCAGATATTTCTTTTAATTCCTGATAGTATTCTATAACACGTTCCTTATTGATTTTTGGAGCATTATTCTGTTTTCCCTCCTCAAAAGAGATACTGAAATCGATTTTGCCCCTGTATAATTCATTGGCTACGGTTCTACGCATGTCAATTTCTTTCGACCTAAACTGCTGAGGCAGCCTCATGCTTAAATCCAGTTGTTTACTGTTAAGCGTCCTGCATTCTATGGTCAGATTGTAACCCGGCAATTCGGCAAGTGACTTTCCATAGCCGGTCATGGATTTTATCATATTAAATCATTTTAAAAGCAAATATACAATTCTATATGGCTTCTTGATGAAGAAAATGAAACCGATTCTCTGAAATTTGAATTACAAACATTTTTGGTCAATTTGAAAAAAAGACATTTGTGTTTTCAAAAAGAAAATCTAAATTTGCGTCAAGGATGAAAAGGATAACCTTTATAATTGGCTTCATATTATTAACACCTGCTTTTTTAACCGCTGAAACGAGTAGTCAGATTGAAACGCTTCAGAATAAATTGCAGAATGCAACGGGTATTCAACGGGCAAAACTGTTAATTGAACTTTCCAAGGCCTATCGTACAATTTCCTATCACGACTGCATTAAGTATGGGAAACAATCTATAGAACAGTCAAAGAGCTCTGGCAAAATTTCCCTGGCTGGTCTGGCAAGTAAAGATTTGGGTGTATCATGCTACTATACAGGTAATTATAAAGATGCTCTAAAATATTTTAAACTGGGGCTGACCTACTACCGTCAGTCGAAAAATAAAAAGGGAATATCCAATTGCGTTAATGATATCGGCCTTGTTTATGAAGATTGGTCAAAATTCGATACCGCTGCTGTCTATTATAAGCAATCGCTTGATATAGAGAAAGAACTGAAAAATAATGAAGGTATTGCGACTTCGCTTATCAATATTGGTAATATCAATTATTATAGAAAGGCTTACAACCATGCTTTGGAAAACTATATGGATGCCTTGAAGATATTTTCAGATTTAAAAGATTTTGAAGGTATGGCCAGCGCTTATAATAGTGTAGCCGTAATTTATGAGCAATTAAATGAATACAATAAAGCGATTGAATACCTTCAGAAAGCAAGGAGCATTTACGAAAATAGAAATAATATCCGGGAATTATCCAAGGTGTTGGATAATTTAGGCGATGTTTATAACGATCATCTTAAACAATATAAAAAAGCATTATTGTTGTATGAACAGTCCCTTGATCTGAAAAGGCAGATAGACAGTAAGTCTGGCATTGCGCTGGTAACCTGTAATTTAGGCTCTCTGTATGGGAAAATCGGGAACCTCTCAAAAGGTCTTGAATTGCTTAGGGAAAGTGAAAAGGAATATCAGGAAATAGGTGATAATTCAGGACTGGTTATGGTCTATTATAACGAAGGTGCTATTTTGATTACCGCCAGAAAATATAGAACAGCTTTGAAAGCCCTGAATAAAGGTTTGCATCTTGCTCACAAGATTGGATTTGCTGATTACACACAGAAGTTCAATGAAGGCTTTTTTATGTGTTACGCTGGTTTGGGCGATTACAACAACTTTAGCAGGTATTATTCGATTTACAATGCAAAACGGGACTCCCTGATAAATAAGCTTGAGCTTGAACGTACTGCTGAAGTTGAAAGTCAGTTTAAAGTGAATGAACTCACTCAAAAGAGTAATCAGTTGAGGGAAAGAAGCTTACATCAAAGTCGGAAAATTAGAAATTATGATGTGATTGCTGCTATTTTTGCAGGTGTCTTGGTAATTCTTTTGATTTCTGCAATATTTTATTTGAAAATCAGAAAGAAAACCCGTGCATTAGAAAAGGGAGAATTATAAAAAATCCTTTTTTTATCTTTATCCTAAAAAACACTCTTACTGTTGCATCAATGAATCAAACTGAAAAGATAACCAGTCTGCAAAATCAGCGGATAAAGAATATCGTAAAACTTCAGAAAGCATCGGAACGTAGGAAACAAAAGCTATTTGTAGTTGAAGGACTCAAAGAAATAGCACATGTTGTTCAGTGTGGTTACCAAATTCATTCACTTTTTTATTGTCCCGAAATAGCTCCTGAAGGGTTTCCTAAAAGCATTGCTCCAAAAGTGCCACAAATTTTTGAAGTAAGTGCGGAAGTGTTTTCCAAAATTGCCTATCGCGAAACCACTGGAGGTATTATGGCCCTGGGATATTCACGCTTCTTGACTTTTGAAGAGCTCAAATTAAGTAAAACGCCATTAGTGGTTGTCCTTGAGCATGTTGAAAAGCCAGGGAATCTTGGGGCAATCCTTCGCACTGCCGATGCGGCTCAGGTAGATGCAGTTATTATTTGTGATCCAGCCACTGATTTATACAATCCGAACGTAATACGCGCCAGCATTGGATGTGTATTTTCCACGCAAGTGGTTTCCTGCTCATCTGAGGACGCCATGAGATGGCTTAAGAGTAAGGAGATAAGAAGTTATGCTGCTGCCATCCAGACAAATAAATGGTATCACGAAAGTGATCTTAATCAACCAGCTGCACTAATTATGGGAACGGAATCAGAAGGCCTGAGCAAACAGTGGCGCGAGTTTTCAGAAGAAATAATTAAAATTCCAATGATGGGAATCAACGATTCTCTCAATGTTTCCACTGCAACCGCGATTCTTATTTATGAAGCCATGCGTCAAAGAGGTTTCAAAAAATAATTCTCGAAAAATTTGAATCTTTTCTGCTATAACCTTGAAAAGAAGCAAAAAATCATTTAATTTTAAGCTCAGAAACCTTCTTCCTGAAAATGGCTAGTGATTAAATATTTTTGAAGTATGGAAAACAGCTACCGATTATATTCTGATCCTTTTCAATATTATCATAAAATGATAAAAGACATTCTTGCTGCCAAAAAGTATGTCTATTTGGAAACTTTCAGAGTTGGGGCGGATGTTATTGGAGAGAGGTTTCGTTCAGCTTTGATTCAGGCCAGGAAGAAGGGTGTTGAAGTAAAAGTTCTAATTGATTATTGGGGAGCAGGTCCGGTAAAGAATGGTTTTTTTGATACTTTAACCGCAGTGGGCGGAAGCGTCAGATTTTTCAAAAAAATTAAGTACAATTTTGACTTCTTCACGCGTAGCCATCGAAGAAACCACCGGAAGTTGTTGTTGATTGATGATACAATTACATATATAGGGTCCTCAAACATTACTGATTATAATATGAATTGGCGT
>CAZGZO010000114.1:0-8888 GCA_964529695.1 uncultured Lentimicrobiaceae bacterium
CCCTCCACACTTTGATGAAGCAATACCGGATTGTGATACATTTTTATCATTCAGTTTCAAACTCACCCATAACTTCTTCAGCAAGGTTTGCAAAGTCATCCGGGTTGTAATCCACGGCAGCTTCATAAACCTCTTTATCCCAGATTTCAATTCTGTTTACAACTGATGTGAGTACGATCTGCTTCTTGATTCCGCAATAGCTAAGGAGGTCTTTGGGGAGCAACAACCTTCCATTACCATCCATCTCGACCGGCTTGACACCAGCCATAAACTTGGTAACAAAATCTGCGTTTTTCTTTTTAAACATATTCAGCTTGCTGACCATGGCACTCTCCTGGTTCCACTGTTCAAGCGTGAAAAGTTCAAGACATTTTTTGAAAATACTCCGCTTCAGGACAAAGCCGTTTTTAGCCTCAGCACCCAGCTGGGATTTGTAAGTTGCTGGGAACATGAACCTCCCCTTAGCATCGACTTTGGCTTCGTATGTACCTAAAACGTTGAGCATTAAATGGCGCTTTTATGGCTCAAATATACATCATATTTACCACTTTTTGACAAAATTTACCACAATTTCCCACTTTGTTGAAAAAAGAACTTATTTTGTTAGCAGTCTATCGTTCAAAAATCAATTTATTATATTGACAATCAACGTAATAAAAATACGCCATAAGAAAACCCCAGATTTATTAACAATTTCCCACTTCAGATTTTGTTAATAACCTGACTTAGGATATTTTTCAGAATTAAAATTTACCATCATCTTTCATAAATTCTTAGCTTTGTGATGAAAAAATAGAGGGAAAATGCAGGAAAATGGGGCCAGAGCGGAGGATTTCAAAGCTGAGTTTATTGATGTAGAAGGGGTTATTGAGAAAAAGAGTCCAAAACTTCGCAAAGCGTTACCGGGATTCATCATCCGGTATTTAAGACATATTATCCATGAAGATGAGTTGAATGGTTTCCTGAGACAATACGGACACCTTGAGGGACTTCCTTTTGTTGACGGTATTCTTGAATTCATGAATACCAAAGTGGAAGTGATTGGACTTGAGAATATTCCAGAGGATAAAAGGGTTATCATTGCTTCCAATCACCCATTAGGCGGCCTTGACGGTATTGCCCTGATGGGAACGGTGGGAAAAAAGAGAAAAGATGTTGTTTTTCCGGTAAACGATATTCTGATGAATGTAAAAAATCTGGAACCATTATTCATACCCATCAACAAGCACGGCTCGAATACGGAAAACATTCAAATTATCAACGACACTTTCGCCTCCGACAAAATAATCTGCTATTTCCCATTTGGTTTGGTTTCCAGGAAAAAGAAAGGAATCATCAAAGATTTGGTGTGGCATCCCACTTTTATTACCAAAGCTAAAAGGTTTAAAAGAGATATTATTCCCACCTTTATCAGCGGAAGGAATACCAATTTCTTTTACAACCTGGCCAATCTCCGGGGTGCTTTGAAAATCAAAGCCAACATAGAGATGTTGTACCTGGTGGATGAATTTCATAAACAGAAAAACAAAACGATAACCATCACTTTTGGCAAACCCATCCCTTATCAGAATTTCGACAAGAAAAAATCGCCACCAGATTGGGCAAACGCGGTGAGGGATTACATTTATTTACTTAAAGATAATCCAGATAAGGAATTTATTACAGACTGATTGTTGTATCTTTGTCAAAAGAATTATTATATATGGAAAAAATTGTCTCGCCGGTTGATGCAGATCTTCTGGTTGCGGAACTGACAAAAAACAAGCTTTTACGGCTAACAAATAACAAAAGCAATGAGATTTATATTGTCACTGCTGAGGATTCTCCTAATGTAATGCAGGAAATTGGTCGATTGCGAGAGGTTACTTTTCGTGATGCAGGTGGCGGAACCGGGAAAAGCACAGATATTGATGAATACGATCTCGGAGATAATGCTTTTAAACAGATGATTGTATGGGATCCCGAAGAAAAACAGATCGTTGGTGGATATCGCTATATTGACTGTGGCAAACTCCCTGTGATTGATGGCGTTGTAGCATCACCTACCTCCAGACTTTTTTCTTACTCTCAGAAATTTATTGATGAATACTTGCCCGGAACCATTGAACTGGGCCGTTCGTTTGTTCAGCCACTATATCAGCCTACCTATAATTTAAGACGCGGACTGTTTGCCCTGAACAATCTTTGGGATGGTTTGGGGGCCCTGATTGTAGAACATTCCCACATCAAATACCTTTTCGGAAAAGTGACCATGTATCCTCATTTTGAGAGACTTTCCCGTGATTTAATTCTGCATTTTATGCAAAAATACTTTCCTGATAATGACAAGTTAATTTATCCCAAGAAACCACTTGTAATTGAAACAGAAAAGAAAACGCTGGAAAGCTATTTTACGGGCTCCAATTATGATGAGGATTATAAGATTCTTGTACAAAACGTAAGAAAACGAGGTGAAAATATTCCTCCTTTGATTAGTGCTTACATGAGCCTTTCGTCAACGATGAGGACTTTCGGAACCAGTTTGAATGATCACTTTGGCGATGTTGAAGAAACTGGCATATTGGTGACTATCAAAGATATATATCATCAAAAGAAAGCTAAACACGTAAATTCTTACGTAAGGCCCACCTTTGAATAACAAAGGTATATTATTAATTCTGTCCGGAAAAGCAAAATCTAATTACTGATGAAGATTCAAGACGCTGAATTTATCACGAGTTCTACGCACGAAAAACAATGTCCCAAACCTGACAAGCCGGAATATGCTTTTATTGGGCGTTCCAACGTGGGAAAATCATCATTGGTAAACATGCTCACCAACCGGAAAAAACTGGCCAAAATCTCTACCAGTCCGGGGAAAACCATCACAATGAATCATTTTCTCATTAATAAAGAATGGTATCTGGTGGATTTACCCGGATACGGATTTGCTAAACGTTCAAAAAGCGAGCGTGCCAAATGGGAGAAAATGATAAGGAACTATCTATTGACCCGTACAAACCTTCTCTCTGTCTTTATTCTAGTCGATTTGCGCATCGAGCCTCAGAAAATTGACCTGGAATTTATGGAATGGTTGGGCAGCTCAAATCTCCCGTTTGTAATCGTATTTACAAAAGCTGACAAAGTGAACAAGGCAAAAGTTGAAGCCCACGTAGAACGCTACAAAAATACCCTTTTGGAAAATTGGGAAGAAGTCCCACCCATGCTGATTACATCTTCTCAAACAGCACGGGGGAAGGACGAACTTCTAGATTATATCCGAAAAACCAATACGATTTTCAGTACTTAGAACATCTCGATCATCAGTTGGTTTTTACCTACTGATTCGTTTACTTTTACCCAGATGTATTTTATTTTCCCATCAAAAGGTGCTGCCACTACGTTGCGCATTTTCATGGCTTCCAGAATCAGCAACTCCTCTCCCAATTTAACTTCTTTGCCGGGCTTCACATATATCTCAACAATAGTTCCGGGAATAAAAGCTTTAAGCAGTTTAGGATTGTCTTCTTCGTAGCGTTTCCTTTTTTTATACTTCTCTGTGGGAAGCGTTTTAAAAGCAAGGCCACCAAGAGAAAGATCAATCATGCCGTTATTTTTGTTTTCAGCCATAGCGGTACTAATTAAAATGGAGGAATTCCGTGTTTCTTATAAGGCAACTCAATTGATTTGTCAGTAGAAATAGCCAGTGCCCTGGTGAGCATTTTTCTTGTATCCTCAGGCTCAATAACCGCATCAATATAACCATAAGCTGCAGCTACATAAGGATTTGCAAATTTTTCTTTATATTCTTCCACCTTTTGCTTCCTGTACTCATCCGGATTATCTGCAGCAGCAATTTCCTTACGGAAAATAATGTTGGCAGCACCTTCAGGACCCATTACAGCAATTTCAGCCGTAGGCCACGCAAATACAAAATCAGCACGGAGATGGTGAGAACACATAGCGATATAACCACCACCATATGCTTTCCGCATAATCAGTGTGATTTTTGCTACAGTAGCTTCAGAATAAGCATAAAGTACTTTAGCACCATGCCTGATAACTCCTGCATGCTCCTGATCGATACCCGGCAAATAACCAGGCAAGTCAACCAGTGTCACCAAAGGAATATTAAAAGCATCGCAATAGCGAATAAAACGTGCAGCTTTATCAGAAGAATCCACGTCCAGTACACCGGCAAGATAAAGCGGCTGGTTGGCCACAAAGCCAACTGTTGCACCGTCCATTCTACCAAAGCCTATGACCATATTCTGCGCAAACAATTCCTGAATTTCAAGGAATTCTGAATCATCTGTAAGAGAACGTATTACATCCCTAACGTCATAAGGCTCGCGTGGATCTGCCGGAATAATTTCGTCGATATTATACTTC
Organism: uncultured Lentimicrobiaceae bacterium; assembly: GCA_964529695.1. Lineage (GTDB taxonomy): Bacteria > Bacteroidota > Bacteroidia > Bacteroidales > F082 > Sulfidibacterium. The sequence goes on from CAZGZO010000114.1 coordinate 4,372, forward strand.
CTGGTATTAGGTTTTTTCTTTGGATAAACCTCTGCTTTCCTTGTATTATTCCAGGGAATATAACTGATTAAACTCTTAATCTGGTCGAAACATTCATCTTCAGTTTGAGCAAAAAAGTGGGCGTTACCTGTTGTTTCGCAGTGAACACGTGCACCACCCAGTGCTTCCATAGATATCTCCTCCCCCAAAACTGTTTTGATAACTTCAGGTCCTGTGATAAACATCTTGGAAATATTCTCAACCACAAACACGAAGTCAGTCAGTGCAGGTGAATAAACAGCGCCTCCGGCGCAAGGTCCTAAAATCACTGAAATCTGTGGAATCACACCTGAAGCCAGGGTGTTTCTATAAAAGATTTCGCCGTAACCCGCTAACGAGTTAACACCTTCCTGAATACGGGCACCACCGGAATCGTTAATTCCAATTAAAGGCACCTTAAGTTTCAGGGCGTGGTCCATAATCTTGGTAATCTTTTTGGCATGCATCCAGCCCAAAGAACCACCTGCAACAGTAAAGTCCTGGGCATAGACACATACAGTGTGTCCCATTATTGTTCCCGTTCCGGTAATCACACCATCGCCCGGAAGGTATTTTTTGTCCATGTCAAAATCACGCCCGGCATGCTCCACAAAAAGATCATACTCGTGAAAGGAATCATCATCCACAAGCGCCAGGATACGCTCACGGGCGGTAAGTTTACCGATGGCCTTTTGTTTTTTGATGGCTTTTTCGCCACCACCCATTAACGCATTTCGCATGCGTCTTCTCAGGTCAATGGATTTCTCTTTAAGTCCCATAATTTAAGTTAAGTTTTGTATTCTAAACCCCTTAAGTAAAAAAGAGATAAGCTCTAAAGGCCAGCCGTTTTATCGGACCATAGTCACTTATCTCTGAGGTGCAAATGTAATAAAATCCAAAATACATCATTTTGTTTTGTAGAAAAGCCGTTTTATAAAATGCCTACTTTTACAGTCAACAATCATAATATACTTGATGCGAGATGAATGCAGAAGAAGTTAGACAGTATTGTATCACTAAAAAACTTGTAACTGAGAGCTTCCCTTTTGGGGAATCAACACTGGTCTTCAAGGTGGCGGGAAAAATGTTCGCCCTGTTAAGTCTGGAATTTCCACTAAGCATCAATTTAAAATGCGACCCTGAAAAGGCCATAGAATTGAGGGAACATCATCCCGAAATAACCCCAGGGTACCATATGAACAAAAAACATTGGAATACAATAAATATTGAATCCCTAATGGATGAAACCCTGCTAAAGTCACTCATTGACCAGTCATATAATCTCGTAGCTGAAAAGTTACCTTCAAAGGACAAAAAACTACTTCTTTAAATCCCCTTTTACTTAGTGTACAATATGCCCTAAAGTCAAGCTACAAAAGGGTTTTAAATAAAAAAAGTTATTTTTTTCTTAACTTTTTCTTAACTTCGTGTATCAACTATATATAGAAGCTATTTCAATCGTTTGCGGATACTGAAATCCCCGAATTCAATCGTTTGCCTCCAAATATGAAATAATCAGATTATTTAATTCTATTTCAAACGGTTGCGCCCACAATGAAATTTTTCGCTCAAGGCAGCAATTTGACGAAAAAGTGAACTGGTAAAAAGAAAACATACATTTGCAAGTACACGAATTAACATACTTTAACGCAGTGAATTCATTCTACATATATAAAGATGTGAATTGTACGACCAAAAATTTTTAATGTTGAATTTTGTGTTAAAATATTGTAAATTTAAAACCTAAAATATCGAAAATACACAAGAGATTTCATTTTTTTATTTATAAACAAAACACGTTATGATAAAACATTTTATCCCAAAATCAATGTTGTTTATCCTTCTATTGTTTGGAGGATTATCAACGGCGTTTGCCCAAACCGGTATGGTTAAGGGTGTTATCGTCGATGCGTCAAATGGCTCACCATTGCCCGGGGCTACTGTCCTGGTAAAAGGAACCACACAGGGAACAGTTTCAGATTTGAACGGAAAGTTTTCTATTTCTGTAAAACCTGGAGCAACTCTGGTTTTTTCTTATGTGGGCTATATTTCGCAAGAAGTAGTTGCACAACCTAACACCACTTTAACAATTAAGTTGCATGCTTCGGCTGCTAATCTTAATGAACTCGTGGTTATTGGTTATGGTGCTGTTAAAAAAAGCGACGCTACAGGTTCGGTAGCCACGGTATCGGCAAAGAACTTTAACAAAGGTGACATAACCACACCTCAGCAGTTGCTTATTGGTAAAAGCGCTGGAGTTGTGATCAACGAGAACAGTGGTGCACCGGGAGCCGGAGCTACCATCCGCATTCGTGGAGGTTCTTCACTAAACGCGTCTAACGATCCACTTATTATTGTTGACGGGGTTCCGATTGACAATAGTACTGTTTCAGGAAGTTCTAATCTCCTATCCTTCATTAACCCGAACGATATTGCATCGTTTACTGTTTTGAAAGATGCTTCTGCAACAGCTATTTATGGTTCCAGGGCTTCAAATGGTGTTATCATCATCACTACCAAAAAAGCTCATAAAGGTTCCAAATTCAAAGTAACCTATGATGGAAATGCCACAGTTTCAGCTGCTCAGAAATTCCTCGACGTGTATTCGGGAGATCAGATGAGACAGATTGCTTATTCACACCCTGGTCTTTATGATCCTGCTTCTTACAATGCTCTGGGATCCTATAACACCGATTGGCAAAACCAAATTTACAGAGTTGCATTCTCCCAGAATCACAATATCGGTATTTCCGGTGCATACAAATCACTTCCTTACAGAGTAACATTAGGCTACACCAACCAGAATGGTATTCTTAAAAACACTGGCCTGAAGCGATTCACAGGATCTATTACGTTGAATCCTACCTTCTTCAAAAATTCACTGAAAGTGAATGTGAATGCAAAAGGTATGAATACCAACAACAATTTTGGTGATGACGGAGCGGTCAGTAATGCAATTTCAATGGACCCGACCCAGCCAGTTAGAGATGGTAACCCAGCCTCAGCTGGTTATTACCAATGGAGCAATTTCCCAGGATCAAACCTTGGAACTCCAAACCCAGTGTCTCAGGCACTACTGGTTAATAATAAATCTGTTGTTAATCGGTTCATTGGAAACATTGAGATGGACTACACCCTGCCTTTCTTCAAAGATTTACGCGCTCATTTGAATGTAGCATTGGATGTTACCAAAGGTGAAGGGTATAATAACAAACCAGCTACCGCTAACCCCAACATTCTTGGTACTTATATTCACGGTCAACTTGATAACTTCAATGGTAAAAACTCAAATAAATTGTTTGATTTTTACTTGAATTATGTAAAAGATGTTAAATCCATCAAAAGTAAGTTTGATGTTATGGCAGGTTACTCATGGCAACACTTTCACAATGAAAACTATACCTATACTAGAGATGCCAAAACCCCTTACGCCATAACACCAGATAGTACTGGTCAACATGTTAATAATCTTCAACTTGTTTCATTCTTTGGACGTTTTAATTATACATTGAACGACAAGTATCTGTTAACTTTCACACTTCGTGATGATGGTTCTTCAAGGTTCTCTCAATCCAATCGCTGGGGTTTATTCCCGTCAGCTGCATTAGCATGGAAGATAAAACAGGAAAATTTCCTGAAGAATGTTAGTTGGCTTAGCGAATTGAAACTACGTTTAGGCTGGGGTGTTACCGGACAACAGGATATTACCGATAGCTATTATCCTTATCAGGCATTATACCAATCTTCAGTAGATGGATACTATTACTTATTTGATGGAGCATTTATCCCAACTCTTCGCCCTAACTCGTATGATCCCAACATTAAATGGGAACAGACGACCACTAAAAATATCGGTTTAGATTTTGGTTTCTTTAACAGCAGACTTTCCGGCTCATTAGATTACTATTTCCGGACCACTGACAACTTGATTGAAACTATTACTATTCCTACTGGTAGTAACTTCTCTAACACATTAACTACAAACGTAGGAAGCCTCCAAAATCAAGGGCTTGAGTTAGATTTGAATGCCGTTGCTATCTCGAAAAAAGACTTTTCTTTTAATATTGGTTTTAATGCTTCCTGGAATCAAAACAAGATTACAAAACTTTTATCTACAAATAATCCCGACTATATCGGAATTCTTTATGGAAGTGGAATGACCGGTAATAACCAGGTAAGTCGCGTTGGGTATGCTGCCCACTCATTCTTTGTAAACAAACAGGTTTATGATGCCAACGGAAATCCTATTGAGGGTCTGTATGTTGATCTCACAGGAAAAGGAGGTGCTGTAGCAGGTAACAATGCTGATAAATACATTGACCATAATCCCGCACCTGTTGTTTTGATGGGCTTATCGTTCCGTGCTACTTATAAGAATTGGGATGCATCTACTTCTACCCGTCTCAGCCTTGGAAATTATGTTTATAACATGGTTGCTGCCGGTGCTTCTTACGACCAGATGTACCAGATTGGATACTGGAAGAATATGCCTACACAAC
>CAZGZO010000115.1:0-8879 GCA_964529695.1 uncultured Lentimicrobiaceae bacterium
ATCGCTCTGCCATAATCCGTGTTTCGTGCAAAACGCCATGGCAGTGAGTTTCATGTTTTTGATTGGTACAATATGGAAATCTACTTCAACATGACCAGGTTTGTTTCCTAAGGCACCTGGAGCAAATGTTGCTTGTCCCAGATTAAACTCACCGTTCCATAGCTGCACCCAGGCGATGTAATGATCAAAGTCGTCCGGATGGGGATATTCGTTACCCAATTTTACGGTTACTTTAAATTTCTCGCCTGCTTTGGCAGTTTCTTCGCAATGAACAAATGGTGAATGGCGGTCGATGTAATCTTTTTTGGCTTCTCTGTCAATAGTGGAAATGTCCACGTATCTGTTAATTTTCATGATATTAATTTTTTGGATTATCGATATATCAAAAATACAAAATAATAAGACCTTTGAGTACCGAATTAACGTTTTTTAATGTTGTTTTTAAGGTATTAATTTCCCATGAATGCACCTCTGGTCTTAGGTCCAATTTAAAGAAAGAAAATTAAAATGATGAAATTTATTGGTTATCTGTCTCAGCAGTCGAAGCTTCTTCCTCTGAAACAACATCTTCTTCAGAACGTTCTTCCATACCCAGGTCCACCAAAAGTTTCTGCTGTAAAGTAGCCATGAGGATATCATGCCGCAGGTTTCCTTGCGTGCAATAGGAGAGTTGTCCGGTTTCTTCAGAAACAACAATGGCAATAGCATCTGAAATTTCTGTAATTCCCAATGCTGCACGGTGTCTCAGCCCGGCATAACGTGGTAATTTTTTCTTGGAAACAGGCAAAATACATCCGGCTGCTTTTACACTATTGTTTGTGATAATCATTGCACCATCATGCAACGGACTATTTTTAAAGAAAAGATTTTCAATAAGCGGGCTACTGATGGCTCCGTTTATGACTTCCCCCGTTTGAACAATTTGAGGAAGTTCATGTTTACGTGTAATCACAAGCAAAGCGCCTTGTTTCGCGTTACTCATGTGCTGACAGGCAACGACAATTGGGTCAATATCAAGCTCGATAGACGATGGAAACCAGTGTTTTACAAAGGAAAAACGTTTTTTTTGCCCGTTAAAGAAGTTCGGGGTACCGAGGGCCAAAAGAAACTGCCTTATTTCCGGCTGAAAAATAACAATAAGCGCAATGATACCCACGCTGATAAAGGCTCCCATAATATCAGACAACAGCTCCATTTTCAAAAGCGTTGTAATTTTCCATAAGAGGAAAAAAGCTACCAGTCCGAAAAGAATGTTGATGGCTGCAGTACCTTTCAGAAGCTTGTAAAGCATATACAACAAAACTGCTACCAGGAAGATATCTACCAGGTCAAGAATTCGGATATGGATGAATAACGGTGTCAAGTCAGCTCAATTTTTTCCAAATTTATAAATAATTCCTTACAGTTGCAGGCCTTTGCCGCACTTTGATTTCAGCAATTTCCACTTTCATTTATGGTTCCATGCTGTTTGTAATACTCCATTAATTCTATGGCTTGCCGGGCCTCTTTTACGTCATGTACGCGCAAGATATCAGCACCATTCATTAAAGCGATTGTATTAACAACTGTTGTTCCGTTTAATGCCTCTTCTGGTTTGGTTTGAAGCACTTTGTTAATCATAGATTTTCGTGAAACGCCTGCCAGCAGCGGCAAGTCATCTATGCGGGTTTCAGCCATTCCGGCGAGTAAACTGTAATTGCATTCCACAGTTTTACCAAATCCGAAACCCGGATCCAGTATAATGTTTTCAATGCCTAATCTCCTGATTTTCTTTACTTTATTTTTGAAGAAAGTGTGAACTTTTTCTACAATATTTTCAGAAATGGGATTCATTTGCATGTCCTGTGGTGTTCCATGCATATGCATCAGGATGTAAGGCACTTTCAACTTTGCCACCGTGTGAAACATGTTCTCATCCATATTGCCACCTGAAATATCATTGATGATATGTGCCCCGGCTTCAACACATGCTTTAGCCACATCCGAGCGGAAAGTATCTATAGAAAAGATGGCTTCAGGGAACTCTCTTTTTAAAAGTTCTAGTGGACGAAGTAATCGGTCCATTTCTTCTTGATTGCTAATCATTTCTGCGCCGGGTCTGGAGGAAAAAGCTCCCAAATCAATGATGTCAGCACCTTCTGAAATCATTTTAAGCGTTTGGGAAAACCAAAGTTCATCATTAAAATACCTTCCGCCATCGTAAAAAGAATCAGGTGTGAGATTTAGAACCCCCATAATCCTGGGGCTTGAAAAGTCCAGGATATTTTTCCCGATTTGAATACCCATGGTTTTTTGAAAAGAAGTATCTTTATTCCCCATTTACTGAATTTTTATTGATTTAAATTCATCACAAAGATATATATTAAAAACACGAAAAAAAGGAATATGAGTCAGGATACTTCGCAGCAGTTTGAGACAGTTATCAGTCAGTGTCGCAATGTTTTTGAGAATAAATTGAAGGACTATGGTGCCTCGTGGCGTATTCTGAGAACGTCGAGTCTGACCGACCAGATTTACATCAAAGCCAATCGGATTAGAAGTATTCAGCGTAAAGGGGTGCAGAAAATTGATGAAGGTGAGGTTCCCGAGTTTATCGGTATTGTTAATTATTCCTGTGCAGCGCTTATTCAGCTTGAACTTGGCGTTGCTGAAGATGTCGACATTACAAATGAAAAGGCCATTGAACTTTTCAATAAATATATCTATGAGGCCCGGGATTTGATGATGAACAAGAATCATGATTACGATGAGGCATGGCGAAACATGCGAATCTCTTCACTGGATGATATTATATTAATGAAATTACTGAGAATTAAGCAGATAGAAAACAATGAAGGTAAGACACTGGTTTCCGAAGGACTGGATGCCAATTATTTTGATATTATTAATTATTCCATATTTGCTCTGATAAAATTAACCTTAGAAGGTGGAAAATGACCATAAAGACATCATGTTTTATGTGCTCAGGTATGTAAGAATACTGCTGGGACTGGTCTTTATTTTTTCATCATTTGTCAAAGGTGTTGACCCAATTGGGACTTCCTACCGTGTTCAGGATTATCTTGCCAACTTTGGCTGGGGTTTCCTGATGCCGTATGCGCTGGAGGTTTCCTACGTGGTTATTCTCTCCGAATTTCTCCTGGGTGTTGGATTCCTGTTTAAGATATTCTTCAAAAAAGCCATGTGGCTGATGCTGCTGATGCTTACTTTCTTTACGATACTGACTTATTTTGATGCTTTGAAAAATATGGTGCCCGATTGTGGGTGCTTTGGAGATGCCATCAAGTTGGGCAATTGGGCAACATTTTATAAGAATATTATCCTAATTAGCCTCAATATATTTGTTATCGTGAATGCTCGGAGAATTATCCCAAGACCACCCCGGTTTTTTCCGCAATTCCTCTTTCTTTTGGTAATGGGCGGTATATTTTTCGGATTCATGAATTATAATCTGAACCACCTTCCGATAATTGATTTTCGTAACTGGAAAGTGGGTGAGAACATGAAACCTACAGGCTTAAACAAGGTAAAAACTTACGTCACATACAAAAACCAAAAAACCGGGCAGACTAAGGAGTTCCTATTTCCAAATTACCCATGGAAAGATTCCACATGGATGGCACATTGGAAATTTGTTGGACAGCGGGTGGATGACTCGCAAGTTCACCGGAAATATGATCTTGTAGTAGAAGACAGTTTGGGAAATGATCATGCTAAGGCTATTTTTGAAAATCCCGGTCCACAATTTATTCTGTTTTCATACAATCTGAATCTTGGTGATAGCAAAGGATTCAAACAGGCTGCAGCTCTGGTATCGTTTTTGAAACCCAAAGATGTTTCCATGGTGTTAATTACTGCTTCCGGATGGAAAACAATTGCCAACATAGAGAAGGCCTATCATCTGAATATTCCGGCTTTCCAGGCTGATGAAACTGAAATAAAAGCCATCATACGTTCCAACCCCGGTCTGATGTTGATGAAAAACGGCGTAATTATTAAAAAATGGCATTTCAATGATTTTCCCACCTCGGAAAAAGTGCTGAAATACTTAGTTTCACCGCAATAAGGATACTATGGGAAACTATCTGATCAGGCGGCTTTTGTACGGTATTTTGGTGCTGTGGGGCGTGGTGACTCTGGTGTTTGTTTTGTTCAATGCTCTTCCTGGTGATGCTTCGGGAATGTTGATGGGACAAAGAACCGACATCGCTTCTGTGGAAGCCATCAAAAAAGATCTGGGATTGGATAAACCACTAATGACTCAGTATTTCAATTTCCTGAATGATCTTTCTCCGGTATCCATTCACAATATTAAAAATTCAAACAGTTATTGGTATTATAATAAATCGAAATACCCTCATTCACATATTCTTGTGAAATTTGGTGATTTGGGATTGGTTCTGAAAGTTCCCTATCTACGAAGGTCCTATCAAAGCAAAAGGCCTGTTTCTTCTATCATTGCGGAAGCTTTCCCCAAAACATTGCTTTTAGCAGCTACTGCTATTCTTTTCGCTGTGATTGTTGGCTTTCTATTGGGAATTCCTGCGGCCATGAGAAAAGACAGCGCTTATGACCGTTTTATGATGGCATTCTCATCTTTCGGGATGTCCGTGCCGTCTTTTTTTGCAGCTATTTTCATAGCTTGGCTGTTCGGATTTGTGTGGCATAAATACACCGGATTGTCCATGTTTGGCAGCCTTTATTCTGTTGATCCATATACAGGTCAGGTTTATCTGAGTTTACAGAATTTGATTCTTCCAGCGCTTACATTGGGAATTCGCCCCCTGGCAATTGTTATTAGTCTGGTTCGCAGTTCGTTGCTTGAAGTTTTTTCGCAGGATTATATTCGTACGGCTTATGCAAAGGGGTTGAGTCCAACCAAAGTATTGTTCCGTCATGCCATGCGCAATGCTTTAAATCCTGTTGTAACAGCCATCACCGGATGGTTTGCATCTTTAATGGCCGGCGCTGTTTTTGTAGAATATGTTTTCGATTGGAAAGGAATCGGTATGGTTCTGGTAACGGCTTTGGAAAAATATGATTTGCCTGTGGTTATGGGCGTAGTGCTGTTTATCTCCGTAATTCTGATACTTGTAAACATCCTTGTGGATATATTTTATGCCGTTCTCGATCCTAGAGTCCGGTTGGCTTGATAAAAAAAGGATTTATTCAGCAGCGTTTTCAGCCTTTTCTCTTAACTCCAGAAAGGCTTTTACAATATCTTCCTGACCAAAAATGGAGTTTCCTGCAACCAGTAGATCAGCCCCGTTTGTAACAATATTTTCAACAGTATCCGGATTTACACCGCCATCTACTTCGAGAAATATATCTCTTCCGGATTTTTCAATCATTTTTCTCGCTTTTGCGATTTTGCTGTACCCTTGAGATATGAATTTTTGTCCTCCAAAACCAGGATTGACAGTCATAATCAGAATTAGATCAATATCATCTATAACATTCTCCAAAGAGCAGAGAGGAGTGGCAGGATTCAAAGAAACCCCAGCTTTAATGCCCAAACTATGAATCACCTGAATTGTGCGGTGTAAATGTGTGCAAGCTTCCTGGTGAACTGTCAGGATGGAGGCACCTGCCTTGGCATATTTTTCCAGATAACGATCAGGATCTTCGATCATTAAATGTACATCCAAAGGCAGGTCAGTAATACGTTTTAAAGCAGCGACCATGCTGGGCCCAAAAGTCAGATTGGGAACAAAATGCCCGTCCATAATGTCCACATGGATCATATCTGCACCTTGTTCAGCTACAGTTTTTACCTGATTTTCAAGTTTGAGCAGATCAGCAGCTAAAATAGACGGAGCTATTTGAATTTTGTTCATAGGTCTATAATTTTAGGGTAAACGTTCTTCTACCATTTTTGCCAGGTTTTCCGGAGTGAAACCAAATTCTTTCTGTAGCAAACCGGCAGGACCTGATTCACCAAATCGATCCAAACCGAAACTCCAGCCCAGACTCACGTATTTTCCCCAACCGAAAGTGCTACCTGCTTCCACGCTGACACGGTAAGTAACTTCCGGAGGTAGAACAGAATTCCGATATTCAATGCTTTGACGATCAAACAATTCCATGGATGGCATACTGACAACGCGAACCTTTTTTCCTTTGATTAGTTTTGCTGCACCCAAGGCAAGATGAACTTCTGATCCGCTGGCTATCAAAATGATATCAGGTGTTTCATCTTTGCTTCCCTGAAGGATATAAGCACCTTTCTTCACTTTTTCATAAAGATTTTCTGTTTCCAGAATCGGAAGTGATTGTCTCGTTAATGCCAGGGTTACCGGACTATCTTTGGTCTCATAAGCTATTTTCATGGCTACAGCCGTTTCATTGGCTTCAGCAGGTCGGAATAAAATATGATTTGGAATGGCCCGCAAACCGCTCATCTGTTCTACCGGTTCATGGGTTGGGCCATCTTCACCTACATAAAATGAATCATGTGTGAAAACGTACATAACCGGAAGCTTTTGCAAGGCTGATAGGCGAATGGCCGGTTTGGCATAGTCTGAAAATACCATAAAAGTTGCTCCAAAGGGTCTGTAGCCTCCATGAAGTGCTATTCCATTCAAAAGTGTTGCCATGGGAAATTCCCTGACAGCGAAAGCAATGTTTCTTCCGCTTCGGTTATCCTTGGTGAACTCACCGGAAATATCAGCAAAAGGTTTGGTGTTGTTAGAAGGTTCCAAATCAGCAGAACCTCCGATAATAGCTTGTGTTTGTTTTGCAAACGCAGCCAGTGTCTTTCCAAAAGCTGCTCGGGTAGCCTGATTTTCACCATCTTTGAAAACAGGAATTTCAAAATCAGGAGTTAACTCATTTTTTGAAATGGCATTAAAACGAGCTGCAAAGGCAGCATCTTCTTTAGATTTTTTTTCTACTTTCTCGTTCCAATCAGCTACTATCTGCTTTTTTTCATCATAGGCAGATCGAAAATGATTATAAACTTCATCCGGGACAAAAAAGAACTGGTCAGCCGGTAATCCTGATTTTTCTTTAGTAGCAGCAATTTCTTCAGGAGCAAGCGGTGCACCATGGGTATGATAATCACCTTCGACGTTGGCCGCTCCTTTGGCCATTTTGGTGTGTCCGATAATGATGGAAGGCTTGTTTTTTTCCGCTTTAGCCTGTTCTAATGCGTTGTCAATTTCTGTAAAATTATGACCGTCAATTTGTTGGATGTGCCATCCGAGACCCTCAAATACTTTTGCAATATCTGTGCTATCGGCCCGATCGGTTGATCCTGAGATTTGAGCATTGTTTTTATCATAGAAAACAATCAGTTTTCCCAAGCCCTGATGTCCAGCCGTAGCGGCAGCGCCTAAAGCAACTGGTTCCTGTAAATCTCCGTCACCTGCTAAAGCAAATGTGTAATGGTCAATTACATCATCTCCCAGCTGGCTGGCAAGAGCTTGCTCAGCAATGGCCATTCCAACCGACATTCCAAAACCTTGTCCAAGCGGTCCTGTTGTGGCATCCACACCGGCAGTTAGTCCATGCTCGGGATGACCAGGTGTTAAGCTATTAAGTTGTCTGAATTTCTTTAGTTCATCTAACGGAAGTCTTCCCTGTAAATGTAAAAAAGAGTATAAAAGCATGCTTTCGTGACCTGCTGAAAGTACAAAACGATCGCGGTTTATCCATTCGCTGTTATCAGGATCTATGTTCAAATGGTACTTAAAAAGAATGTAGGCCATGTCTGTAGACGACATAGCACCCCCCGGGTGTCCTGAATTAGCTTTACGTGTCCCATCCATAATTAAACCGCGGATAACCGCTGTTGTTCTCTCATCAAGTGCGGAAAATTGTTGCATTGTTTTCTGGTTATAAAAAATGAACTAAAATTGTTAAATTAAATTAAGGGTCAAAAATACTATTTTTAGTTAGAAACACAGGGCAAATAGTTCCATACATGCATTGTATTTTTATAATTTTGAAAAAATATTGAGATAATGGATGCGAAGATTATTCTGGTTACGGGCTCTACAGATGGTATTGGAAAGCAAACTGCAATTGAGCTGGCCAAGAGGGGACACAAGGTTGTTGTGCACGGAAGAAACGAAGAAAGGGCCCGTAATACGGTAGAAGAAATAAAATCCCTTTCAGGAAATTGTGAAGTTGAAACTGTTGTTGCTAATTTCTCTGACTTAGAAAGTATTGCAAAAATGGCGCGGGATGTGAAAAACCGTTTTTCAAAATTAGATGTCCTGTTAAACAATGCCGGAGTTTTTGAAGACAAAAAGGTGATTTTAGAAAATGGTTTTGAAAAGACTTTTATGGTGAATCACCTGGCTCCATTTGCGTTGACGATTCAACTTTTAGATTTAGTTCAAGCGACACCTGGTTCCAGAATTGTGAATGTAAGTTCCATGGCACAATCGGGGAGCATCGACTTTGATGACCTAAATGGCGAAAAATATTTCGACCCTTATCATGCATATGCTTTGTCAAAACTTGAAAATGTGCTTTTTACTTATAAACTGGTACGAGCCCTGAATAGCGATCGTGTTACTGTAAATTGTCTCCATCCGGGTGTTATCAGTACAAAATTATTTCACGCCGGTTGGGGCGGATTTGGAGGTCGCAGTCTTGAAAAAGGCGCTCAAACGCCTGTTTTTGCTGCTATTTCCCCGGAAATGGAAAATAAAACCGGGTTGTATCTGGTGAATAAAAAGGAAAAACGATCTGCTCCCATCTCTTATGATAAAAAGATTCAGGATAGGCTTTGGGAATTGAGTTTGGAGTTTACAGGATTACAAGCTCCTTGATTAGGAAATCATCTCCTCAAAATCCTCTTCAGAAATAATGGGAATATCAAGCTTTTCTGCCTTTTCTTTTTTGGAAGGTCCCATGTTGTTTCCGGCGAG
>CAZGZO010000116.1:0-8873 GCA_964529695.1 uncultured Lentimicrobiaceae bacterium
AATTTTTAAAACCGAAATTTAGATGCAGCAACTGAGCGAACAGGAAATCGTAAGGCGGAACGCTTTGAACGAGATGAAGAATCTGGGAATCAATCCATATCCCCAGGCCATGTATGAAGTAAACGCTTATGCAAAAGATATTACAGAACAGTTCCCTGAAGACGAAACAAAGTTTCAGGAAGTAAGCATCGCCGGGCGGATGATGAGCCGCCGGATTATGGGCGCTGCTTCTTTTACAGAACTGAAGGATTCGACGGGAAGAATTCAGCTTTACATTAAGCGTGATGACGTTTGCCCCGGAGAAGACAAAACCCTGTACAACACAGTATTCAAAAGGTTGCTGGACATCGGAGATTTCATTGGTGTAAAAGGTTATGTTTTCAAAACTAAAATGGGAGAAATTACCATTCACGTTACCGCGCTAACTGTTTTATCTAAATCGCTCAGACCGCTGCCTATCGTTAAAGAAAAAGACGGAAAAGTTTATGATGCTTTTACCGATCCAGACCAGCGTTACCGTCAGCGTTATGTTGATTTGGTTGTTAATGACCCTGTTCGCAAGATTTTCGAAATGAGGGCATTAGTTTTGCGTTCCATGCGCGGATTCCTTAACGAAAAAGGTTATCTCGAGGTGGAAACTCCCATTCTGCAGTCAATTCCAGGAGGTGCCGCTGCCAGACCCTTTGTTACTCATCACAATGCATTGGATATTCCACTTTATCTGAGAATTGCCAACGAGCTGTATCTGAAACGCCTTATTGTTGGAGGTTACGAAGGGGTGTATGAATTTGCCAAAGACTTCCGAAACGAAGGCATGGACCGCTATCACAATCCGGAATTCACCCAGATGGAAATGTACGTGGCATACAAAGACTATTTCTGGATGATGGAAACCACCGAACAGATGCTGGAAAAAATCGCCAACGATTTGCACGGAACCACAAAAGTTCAGGTGGGAGAAAATGTAATTGATTTTGCCGCTCCTTATAAACGAATCAGCATTCTGGATGCCATTAAAGAAAGAACCGGAATTGATGTGAGCGGCATGAATGAGGACGAGTTACGCGCTACCTGCGAAAAACTGGGTGTCGAAACTGACCCGTCCATGGGAAAGGGAAAACTCATCGATGAAATTTTCGGTGAAAAGTGCGAGCATACTTACATTCAGCCGACTTTCATCACCGATTATCCAGTGGAAATGTCACCGCTTTGTAAACGCCACCGTGAAAATCCGGAACTTACCGAACGTTTCGAACTGATGGTCAATGGAAAAGAACTGGCTAATGCTTATACAGAATTAAACGATCCTATCGACCAGCGTGAACGGTTTGAAGAACAAGTAAAACTGGCTGAAAAAGGAGACGACGAAGCCATGTACATCGATTACGATTTCCTTCGTGCCCTGGAATACGGTATGCCGCCAACCTCAGGAATGGGAATCGGCATTGACCGTTTGACCATGTTCATGACCAATCAAAATTCCATTCAGGAAGTAATCCTCTTCCCGCAAATGCGACCGGAAGTGCAGGCAAAAACGGTAAGCAGCAGCGATTTTGTGGTTTTGGGGATGGCCGAACACTGGGCCAATCTGATGCCGGAAGCCGGAATTGCCAAACCGGAAGATTTGGCTGAGAAGAAACCCACCGTCATTCAGCAAACATTGAATGGCTTGCGGAAGAAGAAAAAACTGGATGTTCCTGCTGTTCAATTGCATGAGATTGAATCATGGATTGGTAAGCTGAAATAATCTTTTATCAGTAAATTTTGAATTGCTGCGGCACATTTACCATTTCTTAACTCTCAGAATGTTTATAACTATAGAAATTGGAATGTCTTTCCGAGCCGTCTTTCCTAATTTTATTTGCTGTCTATTCAGTTTTTGATTTAATATAAACCATTGATTACCAAAATGTAATTAAATGTATTTGATTCTATTCCGGTCAATATTTAATATTTTAATTGCAATACAAGATAACTCGCCGTGTTCCTTTTACAGTTGTTGATTTTTTAGAAAACGGCACCTGTAAAACTCATAATTATTGCGTAATTTAGTTGGGATTTTATTAAATATTATCTAAATACAACCCGTTATGAAGCGATGCATACTTTGCTTTTCAATTGCGTTGGTTTTTATTTTACTGGCCCCATCAGGAACAGCGAGGGCACAAAAGGTATCAAAAACCAACCAATTTACACCTCATTGGAATTTGAATTTTAACATTGGCACCAGCCTTTTCTATGGCGACATAAAAGCAAACAAGTTTTGGCCCTTAACTTATTCCAATCATACCGAATGGCGTATGGGAGCAGGATTGATGTTAGGCAGGCAGTTTACACCTTTTTTCGGATTGCGAGGGCAAGCACTTTATGGACAACTGTCGGGTATAAAGACTAAGACAAATGAATATTTTCAGGGTGATTATTTTGAATTTAATTTAAATGGAACTTTCAATTTGAATACACTGATTGCCGGATATGATCCTGACCGGAAATTGAACGTTTATCTCTTGGCCGGTTTAGGATTAACAAACTACAATTCAACCCTGTACAGGTTATCCAACGCTCAGATTCTTGGGGAAAGAGGGTTTGGTTATGGACACGGAATTGGTGGCAGAACGCTGGAAGGCATTGCCATCGGAGGAATGGGAATTTCTTATAAGGTTAACAAACATTTGAATTTAAATTTTGAGTCTGTAAACCATTTAGTAAATTCAGATGCTGTTGATTTATATTCAAAAAACTTCAAGTATGATGTTTACAACTACACATCTATCGGAGTAACAATAAAATTCGGGGCAAAGCCACATAAAGTAGCTCCTCAGCAAACGCAGCTTCCAAAACCTTTTACGCCGAATCCTGCAGTTACTTCTCCGGTTAAAACAAATGAACAGGCAGGAATGCCTTTACAACCGCCCACAAAAGAAAAAGCTGATACTACTCAAAAAGCGAAGCCTAAACCTAAAGTAACGAAACCAGTACCAGTTCGTCATGCTTCACCAGTGAAACCGATTCTCGAATACCGCGTCCAGATCAGAGCTAGGTATGGAAAACCTGTTTCATTGAATTATTTAAGTGAACACTATCATATTGCGAAAAGTAGAATTCGTACCGATATGCACAATGGTTATTATATTTACACCGTTGGTTCTTTTGGTGCTTACCTACAAGCAAAGGCTGAACGTAATATCTTAAGAAATCAAAATGGTATAACTGATGCCTTTGTGGTAGTCTTTAAAAATGGAAGAAGACTGGATAAACTACCGAAATGACATGGAAGACAATCAAAAACATCATAATTTCGAGTATGAAAGCCGGAAAGATAAACTGCCAACCAACACTATTATCATCATTGTTGGGGTGTCGATACTGGCCGCCATTTATCTGGGCTTTTTTGTTGTAGTTTAAGGAATCTGAAATATATCTTCAGAAGAAGTTGACATTTGTTAAATAATTTATAGAGATTTTAAACTGATTCCTGGGATTTCTGTTAAGTATTGTAACTAAATCATTTGCAAATATTTACATAAGTAAAAATAATAACTTTAAGTAATTGTAACAAATAAAAACATAAAATTAGGCCCGAATGTTACTTCAAGTATAAATTCTGAATGATTTATTATATTTTTGTGGAGAATAAAAAGATTAAGCCATGAATGCTTTACTATTGCAACAAGCCGGTATTATCGGCACTCCTGAAATAATACTTATTGTACTAGCTATTGTTTTGTTGTTTGGAGGCCGGAAAATACCTGAACTAATGCGAGGCATCGGCAAAGGGGTTAAGGAATTTAAAAACGGTCTGGATACGGGTGAAGAACAGACCGGTGATGAAGAAAAAGACAACGATTCCGATAAAAAAAAGTAACAGAAACTATTTTCTATTATTTCCCAATAAGGGGTGTTAGATATCGGATATTCGCCCAACATATTTAAAATAATTTAATTGTGCTTTTGCATCAAAATCAGTTTGTTATAAGCTGATTTTCCTTCAATGCTATGATAAGAATGAAATATATTGCGACTATCATTTTATCTATAATACTAGGACTGTCAACATCTCAAATTAAGGCTCAGGATTCTCTACCAGCTTCCGACACCGCACTAATTCAATCAGATTCTGCTGTTGACGATTTACCTTCCACGCTCGATACAGTTGAGCTTCCCAAAGAAATGAGTTTATTGGATCGGTTGAATGACAGCATTCACAAAACCGTTTATCTCAATGGTCATTCTATTATCAAGGACTCACCTGTGATGCAGGCATTGGATAGTCTGGCCTATGTAAAATACTACAAGAAAAAATATCTGATTCTGGATAGCAATCTTCGCAAAAACGTAAAGGTAATTCCCGGGGAAATACCCACTTTCCCTGATTCAGTATACGCCAAACGAATTGCAGCTTTAAATGTAGAGACACCTTTTAATTTGATTTATAACCGGCAGGTTAAAGCGTTCATTAATTTGTACGCCGTAAGGAGAAGAAAACTGACAGAAAGGATTCTGGGACTAGCGAAGATTTATTTCCCCATGATTGAGGAGGAATTAGACAAATACAACTTGCCTCTGGAATTAAAATATATGGCTGTCGTGGAATCGGCGTTAAACCCGGCTGCGGGTTCACCTGCAGGTGCCAAGGGACTTTGGCAGTTTATGTACGGTACCGGAAAAGTATATGGATTGCAAGTAAGTTCCATGGTTGACGACCGGTATGATCCTTTAAAATCTACAATCGCCGCCTGTAAATACCTGAAAGATTTACATGATATTTATGGTTCATGGGCTTTGGCTCTTGCAGCCTACAATTCAGGAGTAGGAAGTGTAAACCGAGCCATTAGAAGAGCAGGAGGAACACGTAACTATTGGGCAATCTGGCCTTATCTTCCAAGAGAAACCCGCGGTTACGTTCCAGCTTTTATTGCCGTGGATTATATCATGCATTATTCAGCCGTACATGATTTGCGCCCCATGGTACCTGGCATTTTCGCCTATGATATCGACACCGTGACCGTACGTAACGTACTTTCATTCGGCCAATTACATGAAATGCTCGGAATTCCTATGGATGAACTAAAATTTTTAAACCCCGAGTTTAAACGGGGGGTCATACCAGCTTACAATGGAAAGACTTATGAATTAAGAATTCCGCGACGCTTTACTGATGATTTTCTAAACAATGAAAGAGCGCTCTATACTTTTAAAACAAAAGCCGGAATTGCCCATGACAAGTTGATGGCCATGATTAAAAGAATGGGAAGCCGACGGATTCATGTTGTGAGATGGGGTGAAAATTTAGGATTGATTGCCAGACGATATCACGTTTATGTAAACCAACTGAAAAGATGGAATCACTTGAGAAACAGTCGCATTTACAAAGGTGAAAAGTTGATTGTTTTTGCTGCCGGGAGTCCGGAATATTATAGAAAATCAGGAGCCCCGGTCACGCGTTCAAATCAAAAGACCTTATACAAAGTAAGACGTGGGGAAAATCTTGGCTTGATTGCTAAAAGGTTTAAATGCTCTACCACTGACCTGAGAGAATGGAACAACCTGAGGAGCGCGACCATCTATCCTGGAGAAAAATTGTACGTGTATAAACCGGATGTAAAGAATTCTTCCACTGTCAGAAAAGGAAAGTATATCTATCATATCATAAAACGTGGAGACACGCTTTGGGATATTGCTCAGGAATATGACGGTGTTACTGTTAGCCAGATTAAACGTCTTAACAACATACGGAACACACGACATCTGGTCCCTGGACACAAAATTATTGTTGCTATTGCCGGATAACCTAAAACAAAATTTATCCTAATTCAAGACTTGCAAAAATGGACACATGATAACTTTTCCGTTATCTTTGTTGTCTAACCGAAAAAGCATGGCCATGAAAAAGAAGCAAATTTTAAAAGTATTCATTGTGTTTTCTTTCCTGCTGTCAAGCCTAACTTCCTGTAATTCAAACTTCACACAGAACAAAACTTCAAAACCGGATGCTATTGGAGGTACATCAGAGGTTTTGATTGTATTGCAAAATGTTGAGCAATGGAACGGCCCTATCGGGAAGGTTATCGGAAAATATTTTCAGGCGCCAATTTATGGTCTTCCACAAAATGAACCAAGATTTAAACTATTACATATAGGAAAATCGACATTTGATGGTGTTTTTAAAACCGAATGTGAAATTTTTTTCGTAAATATTGATCCCAAAATTAAAAAACCCAAAATTGAGATTGCTGAAAATGTCTGGGCTTATCCTCAGATTGTTATTTACTTGACTGCACCTTCAGAAGAGTCATTTGTGGATATATTCAAGAATCATCATGAGGATTTTATTTCCAGATACATAAAATATGAACGAAAAAGGATTCAGGACCAATTTAAATCTGTGCTTGATCTGAAAGTTGTTCAGAAAATAGAGCACAAATTCGGATTTACACTGGATGTACCCAACGGTTATTACGTTGCCAAAACTAAGCCTGGTTTCATGTGGATAAGATATGAAGCCAGCAAATTTAGCCAGGGAATCATGATCATTTCTTTGCCTTATATTGATACTGCGCAATTTTCCAGAGACAATATTCTGCAACGGATCCAAAAATTTCAACAAAATTATATTCCAGGGCCAACAAAAGGTTCGTACATGTCACTTGACAGGAAATATATGGTACCCAGAGCAACAACTATCACCAATTTCCCAACAAAATATGCCGTGAAAGTCGACGGATTGTGGCGTGTAGAAAATGATTTTATGGGAGGGCCTTTTGTGAGTTATACTTTTCTTGATCCTAAAAACAATCAGGTTGTGACACTGTTTGGATACGTCTATTATCCAAATCATAAAAAACGGGATAAATTGCTTCAAGTGGAATCTATACTTTATTCCGTAAATGTCTCACCTCAGCCGAATAAAAAAGTTAAATCGGCTACTAAAAATCCGAAATAATTTTGAACTTATTTTAATATATGTAGCTGTTTCGTGACACACATTATTTGATTTCTTCGCCTCATTAACAATTAAATGTAGGTTACCTTTCTCATATTAATTAGTAGAATATCAATTATCTATTCGTTTTTAATTAATTATAAACGAATATTAAACGGAAGTAATTGATTATTTACCGAATATTGGATTACCACCACTCTACTTTTGTACCGTCGTTCTTCAAAAAAGCTATTTAATTGAGCACCAAGGGAACTTTTCCTGGAGAAGAACACATTAATAATTAATAACACTTAAAAATTCAACTATGATGACTACATTAAGAAATTCGGTACACTTGATTGGACATTTGGGTAATGACCCGGAGATAAAAACTTTTGGAAATGACCGCAGTATGGCTCGTTTCTCCCTTGCAACCAATGACTATTACCGGGATAATGAAGGTAAGCAAACCAAAGAAACCCAGTGGCATAATATTATTGCCTGGGGAAAGACTGCCGAAATTGCTGAGAAAATTCTTACCAAGGGTAAAGAGGCAGCCATCCGGGGGAAACTGGTAAACCGCTCATGGGAAGATAAAGATGGAGTGAAACACTACATGACAGAGGTCGTAGCTAACGAAATCCTCGTATTTGGAAGTGAAAATTGATGGTTAGTTAATCAATAAACTGGGTCAAAAGGCCTGCTATTTCTGAGAACATAACATTATGGAAACCCTCTCGGAAACCAAAAAGGGTTGCCTCGCAATAATGGGGCAACCCTTTTCCCAATTCCAACAAAAAACCTATTGTCAAAAACCGGAATTTAGAGCCTTCCGGAAGGCTTATTTCAATTGTTCGTTACTATTTTTCAATTTCCCTGGCAATCCAATCTCCAACTTCTGAGGTAGAATGTGCATTTTCTTTGGAAAGATCTTCGGTAACGAAATTTTCATCCATCGATCGGAGTACCGTTTCGCGAATCGCTTTTGCCTCATCATTCAGTTTAAATGCATATTCAAACATCATAGCAACCGAAAGAATTGTTCCCAACGGATTGGCAATATTCTTCCCTTTTGCCTGTGGATAAGAACCGTGAATCGGTTCAAATACTGAAGTAAGTTGTCCGATGGAAGCTGATGGTAGTAATCCCAAAGAACCAGTGATAACGCTGGCTTCATCCGTAAGAATATCACCAAACATATTTTCCGTAACGATCACATCAAATTTCCTGGGCCACTGAATAATTTGCATAGCAGCATTATCGACAAACATGAAATCCATGTTGACTTCCGGAAATTCTTTGGAAATTTCACCGGCAATTTCACGCCATAATCTGGAAGTTGCCAATACGTTGGCTTTGTCAACAACCGTAACCCTTTTATCACGTTTCATTGCATATTCACAAGCCAGGCGAACAATCCGTTCCACTTCATAACGATGGTAAACTGAAGAATCATAGGCCGTGTTGCCATCCTCAGAACGTCCTTGCGGTTTACCGAAATAAATACCACCGGTAAGTTCACGAAGAACCACAAAATCAACACCTTCCACCAGGTCCTTTCGAATCGGGGATTTGTCAATCAAAGATGGAAAAGTCATCACAGGCCTCACATTGGCATACAAACCCAATTTTTTTCGCATGGCCAGCAATCCTTGTTCCGGTCTTACTTTGGCTTTGGGATCATTGTCATACTTCGGGTCCCCGATGGCACCGAATAAGACTGCATCTGCGCTCTTGCACAATTCAAAAGTTTTGTCAGGAAACGGGTCACCACAATCATCAATGGCGGTGGCTCCCACGACGCCATAATTAAATTCGAATTCATGGTTAAACTTCTTCCCAATGGCCTGACATACTTTGATGCCCTGCTCCATAATTTCCGGCCCGATTCCGTCGCCGGGCAAAACGGCAATTTTCAATTTCATTCTTAGGTTTTTATCCAGATTTATAA
>CAZGZO010000117.1:0-8819 GCA_964529695.1 uncultured Lentimicrobiaceae bacterium
AATCCTGAATCTTTTTCGACCCAAGCCACTTCCTTATAAATTACTTCTCAGCAATATATAACGTTGCAATACCAAAAGTTAGTCTGTTTTGTGTTGGATTTTTAAAGCCTGCCTTAAGCATCTCACTCATAAACACCTCTCCTTCAGGGAATGCCGCCACTGAATTTGGTAAATAAGTATAGGCAGAATTGTTGCGTGAAACCATTTTTCCTACCAAAGGCAAAATATATTTAAAGTAAAACCAATAAATATTTTTCATGGGAAAAGCCGAGGGTTTGGAAAATTCCAGCACCGCAACTTTTCCACCCGGTTTCAATACCCGCTGCATTTCTTTTAGTCCTTTCGCCAGGTTTTCGTAATTTCTCACGCCAAAAGCTACAGTCACGGCATCGAAGTATCCATCAGCAAAATCAATAGCTTCAGAATCTCCGACCTGCAGTTGAATGGTTTTATCAAGTCCTCTTTTTTTAATCTTCCCACGGCCAACCTCCAACATATCAGCCGCAATATCTATTCCGATAATTTTTTCCACTTGCATTTTAGCCAGTTCAATTGCCAGATCGCCGGTTCCGCTTGCAACGTCAAGAATAACTTTTGGATTTCTACCAGCAAGCTGTTTTCTTAATTTTCTTCTCCAAATTTTGTCAACATTTGCAGAAAGCAAATGGTTCAACAAATCATATTTTGGTGCAATGTCGTTAAACATGCCCTGCACCATATCTTTTTTACCTTTCGGTTGTTCAGATTTTGTCATGATATTTAGTGTATCGCCCTAAAAATCAGGCCTAAGATAATTCAATTACTCCCGGTGGGATAATCAGCAAAGATAATATAAGTTCTATTTTAAAAATGCTATGGTCACTTTCCGTTTATCAGTGACATTGCTTCTTTGAGTAATTTTGCTTTATTAACCGGCACCACGCCAACTTCCTCACAAACCAGACCGCCTGCAAGATTAGACAACCAGGCCATTTCTTCGGGAGGCATTCCATGGGAAAGACAAAGCGCCGCCACGCTGATCACCGTATCACCGGCACCGGAAACATCAGCCACGTTCCGGCGACATGCCGGAACCAGTTTATCTTTCTGAGTTCCATTTTCATCCCATAAAACATACACGCCATTCTCTGATAATGTGTTCAGAATCATAGAAGCGTTTAGCTTTGAAAGTAGCTTTTTAGAAGCATCACGGACACTTTCCAAATCTGTTGGGACAACATTTAGGTTAAGTCCTTCTTTGATTTCCTTCAGATTAGGTTTTACCAGTGTAACATTATGATAAGAAAGGAAGTTTCTCTTTTTGGGGTCAACCATAACAGGAATTTTCAACTCCCTGGCTATTGTGGTCACAAAGTCTATCAAAGCCGGAGAAATGACTCCTTTATCATAATCCTGAAAAATGACAGCATCCACTTCACCCCTTCTGAAAATCTGTTCTATTTTTGAGCACAACTGCTGAAAGACCCGTTCACTTAATTCATGGGTTGATTCTTCGTCCACACGTAGCAACTGTGCATTATTACCTATGACCCTGAACTTAACAGTTGTTTTCCTTTCACCGCTTTCAATAATTCCTTCCCGGTCGAGATCAGCCAGAGCCATCAATTTCATAAGATCCTGTCCGCGCCGATCCGCACCTATAACAGAACACAACAAAGTTTGCGCTCCCAATGATTGTAAATTCAAAGCAACATTGGCTGCACCGCCCAGTCGTTCCTCTCTTTTATCTACAGATACCACAGGAACCGGAGCTTCAGGAGAAATCCGGTCCACTTTTCCCCAAATGTAGGAATCAACCATGATATCTCCAATAACCATTACCTTTTTAACAGTAAAAGCCTTAAAGAGTTCTTCCAGTGTTTGTGGTGTCAAATTCATTTTTCGTCAGATCAAATGTTATTGTAATTTTCCCAGCGCTTCTTTCATCCTGTCAACAGCTTCTTCAATCAGGCCCGATGAAGTGGCATAGGATATCCTGATACCATTAGGGTCGCCGAAAGCTTCACCAGGAGCCACGGCAACATATCCTTCGTTCAACAAATATAAGCTCAAATCGTAGCTGCTATTAATTTCGTAACGCCCTGTTTTCTTTCCGTAAAAATAGCGTACATCCGGGAATAAATAAAATGCACCTTCCGGAACATACGTAATAATTCCGTTAATCTCATTCAGTCTTTCAACAAGCAAATCGCGCCGTTCTTTAAAAGCATTCACCATAACATGAATATAATCAGAATCTTGCGGAGGATTCTTTATTGCCGTCAAAGCAGCCATTTGCGAAATGGTTCCCGGTCCTGAAGTATATTGTCCCTGAAGTTTAATGCAGGCTTCAGCAAGAAATTTCGGACCGGCCATATAACCAATACGCCAACCCGTCATGGCATAACATTTAGAAACGCCATTAACAACCACAACCTGATCTTTTATTTCAGGAAATGAAGCAATACTGACATGCATTCCGGAATAATTGATATGCTCGTAAATCTCATCAGAAACAACCAAAATGTCAGGATGATTTTTCAAAACATCAACCAAAGCGGCAATTTCTTTCTCGCTGTAAACCATCCCTGTCGGGTTAGATGGCGAGTTAAATAAAAAAACTTTTGTTTTGTTGGTGATAGCCGCAGCCAGTTTTTCAGGTTGCAGTTTAAAATCATCTGCGATGCTGGTATGAACAGGAGCCAGTGTCCCTCCCGCCAGTTTAATGATATCGGCATAGGAAACCCAGTATGGAGCTGCGATAACCACCTCATCACCAGGGTTTAGAACAGACAAAAACACGTTTGCCAGTGATTGCTTTGCACCGTTGGAAACCACAATCTGTCCAGGTTCATAATCCACATCATTGTCCCTTTTCAGCTTTTCAGCGATTGCAGTTTGCAATTCTTTGAATCCGCCGATGGGAGGATAATGTGTGATATTCTGTTCAATAGCCTTAATAGCGGCTTCTTTTACAGGTCCGGGGGTATTAAAATCGGGTTCACCGATACTCAGGTTAATAACATCTATCCCAGCAGCTTTTAATTCCCTGCTTTTACGGGTCATTTCCAGGGTCGCCGACATGGAAATATCACGGATGCGACTTGAAATAATATTTTCGTTCACTTGCCCATTATTTTTAAACCCGCAAAGGTAATAATTCTTACCAATCCGCATTGAAAATCACCCACCCTAACATAGCTGGAAAGCCCAAATTTAGAACCGTTTTTAGCAAAAACATCAAATATAAAAAACGACATCTTTCGATTTGTACGATGGGACGTTTGTTTCCGGTTTTTCTAAACATGAAAACGGGTCCTTCATTAAAAAATAAGTTGTTACTTTGTAGATAATTCAATACTAAACTAAGATTTATGGTAGCTATTTTGCTGGAACTGGCCAAATACATCATTCCTTCGGTGGTACTGGTATTTCTCGTTTACCTGATGATGAAGGAATTTATGAGATACAACAGGCAGCACATGGATTTTCTGAAGCAGGAACAAGAGTTGACACGAATGAAAATGCAACAGGATGGCAAAACCGAGCAAATGAAATCTGTTCTCAACTCAAAGCTTCAAGCCTATGAACGCATGACCTTGTTTGTAGAACGCATCAACCCGCCTAATCTCATTCCGCGGGTCCTGACTCCCGGACTTACGGCACCTTTATTGCTGGCGAAACTTCAACAAACAATTCGCGAAGAATTTGAACACAACTTGTCACAACAGATTTACGTCACAGACCACACCTGGGAACTTATTAAAGCTGCAAAAGAAAATATTCTACAGGTTATTAATCAGGCTGGTAACCAAACAGGAGGCAACAAGGCCAATGCTGCCGATTTGGCCCAGAGAATATTGGTTTCCGGATTCGAGAAAGATTCCGATCCTGTGGAAAAGGCACTGGCTAGTTTGAAAAAAGACGTTAGAGAATTGTTTGTCAAGTGAATCAGAATAAGGATATAAAATCTGTCGTTTTTCTTGGCTCGGGTAACGTAGCCACAAATTTGTCTGTGTCGATGCATCAAGCCGGAATAGAAATTCTCCAGATTTTTTCGCCTAATCAACACCATGCTGAGACACTTGCAAAAAAAACTAATAGCCAGGCAACGTGCAACATTTCAGATATCCGTCAAGACGCAGATCTTTATCTGATTTCTATTTCTGATGATAATATTCAGTATGTTGTAAATAAAATGGGTCCACTGAGGGGAATCGTTACGCATACTTCAGGAATTGTTGAGATGAAAGTGTTGGAGAAGTTTGAACATTTCGGTGTTTTTTATCCCTTGCAAACTTTTTCAAAAAGTCGTTCGGTTGAAATGGCATCCGTCCCTTTTTGCATTGAAGGAAACGATGAAGAATCCTGGAAAAAGTTATTCAAGCTGGCAAAAAAATTAAGTCATTCAGTTCAGTACTTAAATTCTTCCGAAAGGAAACAAATTCATCTGGCAGCCGTGTTCGTCAATAACTTCACGAATCATTTATATGCCAAGGCTGAAAAACTGCTGGAAGAAAAAAACATAAATTTTGAAATTCTTCTGCCCCTGATTCAGGAAACGGCAGCCAAATTAAATCATTTGCAACCCTGCGATGCACAAACAGGACCTGCGCGCCGCAAGGATTTAAACACAATAAAAATTCATTCCGAAATGTTGAAAAACAATCCGGAACTTCTTGAAATATATGAATTGTTCAGCCACCAAATTTTAAATAAATATCATGACGAATTATAAAGAGCTTTTGTCAGGAATAACAACCTTAATATTTGATTACGACGGCGTTATGACCGACGGAAAGGTAATTCTTCAACACGAAGGACCGCCGCTCCGTAGCGCCAACGTCAGAGACGGATACATTCTGCAACTGGCAGTTAAGCTGGGATATAATGTGGCAGTAATTTCCGGTGGATTTTCACGTTCTATGGATAACAGATTATCATCACTGAATATCAAAGATGCTTTTACAGGTGTAAAAAATAAACAAAAGGTCTACGATAAATATTTGAAAGACAAAGGCATCAGCCATGACGAAGTGCTATACATGGGCGATGACATTCCTGATATTCCCGTAATGAAAAAAGTGGGAGTTCCGGTTTGCCCTCTGGACGCAGCAGAAGAAGTACGAAATATTTCTGTTTACATATCAGATAGAAAAGGGGGTGATGGCTGTGTTCGCGATATCATCGAACAGGTCATGAAAGTTCAGGGCAAATGGCTCACCCCGGAAGCTTATACCTGGTAGAAAAACTATATTATCTTACAAAAAACTCGCAGTAACATGATAAAATCATTTTTCAGACTCATCCGTTGGCCCAACCTGATTATCATTTTAGCAAGTATGATCTTCATGCTCTGGTTTATCATAAAACCCGGACTGGGACTAACAACAGGAGCTCAGGGACTAACCATACTAGAATTTGTACTTCTGGTACTTGCTGTCGTTTTTACTGCAGTTGGCGGATACATTATCAATGACATTAAAGATGTGAAGTCAGATATGATCAACAAACCCGGAAGAAATGAAGTCGGGCTTGCTTTTACTGCAAAACAAGCCTATGGCATTTATCTCGTTTTTGCTATTGCAGGAGTTGTATTTGGCACGGTGGTTTCTATCTTGCTTCATAAAATCGGCTTTTCCTTAATTTTTCTTTTAACTGCCGGACTATTGTGGTTTTACGCAAATGCATATCAATGCCAGCCATTGACAGGAAATCTGGTTGTTGCTTTTTTGAGTGCGCTTTCATTTGCCTTGGTTTTTCTGTATGAATTATTTGCTTTTCAATTGGCAAAGGCACCTGTTATTGTCAAACCAGATGCGCTGCACTTGATTTTAACCATTGTACTGATTTACATGAGTTTTGCATTTCTTGTCAGCCTCATTCGCGAAGTCCTCAAAGACATTGAAGATGTTAAAGGTGACGAACAGACGGGCTGCCATACTTACGCCGTGGTTTACGGAACCCAAAATGCTAAAATTGTTGCTCTGGTCGTTGAATTTATCGGACTTCTGGCTGCTTTCTGGTTTCAGTGGTACTTTTATGGTAAAGGATTTTATCTGTTGGTTATTTATTTTTCACTGATAGATATATTATTTGGCTGGATTATTGTCAAAACGCTCCAAGCCAAAGAAAAGTCACATTTCTACACATTATCAGTCCTGACCAAAGTATTGATGCTGGCCGGCATTCTTTCCATGGTTTTGTTTTATTTTGAATTTTAAGATGCTGCTTGATACAATAAAAAAATATGACGTGGTGCTGGCATCAAGTTCACCGCGAAGAAGACATTTGCTAAAAGAAATGGGTGTGGATTTCCATGTGGAAAAACGAAAAGTGGACGAGGAATTTCCGAATCATTTCTCCCCTGCCGAAGCCGCAACATATCTCAGCGAATTAAAAAGCAAGGCTTTTTCGAATGACGAACTGAAAGACAATACTTTGCTCATTTCAGCAGATACCATTGTTACTGTTAACGGTGAAATTCTGGGTAAACCTTCTGACTATCAGGAAGCAGCTAAAATGCTGAAAAAACTTTCAGGTACCAGCCACGATGTCATTACAGGGATGACACTGAGAATTAAAGATCGTTTTCAAAGTTTCTTTTCCACCACCAAAGTGTATTTCAAAACACTTTCGCAAGATGAAATAGATTATTACATCAATAATTACAAACCTTTTGATAAAGCCGGTGCCTATGGAATCCAGGAATGGATAGGTCATGCGGCCATTTACAAAATTGAAGGTTCTTATTTTAATGTGATGGGTTTGCCCACTGACCGACTTTATGATGAATTGAGCCTGTTTCTGGGTTAAAAAACACAGGAGTTAATAAAGTGACTTGAGTTAATAAAGTCCGTAAAGTTGGGGGCATACAACTTTAGTCACTTAAGTTCACTTTAGCTCACTTAAGACACTTTAAACTTCAACTTCTCCATATTAACCCTTCATTAAATCATGCATGATAATCTGGGTTTTGAAACTACCAAAGAAAAGTCATTGTATATTTGCAAAATAAAACGGAAAAGGATATAACTGGCAAATAAACAGCCAAAAACAAGCGTTTAAAAGGCCTGCACGTTCATTTCCAACTGCTCTGATGATGAAAAACAACTTGTTTCAAAGACTCGGTAAAAAATTTGTAAACTCCTTTTTACAAGGATTATTGTTTCTTGTTCCGGTAACGGTAACAATCTGGGTAATTTACAGCATCTTTGAACTGATTGACAGCTTATTAACAAATCCTATTAAAGAGGTCTTAAAAGTTAATATTCCCGGGCTTGGATTTGTTATACTTATCGTTGTAATTAGCTTGGTAGGACTTCTGGGTTCAACTATCATTTTCAGGCCTGTGGTTAATTATTTTGACGAACTGATGGCCAAGGCTCCATTAATTAAAATCATTTATACTGCCACCAAAGATCTGATTTCGGCTTTCGTGGGGCAGAAAAGAAGGTTTAATGAACCTGTTTTAGTAAAGCTGAGTAAGGAATGGGATGTTGAAAGAGTGGGATTTATTACAAGCCACAACCTTGAAGCATTGGGTGAAGGAAAAGGAAAAGTTGCGGTTTATCTGCCACACGCTTACACCTGGTCGGGGAACATTTATATTGTCCCTGTCGAGAACATCAGGCCAATAGACGCATCCTCTATGGAAGTCATGAAATTCATTATCTCAGCAGGTGTAACAAACATAAATACGACGGAAAAACATGAATAATAAACCTCTAATCTTAATTACAAACGACGACGGCATTCATGCGCCGGGCCTCCGCAAACTGATCCAAATCATGTTAAAAATCGGTGATGTGGTGGTAGTTGCGTCTGAACAGGTGATGTCTGGGATGGGTCACGCGGTAACCACCCGAAACCCGTTGAGGCCCAGCCTTGTGATAGAAGAACCGGGACACATTGAATATGCCACCAACGGAACCCCGGCAGACAATATCAAACTGGGGAAACATGCTTTGCTTAAAAGAAAACCTGATTTGATTGTTTCTGGAATTAATCACGGTTCCAATGCAGCCATCAACATTGTTTATTCGGGAACTATGGGTGCAGCTTTGGAAGGTGCCATCGACGGCATTCCATCCATCGGTTTTTCGCTGGACGATTTCAGCCTCAATGCCGATTTCAGCCATGTGGATTCTTATATCGAAACTATTACACGCAAAGTGCTGGAGGTAGGATTACCTGAAGGAGTTTGCCTGAATGTGAATATCCCCAAAAAATCAGACCAACCCATCAAGGGAATTAAAACAGTAAGACAAGCCAAAGCCCGTTGGATAGAAGAATTTGAAAAACGGACCGACCCTTACGGAAGACACTATTATTGGATGGGAGGCATTTTTAAAAATGGCGATCCCCGTCCCGATACCGATGAAAAAGCCCTGTCTGAAAACTATGTTGCTGTTGTTCCAGTTCAGGTGGATTTTACCGCACAATCAATGTTGGATAAATTAAAATTCTAAACCATGTTTCAATTCTTCAAGAAAAACAACTTCCTTTTTGGACTGGGTACCGGTGCACTGTTGCCTTTCCCGGTTCTGGGATTCTTCTGGTTAATCGACTATCTCATGAAACAAACCGGAATCTGGCATGGTTTGCATCAACCCCAAAACATTCTGTTGCTCAGCTTGGTAGGAAATCTTGTGCTTATACGCATCTATTTCATAAATTTGAAAAGTGATAAGACGGCCAAAGGAATATTGTTGATGACATTGGTTTATGTAGTAATTTTCTTCCTCGTTTATTATCACAAGGTATAAACCAGTAAACCTGAAAGCATTTCATGAAGTATTATCTCATTGCCGGTGAAGCCTCGGGTGACCTGCATGGCG
>CAZGZO010000118.1:0-2963 GCA_964529695.1 uncultured Lentimicrobiaceae bacterium
ACAGGTCATGAAACATCTCGCTGAGGAAAATATCCGCTTTGTATTGGAATCAGCGTATGCTGAGAATGTCACAGAAACCACCATTGATTACGCCAAAAAAGTGGATGCCAACCTGATCTCTATAATGACAGAACAGGAAAAGAAGGCGAAAAACTTGTGGATGGGCCCCTATGCACAGCAAATGGTTAATCATTCACCATTTCCTGTGCTGAGTATCCACCCGAAAGAATCTATGGTTTCACTGTCCCGCTGATCAGTTCCTGTCGAGGCAGTTCAGATCTTCCATTGCAAGCTGTAAACGCTTAACCATCGAATTTTCACCTTCCCTCAACCATTTACGTGGGTCATAATGCTTTTTATTGGGCTTGTCTTCCCCTTCCGGGTTTCCAATCTGGCCCTGGAGATATGCCTGGTTTTTCTTATAATATTCCAGGACGCCTTCCCAAAAAGCCCATTGGGTGTCGGTATCAATATTCATCTTGATTACACCATATGAAACCGCTTCCCTGATTTCCTCCCGGCTTGATCCGGATCCTCCGTGGAAAACAAAATCAATGGGCTTAGGAGCCGTATTGAATTTCTTCTCAATATATTTCTGGGAATTATCCAGGATGACAGGCTGAAGCTTGACATTCCCTGGTTTATAAACCCCGTGTACATTTCCGAAAGCGGCTGCTATAGTAAATCTTTTACTGATCTTTCCCAATTCTTCATAAGCATAGGCAACATCTTCAGGCTGTGAATATAAACGTGAACTATCAATCCCGCTGTTGTCCACTCCATCCTCTTCCCCACCGGTAACACCCAGCTCCACCTCCAGGGTCATCCCCATTTTACTCATTCTTTCAAGATATTTTTTACAAATGGCGATGTTCTCTTTTATGGGCTCTTCCGACAAATCAAGCATATGGGAGCTAAAAAGAGGGACTCCGTGCTTCTCATAATATTTCTCACCTGCATCCAACAGGCCGTCTATCCATGGCAATAGCTTTTTTGCGGCATGGTCGGTATGGACGATTACTGCCACTCCGTAAATTTTTGCAAGCTGATGTATGTGGGTGGCTCCTGAAACTGCTCCTGCAATGGCAGCCTGCTCATTTTCATTTGAAATGCCTTTTCCGGCGTAAAAAGCAGCGCCCCCGTTCGAGAACTGAATAATTAAAGGGGAATTGACCTTTTTCGCGGTTTCCAGGGCTGCATTCACCGAGTCGGTGCTAACGACATTGACTGCCGGCAGGGCAAAATTGTTTCGTTTGGCGATCTCAAAGACCTTCTGTACATCATCACCGGTAACCACTCCGGATTTTATATGGTCGAAAATTTTCTCTGACATATTATTAATTTTTAAATGAAGACTAATTATTTGGCCTGACAAAGTTATAAAAATGATCAGGGGAACAGTAAGAGAATGATAAACATTATGGTTAAATATCCTTAAAAAACATTATTTTTGCACTCCTGATTTTTAAGGCATCTTCGCATTTGATAAAGTAATATTTCTTAAAAACCGGTCCCGTAGTTCAATTGGATAGAATATCAGATTCCGGTTCTGAGGGTTGGGGGTTCGAATCCCTCCGGGATCACAAAAATTTAAAATCCTTCAATTCACTGATTTTGAAGGATTTTTTTGTACGGTAAATTCTATTAAAGTCAATGCAATCAGCTTTAGAAAGGCTGTCCTTAATACGTCAGCGACTTCACTGCTTTTTTCGTTTCTTGTAAAAAATAAAAAGAAGGGCTATAAACAGGGAAAAAACCACCACAATTAAATAGACTTTATAAGACTGGGAAGAAATTGAAATAGCATCGGTATCACCCATGAGGATTAAACCGGCCCAGTATTGTGGCTGTAACTTTCTTCCTTCTTCCGAAGAAAGGTAATCTAATTTTGCTTTGTGCAAGGCTTCATCTTTGGGAACTCCTTGTGACAGATAATTATAAAACAAGCCAACTATTTCCGCACTGGATTGTTCGTCGATTTTCCATAAACTGGTCAGTATGCTTTCACTTCCTGCATAATTAAAGGCATGGGCTAAGGAAATCATTCCTTCACCTGCCTGATAACCTGGTTTCCCCGTTTCGCAGGCGGTAAGAATAGCTAGTTTCGAAGTCAGGTTGCAATTATAAATTTCGTACGTATAAAGGCTGTTATCGTTGATATGGGTGCTGTCGGATATATTTTTAGCAAAAACCAGGCGGGATAGTTCCGGACTTACATTATTGGATTCGGCATGGGTCCCGATGTGTATGATTTTATGTTCGTGTGCGGTCTTCGTAAATATTTGTTTTGAGGCATTATTGTCCAAAAATGAATTTCCATCAAACTCATTGGAGAATTTTCGAATTAAATCGGCGCTAAATGGTTGAGGGATTAGCGTGAGGTAAGTCTTGTCCAGGTTCATGGAATCTGTAATAGCCAATTTGTAGTCGTCTTTCATTTGTTCGTCAAATACCGGTGCATAGGCTATAAAATCATCTTTAAACGCAATCGTTTTTGTATTTCGGTTTAAAAGAAACAAGCTGTAATTGTATGAAAAGATATACCGGGCAAGCAAGCTATTCGTCAGAAAATCTTCATACGAATTAATTTTTACCGGTGTAAGCATTTCGAAATTCAAATTGAATAAATCCCTGTCAGGAAAAATGATCACTTTGGAAGTATGAACCTTCTCTTCTATAGGCTGCCATAATTTTAGGTATAATTGATGGGCTGCATCGCTCAATTTTTGAATATCGCTTCGGGAATCCTGCAAAACAGAAATCTGTTCCTGAACAGGCTGAAAATTCAGGGCAAGCAGTTCGCTTTGTTTTTTATCAACAACATAAGCAAATAAACTGTCACCTATAAAAAGGTACCTGACAACAGTTGTTTTCTCCGGAATGTTTTGCTGCAATTTATCCAGAGACCCGGTAATCCTTGCATACCGCATGTTGTAATATTTAGGGAACTGTTGCTTTAAGGT
>CAZGZO010000118.1:2973-8765 GCA_964529695.1 uncultured Lentimicrobiaceae bacterium
CTAAAAACAAAGCCCATTTTTTTTGTGCTTCGAAAAAATCGTCCATTCCGTTGGAACTGCCTTCTTTTAAAGACATCCTTAAATCGTTCTTTAATTGCTTTTCTCTTTCTAAAACAGGCCTGCTCACATTGGCAAAAGCAATGTCCTTAAAATTAAGCCGGGTCCGGATCCGCGTATAAATTGAAGATTCATGAAGCGTTATAAGCTGGTTTAAATAATTCTTGTTCTTTGTTTTGAAATACAATTCCTGACAAAGTTTCATGTAGAATTGAAAAATTTCGTCGTTCTCTTCGATCAGGTTGCTTAAATCCTCGTAGGAATTTAAAGTCGTTTTTCGCTGATCTAAAACGTCCAGGCCTTCCTGCATAAGTTGAAGCAATTCCAGATAGAAAGCTTCATCTTTATTTTTCTGTAGATGATACTTGCTTTTCGCTAACAATAGCAGGTTTCTTGGTTTTCTATATTGAATTTGAATTGAATCTAAGTGGGACACTTTCCCCAATTTTGTATTCAGAAAGTTCAATCCTTCTTTGGATAAGCTCAATGCCACCTGATATTTCTCCAAATTGTAGTTTACCTCGGCCCGGTTCAGCAATTGAAGGTAACTTTGCAGGCTGTTTTTAAAATCTCCGTGTTGCGTGAAGTTCCAGGCTTCATTAGTCAAGTGCAGTGCTTTTTCCCCTTTTCCAGTCTTGGAATAAAACAAGGCCATGTTCGCCAAAACATCCAAAAAATCTTTGGTGTAATCGCCCTTCATGGAGGCCCTGAATTCTTTTTCACCTTTCGAAAAGTAAAAGGCTGCCGAATCATTTTGTGTAAAAGCTTTGTAAATGTTTCCCAGGGAAGTATATGCAAAACCCCGGTAATAAATATTTGTACTTTTGAAAGTGTCCAGTCGTTCAATCGCCTTTAAAAGAAGTTGTTTCGCTTCATTCAGTTTCCGGGTGCTGATTTTTGCCTGCCCTAATAAAATTTGAGAAATAGTAATGTTGATATCGTCTTTGTTAAAATACTTTTTCTTTTGAGAATAAGAATAGTCAATTAGTTTTTCGGCCTGGCTAAATTCACCAATATTGTTATAATAAGAGCCCAAATTATCGATAGACAGCAATTTTTGTCTCAGGGCATCCTGTTTTTTTGTTTCGTCGTCAGAAAGACGGTAAAATGTATTTAATTGATTTATAGCGTTTTCGGTTACTTCAATTGCTTCTTCGGTTTTGCCTTCCGATTGGAGTATTATCGCCATATTCCCATTGACCAGGGCAGGCCGGTAATTGCGGTTCCATGGAGTATCACTGAGGTGTTGAATGGATTTTATGGATTCTTTGAAATAATACAAGGCGCTGTCAGGCTGGCCGGAATACCACATCAAGCGCCCCATCGTATTGTAAGTCAGATAGTACATTTCATAGTTCTCATCATTATTTTTCTTTCTCAGGTCCAGGTTTTTTAACTGGTATTTTTTCGAAAGGGCGATATTCCCCATATCAAAAGCCCGACGTCCCAATCGGTAGTAAATGCCTTCCAGGTTGGCCTCTTTCTGGTCCTTAATCCTTTCAGCAGCTTTCAAGGCTTTTAGAGTAATGGCATAGGCTTGATCCGGATCCCCTTTTTTGTCGTATAGTGCTGCCAACTCGAGATTAGCGTTTTTGCTGATAATCGGGTCATTGTCATTTAAAAGTGTGGCAACATAATCTTTCGCTTGCTGAATGGCCACTTCCCAGTTATTATTTGATAATTGTGGACTGCCAACAAAACGGATGTAATTAATCAGGCTATCGTAATGTAGTTCAGAGGTATAGAAAGATATTTGTTTATGGAGTTCGGCTTTGGCCGTTTCCCAGTCCGAAGCAGCCATCAGGCTGTCAATGCGACTTGTCCCAGCCAGTTTGTCCGGCCTGTCCTGTGCAAGAATATGAGGGACCAGAAAACATAAAAATAAAGTACAAACCGCTCGATTAAACAAACACATTACCGTCTAATTGTCAATTTTATTGATCAATTCTTTAGCCTTTTTTGAGCCACTCAGAGAGAAGTAAGCGCGGGATTTTTCCATATTACCCATTTTAAGGAATGCCATGCCCAGGTAATAATTGGCATCATCAATGAAAATGAATTTCCTGGTTTTAACTGCCGCTTCTAAATATGGAATGGCTTTTTCCGGATTGTCATTGGCAAGAAAAGCAAGACCCAGAAAATAGTTTAGCGTATCGTTCGCGGGTTTTTGTATTTGTTGCTTTTCCCATTTTTGGATGGCTTTATCGTATTCCCCCCGTTTATAATCGACCATGGCATCATAAAAAGCAAAATTTTCGCTTGTGCCCATTACTGTTGGCAAACCTGGATCTGGCTTAAAGTAAGTAGCATAAAGTCGCTCATTAAAACTTTTATGAAAGAACAAGAAATAACTTCCAATAGCAAGAAACAGTATGATTATGGCTGCACGAAAAAAAGTCTTAGCTGGAAACGAAAAAAAACCTCTTCGATTTGCCTGTTTCCCATCT
This sequence comes from uncultured Lentimicrobiaceae bacterium, assembly GCA_964529695.1. GTDB lineage: Bacteria > Bacteroidota > Bacteroidia > Bacteroidales > F082 > Sulfidibacterium. The sequence goes on from CAZGZO010000118.1 coordinate 5,478, forward strand.
CCAAAAAACCTGCGATGAATGCTGTTGAGCCTTTCCCGTATAGCGGATTCTTCCACCGCCCAAATCAACTTCCGCTGTTCCTCCACATTCGATTTCAAGGCCTCATCTGCCTGAATGCGATCCTCAAATAAGACGCGTTCCTCTTCAGTCATTTCTCCTCTAAGGTAGCGGTCAATGGTTTCAAAAAGTTCCTGCGATATATGATCTTTATTGTTGTTCATCGCTCTGATATTCTTTTACATATTCGCGTAATTGTTGCATGCATCTGTATTTTTTATTCCGGGCAGTAGAGGTCGAGATTTTTAGTCTTTTTGCAATCATTTCCATTGATTTTCGTTCAAAATAAAACATTTTTAAAAGCCGCTTACAGCTTTCTCCAAGCCTGCTTACAGCCTCATGTGCATAAGAGGTTTTATTTCTATTTAACTCTTCTTCTGCCTCTCCATACCTTTCATCTGAATCTATAATCTTTTCTTCCACTTCGTGTATAGATATTTTGTTCCGGTAATGAAAAGAGCGTAAATAATCGATCCATTTATTTTTGGCTATCGTAAATAAATAAGCTTCAATATTATCGTCCTGCCCAGGGCTAAACTTTGACTCTTTAATGTTCTTCCATAATGACAGAAAGGCTTCCTGAAAGATATCTTTTGCCTGATCTTCGTTTCCATTATTTTGGAGTATAAAAGTCTTTGCCTTTGGATATACATCAATGTATAATTGTTGTATCGCATTATTTTCATTCAGGCTAATGGCTTTAGCCTTTTCATTCTGTTCGTATGTGTTTTCCGGTTTGGCCAATCCCAAATCCATTATTTATTTTTTAAGAATAATAATGGCTAATTTACAAAAATTGGATTGACTCCGAAACAAACAAACTAAACCGGGTTAAAACCGGAAGTTTTTAGGATTAGTAAAAACCTCCGGTTAAAAAATTTCAATCATTCAGGCTCCAGGCTTAGTATCACCTGGGCTGTGCCTTTCCAGACACTGTATATATATATATGAGATCCTGGCATGCTTGTTATCTAATAAGCAAATGCTTACTTCAGTAGAATGAGTCTTTTGGTATCTGTGAAGTTTCCGACCCGCATCTTACAAAAATAGATTCCGCCTGAAAGTCCGGAGGCATCAAAGTTTACCGTGTAATCCCCAGCTGGTTTTTCTTCATTAACCAGGGTAGCTTCTTCTCTTCCAGTTATATCGTATACTTTCAGTTCGACGAATGCTTTTTCCTGAATTGTATAGCCCATTTTTGTTAGCCCCTTGAATGGATTTGGAAAATTTTGCTGAAGTTCAAATCCTTTATTTGCATTGTGTTCTTCCACTCCAAATGAAGAGCCAACGCTGTCAATAAGAATGGTTACATCGTTGGGGTTGACTTGAACGCTTACTGACAATCCCGGTGGTGTATTAACGGTCGTAAATTCATTACTTACTGCTCCGCTTGCTGTTAGCACTACAAAACTATCACCCACCACAGGATGGTAGTCATTCACTATTGAAACATCAATTGACCCATTAAGTGTGGCATTTCCGGTCACTGCCAACTGGTCATGTTCTGTGCCCGGGGTCAAACCACCAAGTTCAACTTTGAATACTGCCGTTTCGGAGGGTGAATAATTCCCAATGTGGTATAATCTGCCAGGAGAATTGCCGGGTGAAATAATTCCGTCATTTGAAAAATCAGAAGGAACTTTAATACTGGCGATACCTTCAATGATGCCTCCCTGAGCATTTTCAAATTTCTGGCTGCTTGTAAACTCTATTTCTCCGGTTTGAACATCGATTATTCCGCCAGCGTTATTATGAAAATCCCACCAAAGGTTGCATTGAGTAATGCCATCCCCGCCACTCTTGCGTAAAGTCCCGGTATTAAGGAATGTGCCGCCACTGATCTGTGAACCGGTAAAATCAGCATCAGACATAACATCAAAAAGTGATTGATTGTCTACAATTGCGTTTCCATTTATGACGAATGCATTTTCGCCCTCCATTCTGATCGTCCCCTGATTCTGGAGGGTGGTTCCACCAAACAGACCTGCATAATGATCACCCGGTAACACAAATAAAGCGCCATCCGGGATAATAAATGTTCCTCCACCTGTAAGGTATCCGTAACTAAATTGAAATCCTGTTCCTTGAAAATCGAGCGTTACTTCTGCGCTGTCGCTGCTAATATAAGAACCGTTTAACAATATATCCCCGGCAGGCGCTCCCGAAAGAATGCCTTGAAAAACCTGAGTATGGGTGATGAATTCCATTTTAGCACCAAGATCAGCATTATAATTTCCGTTGTTAAACGTTCCGTCACAGCTAAATTGAAGAGTTCCCGTTTGGACATCAATAGTTCCCCCATCATTTTGGAAGTCCCACCATAAATTGAAAGAAGTTACATCACTGCCTCCACTCTTGCGTAATGTCCCGGTATTATGGAATGTGCCGCCACTTATCTGCGAACCGGTAAAATCAGCATCAGACATGACATCAAATAGTGATTGATTGTCTACAATTGCATTTCCGTTTATGATGAAATCATTTTCGCCTTCCATTTTAATCGTACCTTGATTCAGCAATGTTGTGCCATCGCCCAGTATCGGTTCAATCTCAGTACCTGGCAGCACAAATAAGGCACCATCGGGGATAATAAATGTTCCTTCACCTACAAGGTATCCGTCACTAAATTGAAATCCTGTTCCTTGAAAATCGAGCGTCACATCTGCGCTGTCGCTGCTAATATAAGAACCATTTAATATAATGTCCCCGGCAGGCGCTCCCGAAAGAATTCCTTCAAAAACCAAAGTATGGGAGAGGAATTCGATTTTAGCGCCAAGATCAGCATTATAATTTCCGTTGCTAAACGTTCCGTCGCATGTAAATTGGAGAGTTCCCGTTTGGACATCAATAGTTCCCCCATCATTTTGGAAATTCCACCATAAATTGAAAGAAGTTACATCACTGCCTCCACTCTTGCGTAATGTCCCGGTATTATGGAATGTGCCGCCGCTGATCTGCGAACCGGTAAAATCAGCATCAGACATGACATCAAAAAGTGATTGATTATCTACAATTGCATTTCCATTTATGATGAAATCATTCTCTCCTTCCATTTTAATCGTACCTTGATTCAGCAATGTTGAACCATCGCCCAGTATCGGTTCAATCTCAGTACCTGGCAACACAAATAAAGCACCCTCGGGGATAATAAATGTTCCTTTACCTACAAGGTATCCGTCACTGAATTGAAATCCTGTTCCTTGAAAATCGAGCGTCACTTCTGCGCTGTCG
>CAZGZO010000119.1:0-8646 GCA_964529695.1 uncultured Lentimicrobiaceae bacterium
TATTAAATCTCAGGTATTTGATAACCCTTTCATCTCCTGCAACAAAGCCTCCGATTCCGGCCATGGATTTTGCAAAAGTTCCAAAATAAAGATCTACTTTATCCTGAACATCAAAGTGTTCGTCAGTTCCGGCACCGGTAGGTCCCATAGTGCCAAAACCGTGCGCATCATCTATGAAAAGTCTGAAATTGAATTTTTCTTTTAAAGCAACAATGGCAGGCAAATTTCCCAAATCGCCGGCCATACCGTAAACGCCTTCCGTAATGACCAGGATGCCTCCACCGGTTTTTTCAACAATGTTGGTAGCCCTTTCGAGTTCTTTTTCAAGATTGTCCATGTCATTATGAGGATAAACAAAGCGCTTTCCAAAATGGAGACGCATTCCATCGATAATGCAGGCGTGTGCCTCGGAATCATAAACAATAACGTCATTACGTCCGACCATAGCGCTGATAATGGAAACCATTCCCTGATAGCCATAATTCAACAGATATGCAGCAGGTCTGTTTACAAATGAAGCCAATTGTTGTTCCAGTTGCTCGTGATATTTGGTATGCCCAGACATCATGCGAGCGCCCATCGGGTAAGCGAGACCCCACTCCGCAGCAGCTTCAGCATCTGCTTTTCTTACTTCCGGATGATTGGCCAGACCTAGATAGTTGTTCAGGCTCCATACAAGTCGCTCTTTACCCTGAAACATCATTTTATTGGAAATTTCACCTTCCAGTTTCGGGAACATGTAATAACCTTCTGATTCATCGGCATACATTCCGAGCGGTCCCATGTTTACGTCACATTTATCAAATACGTCCATCTTATTTTTAGGTTTATTCTGCGCAAAAGTAAGGATTATTGGGAAATTTCTAATGAAGATTTCGAGTTCTTTTTGAATAATGTAACGAGGTTCGTTTGCTGCGCACTTTTATTAAAAACTCATTTTCCTTCTTGGCGAGGGAAGAGGTAATTATTTCAGATTGAACTTACTTAAAATCACTCTGAATTTTTCAAGTTGGATAGGCTTTGTGATATAATCGTTGCACCCTGCTTTAAGGGCCTTTTCACGGTCACCTTCCATAGCAAAAGCTGTTTGAGCTATGATTAAAACATCTTTGTTAAATTTTCGGATCTTTTTTGTGGCATCATATCCGTTCATGACGGGCATTCTGATATCCATTAAAATGAAGTCAATATCCGGGTTTTCTTTGGCGATTTCCAGAGCTTTTTTACCTGTTGGAGCATGGTGGAATTTGTATGAAATCGGTTCTAATATATTCTTTAACAGAAGCAAAGAAACTTCATCATCCTCAACAATCAGGATGTTAAATTTTTTATTTTTCTTACTCCCATTCCTGGAAACCTTCACATTCTTTTCTTTCACAATCTTTTTTAATAGCGGATTATAAGGAATGGTGAAATAAAATTCTGAGCCGTGTTTTTCTGAAATATCCGCTGTTTTACTTTCAAACCATATTTTACCGCCCAGCATTTCTATATAAGCTTTTGAAATTGACAATCCAAGGCCTGAGCCTTCATAGCCACGGTTTAGCGAATCATTTCCTTGTCTAAATCTTTCAAAAATAAGCTCCTTATTTTCTTTTAATATTCCCTGTCCGGTATCTTTTACGAAAAATTCAAGAAATGCTTCTCTTTTCTTGTAACCTATATCTATTGAGCCTTCAGTGGTGAACTTTATGGCATTTTTAATGAGGTTGACCAGAATACTGGTGACCTTTTCACGGTCAGTTCTTATGTTGACTTCATCATCGGGCAAGCCTTTATGAAGGGCTAATTTGATATTCTTTTTATCAGTCTCTGGTTTGAAAAATGAGTATAGAAAATCCATCTCATTATTGAGATTTCCTTCCGATATTTTGACATCCATTTGACCGGCTTCAATTTTGGATATGTTAACCAAGTCAGTGATAATTGCCAACATACGACGGGCACTTGTTTCAATAATGCCAAGATATTCCTTTTGCTGTTTCCAATTAACCATTGGTTGTTTGAGTAATTCGGCAAATCCCAGGATACCATTCATCGGGGTTCTGATTTCATGACTCATATTTGCCAGGAAAGCAGATTTTAATTTGTCGGATTCCTGCGCTTTTTCAAGCGCTATATTCAGTTCCAGATCTTTGGCCTTTCTTTTTGTAATATCTTCTTTAACAGCAACAAAATGGGTTATTTCACCTTTTTCATTGAAGATGGGAGAGATAGAAGCCTGTTCCCAATAAAGTTCGCCACTTTTTTTCTTGTCATGAAATTCGCCACGCCACACTTTGCCGGATAAAATGGTGTCCCACAACTTTTTGTATTCTTTTCCCGATTTTTCGTGAGAGCTAAGAATACTCGGATTTTTCCCTTCTACTTCCTGAAATGTATAACCTGTAACTTTGGTGAATGTAGGGTTTACATATTCAATATTTCCATCCTTATCTGTAATAATAATGGTTTCGGGACTTTGTTCAACAGCGCGAGAGAGTTTAGCTGAGAATTCCTCGGCAAGTTTACGCTGGGTAATATCGACAGTGTATTCACGCAAAGAGACAAGTTCTCCGGATTCATCAAAATTACCCAGGATATTTCCTAAAACATAAAGTGGTGTCCCATCAGATCTGACAAGGCTGATTTCATAATTATTAACATTTCCGTTTTTCTTTACCTCAGCCAATAATTCTTTTCTGTCATCAGGATTCTTATACAGGTTGGCTATGTTGAATTCTTCTTTTTGTGCTTCAGATTTGATACCAAACATTTTGTAGAAAGTCTTATTACAGTTGATAAGCTTTCCGTCCGCGGTTACCAGGAAATCAGCTGAAATATCATGTTCAAAATAAGCTTGAAGTTCTTTTTCATTTTCACGCCGGATTTTCTCTGCCTGGATAGTATCTAATGCAAAAGACAGGTCTCTGACTACTTCTTTGAAAGCGCTAATTTCCTGTTCGTCGAAAAAATAAGGTTCATTTGAATAAACATTAAACGTTCCAGTTATTTTACCTTCTTGTCTCAGTGGCAGAGAAATTACAGAACGATAATTCCGTTTGAGGGCTTTTTCTTTCCATGGAACAAAATTGGGGTCATTTTCAATATCATTACATACAACATAATTTCCGTTTGAAAACGCTGTTCGCGAAGGTCCTTTACTATTTGGTGTGCCTGTATTCAGATTGATATTCACTTGAGATAAGTATCCTTCTTCATTTCCGGCCCAATAATAGGGTTGGATATTGTCGCTACCTTCTTCAGCAAACCCTATCCAGGCCATTTGAAATTTCCCAAAATTGATAGCAATATTACAAGCCTCTTGAAGTAAGTTTTCTTTATTATTGGTTCTGACAATCAGCTGATTAATCTGGCTTATTAAAGAATAAACCTTATTTATTTTCAGTAACTTTTCTCTGTTGCCTTCCCTTTCTTTTAGGAGTCGATTTTTTTCGAGGATAGCATTTATGGTATTAGGTAACCTTTTGATATGCTGAGGACTCTTGATGATATAGTCGGCTGCACCCATTTTTAGGGCTTTTATGGCAATTTCTTCAGAACCGGTTCCTGTAACAATTATTACAGGGGTTGTGGGAGAGATGGACTTTACCGTGTTTAATACCTGAAATCCTTCATAGCCTAAGATATTGAAATCAGTCAATACCAGATCATAGGCATTTTTTTGAATAAATGCTTCAAATTCTTCTTTTGATTTTGCCAGTGTAAGTGTAAAACCCCCATGCTCCTTTTCAAGAGAATCTTTAACCAGAGCCCGGTCACCTGCGTCGTTATCTATGTAGAGGATTTGAATTTTGTTGCCCATCGTCATACGATTATAAAAAGTTAAACATTTTCGACCAGTTTTTCAGCATTTCAGAACCTAATAAGAAAAGGAATTAGAGCTGAATTGAAAAAATGTCAGATAGTTATATAACGCTAAGAGGAGGTTCTATATTAAGAGAAATCCAATATTTTGTAATTGTCTTTACAACCTCCAGAAAACCATCAAATGATATGGGTTTTAACAAATAACTATTTGCACCGTTATCATAGCTCATGGCTCTGTCTCCTTCCTCTTTGGAAGAGGTTAAAACAATGACCGGAATCCTTTTTATTTCCGGTGTAGCTTTTATTATTTTGAGAACTTCAATGCCACCAATCCCGGGCATTTTTAAATCCAGCAACACTATATTTGGTAGCGGATAAACATCACGATCCTTAAATTTCCCTTCTCGGAAAAGATATTGGAGTGCTTCTTCTCCATTGTGAGCTACGCGAATTTTACCGGGTATTTTAGCTTCATGAAATGCATCCAGGGTGAGAGCAATATCCATCTTGCTATCCTCCACCAGTAAAATATGAGTTGTATCATCCATCTGTAATATATTGTTTTATGAGATTTATATTAACGTATTTTTCTGTCAATGAAGCCGCTTCGAAATATTTAGGTCGATTAGTAAGAAGTAAAAGTAACTAAAATTCCTGTTTCTTGCCAAATAAAAAACTGGCTTTTCTTTAAAAAAGAGAATTTATTTAGGATAATAAAATAAATTGTCCCTGAAGTCATATGGAAGATTCTATTTTTTCGCGAGGGGTTGTTAGAAATTTGTTGGTGCATTTGTTCTATGAGCTTATGTCTTTGAAAATTTTACAAAGAAGGTAGTTCCTTCATTTACCTTCGATTCCAGAGAAATTTCTCCCCCCAAGGCTGTTACTGCTTTTTTTACAATGGCCAATCCAATGCCTGTACCTGGATATTCTTCACTGTGAAGCCTCTGGAAAATGTCGAAAATTTTGTCGAAATGTTCGCTGGGAATTCCCTGTCCATTGTCCTGCACTTTTATGATGATGTGCTTGTCATCTTCTTTCGCTGAGAGGATAATCTTTGGATTTATTCCTTTTCTGTGATATTTTATGGCATTTTGGATTAGGTTTGAAAATATCTGACCCATCAGGCTTTTGTCGCCATTGATAGCGGGCATCTTTCCGGTAATGATAATGTCCGCTTTTTTATCTTTGATATCCTGACTGAGGTTTTGTTGAACAGCATTCAGAACCTCTTTAAGCTCGATGGTGCTTGTAGACAGAGGTTTCCTTGCAAGTCTTGAAAAATGAAGTAAATCACTTATCAAATTTCCCATGTTGCGAGAAGCTTCCAGAATATAGCCAAAATACTCACGTCCTTCTTCGTTAAGGCTGTCTTTATGCCTTCGGGAAATGATTTCTGAGAAACCTGTGATGGAACGCAAGGGAGCCCTTAAATCATGCGAAATGGAATAAGCAAATGATTTAAGCTCTTTGTTAATTGCCTGAAGTTCTTCAGTACGCTGCTCAACACGAAGTTCCAAATCTTTGTTTAATTTTTCAATTTCTTTCTCAGCTCTGGTACGTTCTTTTAACTCGATATTCAATTTCTCAAAAAGTGTGGCATTTTGTATTGCAGACGATGCGAGATTTGCCAGGGTCGTAACCAGCTTTTCATCATCTTCGGAAAAGGCATCTTTTTCTGTACTTTCAATATTAATGCAGCCTATAGAGTTATCATCTAAAATTATTGGGACACAAAGTTTGGATCTTACGTCCGGGTCAAGTTCAACATATCGGCTGTCTTTAGTTGCATCACCTAATCGAACGTTTTTTCCAATCAAAGCTACCCAGCCTATAATACCATTTCCCGGTTTTCTGATAATTTTCTTCCGTTTATTTAGCTCTTTTTCAAGTAACTCGCCTTTTAAAACCATGTTAGAATACGCTATAGGCGAAAGTTTGCTTTTACTATTATCCATAAGCCAAATAGAACTTCTCTGCAATTTTAGCAACTTTTCAAGTGATTTTAGAATACTGTTGCCCACTACTTTGATATCCATTGACAAGTTTAATTTCCTGGAAGTTTCATAAAGCATGTTGGCCGTTTGCAGTGATTTCTGTAACTCAGCTTCAGCGGCTTTACGGGAAACAATTTGCTTGACAAGGATTTCTTTTTGCTTTTCGTTTTGCTCAAAAAGGCGTGCATTTTCAAAGGAAACTGCCAGCTGATCTGCAACAATTTGAAATTCTTCCAGCTCATCTGCAGAGAAAGCTTTTTCTGAATGGGTATAATATACGCCGATGATGCCAATAACCTCGCCTTCAAAAATTAAAGGTGCTCCTGCATAAGAGTTGAATCGGTATAGGTTGGGATATTTCTTTTTAAGTTTACTATGGTATTTCTCCTGGGAAGCATTTTTAATAGTCAGCGGTTTTTTTGCCGTAATAATTTTTTCTCCAAAACCCTCATCAGCCGGGAATGATTGCATGAGACGTTTTCTATCTACACCAACACTTTCGAAAAGTTTCAGCTGATCATCCTTTAACACACGAATGATACAGGCATCGGCTTCAAATGTTTCTTTTATGTGCTCCAGAAGCTCAGTAACCTGTTCCTGGGCTGAGAGTTTGTCTATTCGGGTCGGTTTGAAACCCGCAATCAATTTCAATCGGGAATTGGCAAATTTAAGCGCTTTGGTTTTGTTTCTTACAGAATAGCGCAGGACAGTAATCCAAGCGATAAACCAGATAATTATTAATATGATAATTCCTATTAACCATTTCAAGTTTCTGATTATCCAGGGTTGTTCCTTTGCATGAATCCACTTTTTCCTTAATTTATGGAATATCCCCTGATTCTGTAATCGTAGTAACCCAATGTTCAGTATATTCACTAACTGTTTGTTTCCTTTTTTTACCACGAATGAATAAATTCGTGGTAAAAAAGGCATATGATACTTTACTAAATTATCAAAGCGATAGGTCTTGATTAACTTGTAATCCATTATGCTTGAGGCGAATGCAGCGTAACACCTGCCTTTTGATAGCGCGTTTAAAGCAGCTAATTCACTGGAAGTACGGAGTAGTTTTATTTTGGGAAAGGAATCGGTTAAATAGGTATCCAGCACAGAACTTTTTTCAACGGCAACGGTCTTCCCGTTCAGATTTGTTAAATTGGAGAAATGGATTTGCCCTTTTCTTAAATAAAGTTCGTAATAGCTCATTTCCATGGGACTTGCAAAATCAACCACCTGTTGTCTTTCTTTTGAAAAATACATACTGGCAATCTGGATGCTATCGGAATGCTCCAGAGCATGTGCAATTTTATACCATGGGCCCAGCCTGATTTTGACTTTAAATCCCATGGTTTTTCCAATGGCACGAATCAAATCAATATTAAAGCCTTCGGGCTTTCCATTCTTATTCAGGAATTCATAAGGCGGGAAGGCTTCATCTCCGCCGTAAATAATGGTTTTAGGGATGGAAGCCTGAGCTTTTAAAAAACCAGGGAGTGCCAGTAAAAAAATCGAAATGAGAACAAGTATTATTTTCTTCATAATGGATACTGTTGGCTGCTGAAAGCTGCACGGGTAACACTACTTTTCTTTTAATTTATTTTTGAGCCGTGCTACTTCCTCTTTCAATTCAATAATTCGCATTTCACGACCCACGAAAACATCATTTATTTCTTTCAGTTCTATGTTAGCCTCTTCTAACTCCGCAGTTCTTTTAGCAACTCTTTCTTCCAATTCGGTATTTAACTTTTTAATTTCTTCATTGGCCATGATCCTTTCTGTGATGTCTTCTCCAGAGAAAAGAACACCGGAAATATTACCCTCTGCATCTTCCAATATCGTATTATGAAAAGCAATAAGACGTTGTTGTCCGGATTTTGTAATTACTGGATTTTCATAATATTCAAGGGCTTTTATATTTCCTGCCATTTGTTTGCGAAATACATTTCTAATTTCTTCCCGGGTATTTTCAGGTAGGCATACATCTAGCCAGTTTTTACCGATAAGATCCTCAGCCTCTTTATATCCCATAATCTCACAACCCTTTTTGTTTATAAGAGTGACATCTCCTTTTTTATTCAGAGTTGCAAACATGACCCCGGCGACATCAAGATACTTTTGGGCCTGGTCTCGCTCTTTTTTTAATTCCTCTTCAGCTTTTTTTAATTCAGTTATATCCAGCGCATAGGCCACAACTCCGGCAATATTGCCTTCTTCATCATACCATGGGATTTTATCAGTGCGCACCCATGAAGTTTTTTCTTCGGTGGTAACCGGCTCAACAATACCTATCTTGGATTTACCTGAATTAATCACTTCCAAATCGTCCTTGAAATATCTTTCAGATTCTTCCGGAAAGATTTCGTCAGTTGACTTTCCTTCAACTTCTTTTACTGTTTTGTTTGCTATAGCAGCTGCGGCTTTATTCACCCGAATAAAATTATTCTTTTTGTCTTTAAACCAGACAGAATAAGGCGCTGCATCCAAAATTATTTGTTGTTGATAACGTTGGAGTTTGAGGCTTTCAACTGCTTTTTTCTTTTCTGTGATATCGATGATGTGAGTAATGAAATTAACAGGTTTGTTTTCTGAATCTCTTATAAGAGAAGCGGATACTTCAGCCCAAATGACTTCCCTGTCTTTTTTCACAAAACGCTTTTCATAGCCAAATGAATCTATTTTCCCTTTTGTTGTGTTTTCAATATTTTCTAATCCCGAGGCAATGTCGTCCGGATGTGTGATATCACGAAATGAGATACCTAAAAGCTCCTCGGATGTGTAACCCAGAATTTCGCACAATTTTGTATTTACTTGCAAAAATTCACCTCTAATGGATGCAATG
>CAZGZO010000120.1:0-8562 GCA_964529695.1 uncultured Lentimicrobiaceae bacterium
CAAGGAGGAAACCTGCATCAAAGATATGAAAGCTTTTGTCTTTTACAAAGAGGCCTGATCCTTTAATATTCACATTTTTTGAGATATACAACTGGTCGAAAGTGCTCCATTCAGCCCCGCTTTTAATGGTCCCTTTTGCGTTTCCGAAAAGGGGAGAAGCCGGGACTCTTGTTAAAACATAGGAATCTTTTTGTTTTTTGGTTAGAATCTTAACACCTTGGTCATCAGGGTTTTCGTTAAAATCCCCCATGACGAAAATTTTTGCATTCTGATTATGTTTATAAATTGAGTCTACCTGGTGCATCAATATTTTGGCTTCCAGTACCCTTTTCGGAATGGTTTTCATCATGCCTCCGTATCTTGAAGTCCAATGGTTTATGAACAGGTGAATCGTGTCGCTCAGGAGCAATCCCTTTACGTACAATATGTCCCTTGTCCTGAATGTGCTGTCTTTTGGGTCTGAAATATGAATAGGTTTTGAAAAATAGGGTGTGAAATCTTTGGGCCGGTATAATAAGGCTACGTCAATCCCTCGGAAATCGGGTGAATCATAATGGATGATTCTATAATTTTCCAAATGAAGTGGTGTATTTTGAATCAGATCAGAAAGTACCTTTCGGTTTTCAATTTCAGCCAGCCCGATGATTGATAACCCTTTCCATCCTCCCATGGCGGCAATTGCCTTATAAATGTTTTGCTCTTTTTTGTGGTACCTGGAGAAATTCCAGTGGTGGTCACCTCCCAGATTAAACTCACTATAAGTAGTGGTTGTATCTTTTATGGGGTCAAAGAAATTTTCTGCATTGTAAAAAGCTACCCGGAAGGTTCTTACGTGTGTATTATTTTGGGCCGGAAGTTGAAAAGAATAAATAAAAAAGCAGGCAATAAAAAGGTATGAAGTTTTCATATTGGTTTGTTTTCTCAAAGTTACAAAATTTTAAACAGTCAAGTATGATTCATCCACTGGTGGGCCTTTATTTAGATTCGATTATAGAAGATAATATTGTATCTTCGGCTCGCCTATTCTTCAATAGAATATGGTGGTAAGAAAATACAAAATTGTCAAAATATTTAGAGAATTTAATTCATATCAATCGATTCAAAATGGACACAAAAAAAACAGGCTTTAATTCAAAATTAATTCATTCTGGCGGTATTGAAGAAAGTTTAGGCAGTGCTGTTTCGCCTATTTATCAAACATCGACGTTTAAGTTTGAAGATGCCGACCAAGGCGCAAAACGCTTTCAGGGAAAAGAAAAAGGTTACATTTACACACGGTTGGGCAATCCGAATCTAGACGATTTGGCAGTGGCTCTGGCTGATTTGGAAGAAGGTTATGGTGCAGTGGTTACAGCTTCAGGAATGGCTGCTGTGAACGACGTGTATATGGCAATCCTGGCCTCCGGCGATCATATGATTAGTCACAATGCAGTGTATGGGCCATCGCGAGGCGTTATGGAGCATTTTTATACAAAATATGGTGTGGAAAGTACTTTTGTGGATTGTTCTGATATTGAGAATATTAGTAATGCTATCAAGCCTAATACAAAATTGCTTTATTTGGAAACTCCCGCCAATCCCACAATGAAACTTACTGATATAGAAGCAGCTTCCAAACTGGCTCACGAACACAATATTCTGGTCTGCGTGGATAATACTTTTAGTAGTCCTTATCTCCAAAAACCCTTACAATTCGGTGCTGATATCGTTTTACATTCCATGACCAAATTTATTAACGGGCATGCTGATATTGTCGGCGGAGCTGTTATCGCTAAAAACAAAGAGCTGCTGGATAAATTGGTTTATGTGATGAAAAATATCGGATTCAACATGGATCCACATCAAGCCTGGTTGACACGTAGAGGATTGAAAACCATGGCTATTCGGATTGAAAGGGCCCAGGAAAGTGCAATGAAAGTAGCAGAATTTCTGGAGTCACATCCTAAAGTAAAATGGGTATTGTATCCCGGACTGGATTCATTTCCGCAAAAAGATCTTGTTAAGAAACAAATGGATGGTCCGGGAGCTATGATGTCTTTTGAACTGAAAGGAGGTCTGGAAGCAGGAAAACAGGTGATGGATCATGTAAAGCTCGCCCTGTTGGCCGTTTCGCTTGGTGGAATTGAAACTTTGATTCAACATCCCGCTTCAATGACCCATTCTGTTTTGGGCAAAGAAGAAAGGCTGGAAGCCGGCATTACGGATGGGTTGGTACGTTTATCTATTGGTATAGAGGATGTTGAAGACCTTATATCTGATTTGGATCAGGCTTTATCTTTTGCCTGAAAAGATAGAATACATCAAAATTCCTTTTCTTGCATCGGGGAATTACTTTTTTCAGAAGGTGTGGAAGAATTTTGAAGTATTTGAGAGGGAAAACATTTCTCACCCCAAATCAGTGTATTTTTAATTAATTGCTATTTTTGCATGGATAGAACATGCCCCTTCACGGCGGAGTTTTGAACTGAGCCAGTGAATGTCTTAAATTAATGTATAAATGGAAGCAAAAAATCTAAATGATCAAAATCCTGTGAAGCTTGATAATGAGCAGAACCAGGAGGAGAAGCCTCAGGCCGCAGACAAACCGGCAAAACAAAAGAAAGAAAATACCTCCCCAACGTCAACAAAAGTTGCCAAACAACTTCTAAAAAAAGACAAAACTGCTATTATAAAGCAGATTGCCAGCCCAGTAAAAGAAAGTAGCGGAAATCATACCCCGAAAAAGAAAGAAACTGCAACTTCAGTTCAGGTTGATGAGACTCTTCGTCAAGAAATTAAGGGATTAGTGAAAGGGAATGGAAAAGTTGAATCAAAAGGCAAAACAGATACTCCTGTAAAGAAAAAAGTGGTAATCAGGCAGATTGAAGAAACGGATCACCAGTTAATTCTCGTGCTCATACGTGACACAAACAATCGGACCAAAAAACGAGCTGATGAGTCTTCTTCAGATGATGATATCGATTATGATCAGCTGAACAAGCAGGAACTTGTTGATTTACTGGAAGAAGTGGTTCAGGAAAACGATACCAGTAAGATTAAAAATCAAGTGGCCCAGATTAAGGGTTCATTTTACAGACGGAACAGAGAGGACATTGAAAATAAAAGACAAGACTTCGTCGCTTCAGGGGGAGAAGAGTCTGAATATGAGCATATTTTAGATCCTCTTGAAATTCGCTTCCATAACGCATTCAATATTTATAAGCACAACAAGGCAAAATTTGCAGCAGAGCTTGAAAATCAGAAGCAGGTAAATCTTAAAGAAAAATACAGAATCCTTGAAGATTTAAAGACTTTAATCAATTCTGAGGAAACACTGAAGAAAACCTATGATGAGTTCCAAAATCTGCAGGAACAATGGAAAGAAGTCGGCTTGGTTCCGGCTTCCGAATTAAATGACCTTTGGCAGAATTATCATTTTCTTGTTGAAAAATTCTTCGATAAAGTCCGTATTAATAAGGAATTAAGGGATCTTGATCTGAAGAAGAACCTGGAAAAGAAAATTGAACTTTGTGAAAAAGCTGAAGAACTTTTGATGGAGGATTCCATTATAAAGTCCTTTAAGATGCTCCAGAAATATCATGAAGAGTGGCGTGAAATTGGTCCGGTCCCTCGCGAAAATAATGAAGAGATTTGGGAACGGTTTAAAACGGCAACTGAAAAGATAAATGAACGCCGCAGAGAACATTATAAGGAGCTACAGGAAGTACAGAAGCAAAATCTGGAAGCCAAAGAAGCACTTTGCGAACAAGCAGAACTGCTGGTGTCTGAACTGGATTGTAACCGGGTTTCCGATTGGGAAAAGGTCACTGAAAAAGTGGATGGTTTGATGAAAGTGTGGAAAACTGTGGGCCGCGCTCCAAAAAGCAAAAATGATGAAATATGGAAGCGCTTTAAGACCTCCCTGGATTCATTTTATAATCAGAAACGTGCCTTCTTCAGCTCGTTGAAAAAACAACAGATTGAAAATTACAACTTGAAGCTGAAGCTTTGTGAACGTGCTGAAGCAGTGCAAGATAGTGATTCCTGGAGAATTACTACAGATGAACTGATTAACCTACAGAAGGAATGGAAAAAGATTGGTCCTGCACCCAGGAAGTATTCGGATAAGGTATGGAAGCGTTTCCGTGCTGCCTGTGATATCTTTTTTGATCGTAAATCTGAATTTTTCAAAGGAAAAAGGCAGGAAGAAGAAGAAAACCTCAAAAAGAAAAAAGCACTTATCGAAGAGATTAAATCTTACGATGGCAGTAACAATAAAGATGAAAATATTGAGGCTATTAAAGATTTTCAAAAACAATGGCACGAAATTGGTCATGTCCTTTACAAAGAGAAAGACAGGATTTACAAACAGTTTAAAAGCGCCATTAACGAGTTAACTTCGAAACTTGGTGTCAGTAACTCGGATTTAAGTATTTCCAATTTTGAGAATAAAATTGAAGTCTTTAAGAAATCTTCTGATGGTGAACACAGCCTTTTGAAAGAGCGTGCATATCTTACCAATAAACTTAAGAAGCTAAAAGAAGACATCATATTGTGGGAAAATAATATTGGTTTCTTTTCCGATTCCAAGCAATCACTTGCATTCAAGGCTGAATTTGAAAAGAAAATAGAAAGTGCTAAAAAGAATGAATCCTCCATTAAGGATAAGATTAGGATGATTGATAAAGAGTTGAGAGGATAATTTTTACAAAATAAATTCTATAAGGCCATCCAAAAAGGGTGGCCTTTTTTGTCTAAAGTCGTTCACCTAACTTAAGTTTACTTGATGAATTCTTGAACTTTATGAACTTATTATCTTATCACTGCATCAAATTGGAATTCACCAGACTATAAGAAGTGGTATCTCCTTTATAAGCTGTTGTCCACTTTATAATTCCGTAATGTTCGGCAATATAAAAGTTCATGGTTACTGAATCTGTGGTTTGATTCCCATTAACCACTTTGGGGAATTTGTCACGACTGTGATAGACGTTATTATATTTTTTCTGACCGGCATAATAATAAGGCATGATTTCCATGTTGGTATAAATGCCTTCCTGACCACCCAGGAGCTGAGGTTGACGCAGCGTATATTGCGGTGCAAAAGCAAGCACAAAAGTGGTATCCGTGCTACTTGCAATAAAAACTCTAAGCAAGCCATTCATGTAGGTTGTATCTGACAAAAGCCTGGTAGCATAAACATTTTCTTTAACAATGTTCATCTCGTTAGAATCCATTTTCATTTGGATGACATTATAGCTGTACGCCGGCGTAGAAGGGTTTTGCGACTGAAAGGCAACCGAACTGTCGATGCTACCTACTGTAACGTTATAGGTTTTTCCGTTAAAATCGTTTTGGTAAGTCCACTGGCTACCTTTATTGAAATAACAATAATTCTTAAACTGCTGAGGGATTTTATAATACGGATTACTATTAAATAATTTACTGCAACTGCTGAATCCAAAAACTGCAATTAACAGAACGATGGCGGCGAGCCATTCAATAAAATGTTTTCTCATTTTTCACTTGACTTTTTCGAGACCTTCCTATTTTTTTTACTTTTACAAAAGTAAGAGATTATTTGAATTATGGCAGGGAATACATTTGGGAAAATCATAAAACTCACCAGTTTTGGAGAGTCGCACGGACGTGCAATAGGAGGGGTGATAGAAGGCATCCCGGCAGGTTTGAAAGTGGATATCGAATTCATTCAAAATGAACTGAATAGAAGACGGCCTGGACAATCAAAATGGGTTAGTCCAAGGCAGGAAAAAGATAGATTTGAAATACTTTCGGGCGTTTTTGAAGACAGAACATTGGGAACACCTATTGGTTTTGTAATTTGGAATAAAGATCAGCATTCGGCTGATTATGATCATATTGCAAAGGCTTATCGTCCTTCACACGCTGATTATACCTACGATCAGAAGTATGGATTTAGGGACCATCGAGGCGGAGGCCGTTCATCTGCGCGTGAAACCATTGCACGGGTTGCCGCCGGCGCTTTTGCAAAAATGTTGTTGAAAGAAGTTGGCGTACAAGTACAAGCATTTGTTTATCAGATAGGCACAGTATGTCTTGATAAAACACCTGATATAGAATCTATTAGAAAGACTGAAGAATCGCCGTTACGTTGCCCGGATGAAAAGGTGACGGAGAAAATGAAAAAACTGATTGAAGATACTGCCAAAGAAGGGGATTCCCTGGGTGGAAAAATTTCCTGTGTGGTTACAGGAATGCCTTTAGGTCTGGGCGAACCCGTGTTTGATAAGCTTCATGCAGATTTGGGAAAAGCCATGCTGAGTATCAATGCTGTTAAAGGATTTGAAATCGGGTCTGGTTTCGCAGCTACTTTTATGAAAGGTTCCCAACACAATGATCTATTTGTAAAGGAGGGAGAAAATCTTCGCACACAAACTAACAATTCAGGGGGTGTGCAGGGTGGTATTTCTAACGGAAGCGATATTTTTTTTAACGTGGGCTTCAAACCCATCGCTACCATCATGAAAAATCAAAAATCATTTGATGATAAGGGAAATGAAATTATCCTGGAAGGTAAAGGCAGACATGATGTTACGGTTGTGCCCAGGGCAGTGCCAATCGTGGAGGCTATGGCCGCACTGGTAATAGCAGACCATTATCTTAGAAATAAAGTTTCCTCATTAAAGAATTTGTAATAATTAACTTAACGCAAATAAAAAGTCCGGCTCGTTTGAACCGGACTTTTTTATATAGTCTGAGACTTTACTTTTTAGTCGCCGTACCCTTATTTGATGCAGCTTTCGGAGTCTTCTTTTTTCCGTTTCCGCTAGTTGTTTTCTTAGCAGACTTTTTGATTTTGATTTTAATCGAATCAGATTTTTCATCAAAAAGCACTGAAATTACATCACCTTCCGAGAGATTACTTTTAATGATTTCTTCGGCCAGTAGATCTTCAATATATTTCTGAATAGCTCTTTTCAAGGGTCTTGCACCAAACTGCTCATCCCAGCCCCTTTCAATAAGGTAATCTTTGGCTTCAGATGATACATTGATTTTATAACCCATGTCATGAATCCGTCCGTAAAGTGCTGACAATTCGATATCAATGATTTTGTAAATATCGTCTTTTTCGAGTGAATCGAAAATGATAACATCATCAATACGGTTCAAAAATTCTGGTGCAAATGCACGTTTCAAAGCGTTTTCAATCACACCGTGAGCCAAACTTGCCTTGCTGGTTCTTCGGGCTTCTGTCGAAAAACCAATTCCATCGCCAAAGTCTTTCAACTGTCTGGAACCAATATTGGAAG
Source organism: uncultured Lentimicrobiaceae bacterium (assembly GCA_964529695.1). Taxonomy (GTDB): domain Bacteria; phylum Bacteroidota; class Bacteroidia; order Bacteroidales; family F082; genus Sulfidibacterium. Next base: position 7,272 of record CAZGZO010000120.1, read on the forward strand.
TCATGATGATAATGGTGTTTTTGAAATCAACACGTCTTCCCAGGCTATCGGTCAAAACACCGTCGTCAAGAACCTGAAGCAGGAGATGGAAAACATCAGGATGTGCTTTTTCAATCTCATCCAACAGAATAATAGAATAAGGTTTTCTTCTCACTTTCTCAGTGAGCTGGCCGCCTTCTTCATAACCAACATATCCTGGAGGCGCTCCAACCAACCTAGAGACCGCAAATTTCTCCATGTATTCACTCATGTCGATACGAATCAGTGAATTTTCAGAGTCAAACATGTATTTTGCCAGCATTTTGGCGAGGTAAGTCTTTCCAACACCAGTAGGACCCAGGAAAATAAATGAACCAATGGGTTTATTCGGATCTTTAAGGCCAGCGCGATTTCTGCGAATGGCTTTCACCACCTTTTCTACAGCTCCATCCTGTCCAATAACTTCTTTTTCCAGGTCCGGGACCATATTAATCAAACGTTCACCTTCACTTTGAGCAATATTTGTCACCGGAATACCGGTCATCATGGCAACGACTTCGGCAACATTGTGTTCAGAAACCACTTCTCGATGAATATCAGACTCCTCTTCCCAACGTTTTTTAGCACGATCCAGTTCCTCCGTGTAACGTCTTTCAATATCACGGAACTGGGCAGCCTCTTCAAACTTCTGAGCACCAATAGCTTGTACTTTTTTCAATCTGATTTCTTCAATCGATTTTTCCAGATTGACAATTTCAGATGGAACATGAATATTTGTAATATGTACGCGTGCCCCGGCCTCATCCATCGCATCAATAGCTTTATCGGGAAGGAATCTATCGCTAATATACCTGTTAGTTAACGTTACACAGGCTTTTATGGCTTCAGAAGTATATCTTACCAAATGATGATCTTCATATTTCTCTTTAATGTTTTCAAGAATATGAGTTGTTTCGTCAGCTGTAGTAGGATCTACAAGCACTTTCTGGAATCTTCTTTCCAGCGCACCGTCTTTTTCAATGTACTGACGATATTCATCCAGCGTGGTTGCACCAATACATTGTAGCTCACCTCGGGCAAGGGCCGGTTTGAAAAGGTTGGATGCATCCAGCGAGCCGGTAGCATTCCCGGCACCTACGATGGTGTGAATCTCATCAATAAATAAAATGATATCCGGATTCTTGGTAAGTTCGTTCAAAACGGCTTTCATCCGTTCTTCAAACTGGCCGCGGTATTTTGTGCCAGCTACCAAAGAGGCAAGATCCAGTGTTACAATTCTTTTGTTAAATAATACCCTGGAAACCTGACGTTT
>CAZGZO010000121.1:0-8433 GCA_964529695.1 uncultured Lentimicrobiaceae bacterium
GTCTAATAGTCTGAACGTGAAAATAAGTACACCTACCATGTTACAACCGGATGTCGTTAAACTGAATGACACGGTGAATATTGAATGGAGTAGTTCAGGAGCGGACCAAACTACATTAAGTATTGACGGAGGTGTTGTTTCTCAGGGAACAACAGGTTCTTTCTCAAAAACTATTAAAGCCACCTCCTATGGAAAACATATGATTTTGGCTCAGGCAGACAGCGCCAGTAAATCTGTTTACGACTCAGCTTATTATTATGTGATTGCTCCCAATAATGTTGCTTCACTGCCTACTGGAATTAGAGATGGGATAAATTATAGTAAGGATAATGATAGCACGGTTACATTATGCCTGTATGCACCACAAAAGAATCATGTATTTGTTATCGGTGATTTTAATAACTGGCAAATAGACAGTGTTTATCAGATGAATGAAACGCCTGATAGTAGTCAGTATTGGCTAACAATTAAACATTTAACACCGAAGAAGCAATATATTTTCCAATATTTAATTGATGATACAATAAGAGTAGGTGATCCTTATTGCCATCAGGTGAGTGATCCCTGGAATGACCAATATATCTCGAGCACAACTTACCCCAACTTGATTTCTTATCCTGCAGGAAAGACTTCCGGAATCGCATCGGTGCTGGAGACAGGACAAACTCCTTATAGCTGGAAAGTTACAAACTTTGATCCACCCAAACTGAAAAATCTGGTTATTTATGAACTTTGGGTAGGTAATTTTACAAGGGGGCATACTTTTGATGATGTCATTGATACTTTAGGATACCTGAAGCATCTGGGAGTAAACGCTATTGAACTGATGCCTGTCAATGAGTTTGAAGGAAACATCAGTTGGGGTTATAATCCGAATTATTATTTTGCTGTTGATAAGTATTATGGTCCGAAAAATACTTATAAGGCGCTTATAGATTCGTGTCATGCAAATGGGATAGCGGTAATCCAGGATCTTGTTTTGAATCATCAATATAATACAAGCCCATTTGCCATGATGTATTGGAATGCAGCTAAAAACAGGCCTGCTGCAAATAATCCATGGTTTAATGAAACATCTCCCAATACAACTTTTAGCTATGGGAATGACTTTAATTACGACAGTCCGCAAACAGTAAAATTAATGGACAGTGTTTGTAATTATTGGCTGACAGAATATAAAGTAGATGGTTTCCGCTTTGATTTTGCCAAGGGTTTTACAAATACTCCAGGCGATGGATATGCTTACGATACTTCCAGAATCAGGCATATCGAGCATATGTATGATCACATTAAGAAGTTTCATCCCAAGGCGTATGATATTTTGGAACTTTTTACAGCTAATTCAGAAGAAAAGGTATTAACAAGTTATGGAATGTCGGTGTGGGGAAATGAGAATACCCAATATGCCCAGAATACTATGGGTTGGCCTACTGACGCAAGTCACTCTACAGACTTTTCAGGTATATCTTATAAAGCAAATGGATTTTCAAATCCGGCTGGCGTAGTTGGTTATATGGAAAGTCATGATGAAGAGCGGTTGATGTATGATAATGAACAGTATGGTAATTCTTCGGGCTCCTACGATGTGACGAATATTCCTACTGCCCTAAAACGGATGGAAGAAGCAGGAGCTTTCTTCTTTACTGTTCCCGGACCTAAGATGATATGGATGTGGGGTGAGCTGGGATATGATTATTCAATCAATACCTGTACTGATGGAACTGTTAAAACTGATGGGAGCTGTCGTTTATCACTTAAACCTTACGGCTTGGATTACTATAGTAAACTTAATAGAAGACATCTTTATGCTATGTGGTCAGCTTTAATACATCTAAAAGAAACGCAACCTATTTTCCAGACCTCAACTTTTACGATGAGAGTTGGAGCAAGCAGTTTGTTGAAAAGTATTCAATTGAGTGATACATCCATGGATATGGATATTATTGGGAATTTTGATGTTACCACAGGAAATATAGATCCTTATTTCCAAAAGACTGGTGAATGGTATGATTATTTCTCCGGGGATTCTATAAATGTTACCAATGTTAATGCACAGGTAACCTTGCAACCGGGCGAATATCATATCTATACAACTAAAAAGCTCTCACCGCCGAATCTTGTTTTGGGTGTGCAAGAACATAAGATAAATAAGCCTTTTGCTGCATTCCAAATTTTCCCGAATCCTGCTTCCAATAGCATTGAATTGAATATGAAATTACAATCAGCCACAAACGGAAGTATTGCACTGTATGATTTAACAGGTAGGAAGGTGAAAACACTTTACAATGGAAATATTGCTCAAGGTGTTAATAAAATGGACTTTAACGTGAGTGGAGTGGGCCAGGGGCTCTATTTTGTCGTGGTTAATACCCAAAATCAACGGCAGGTGAGAAAACTTATGATACGACACTAACTTAAAGGGTAGTTGTCTATAATATCTTCTCAATGGAATCCGGAAATCGTATGGTTTCCGGATTTTTTCACAAAGAATAGTAATGGCTATTAAAACAAAAAACCCTGAAGGATTCAGGGCTTTTTGAATGGACAATTACAGCTTATCTCTCTACAAACCGTTAAAGAAATTGATCGTTGGCTTGCGAGCGACCAAATTCTTAAAGTTTCCCTCAAGAATTCGAAATCAAAGATCGATATAAAAGGGTCAAATTATACGCTTTTCCAAAATAGATCTGGTATAATATCGCACCTCAACCTGTAGCCTTGCTTATTTTACCTATTTAAAACGTTTGCATTTATGGATTTATCAATCTGAAATTCACTCTGTTTAAGGGAAAAGAATATCGTTTTCCAATAAAAATCATTGGAATAATAGGGGTTCAGGCTATAATGTATAAATGGAAAGCGTAAAAAACGACTGGAAATTAGCTGGTGCCTCTTTCGATGAACTGCGTTTTGATAACTTCATGTTCTGGTTCATAATCATACTCATCCTGCTGAATACGTCTGAGAAGTATCCTTGTGGCAGCTTTTCCCATAGAAAAACCAAATTGGTCAACTGTTGAAAGTTCAGGATCACAAATGGAAGCACTCAGGCTATTTTCAAAACCTACAACTTTTAATTCATCAGGAATTTCAATCTTCAGCTGACGGGCAACTTTCATAGCCCCCAGAGCTGTCATATCATTAACGGTAAAAATACCATCAGGACGGTCCTTTTTCTTCAGGACGCTCCTTGAAATTTTTATCGAGTCATCGTATGTATCACAAGGATAAACCAAATCATTGGTAAAAGGCATGCCATATTTCTCAAGAGCATCTTTATAGCCCTTCATCCTGTTTTGGCCAATGAGTAAATGTTGGGGTGCTGAATAAATAGCTACTCTTTTACAACCACGTTCAATAAGATGGCAAACAGCCTGAAAAGCACCCGTGTAATCATCAACAGAAACGGTATCGGCGTGCATGCCTTTTACAATACGATCGTAAAAAACCAACGGAATTTCATTCTCGATAATTTGTTGAAAATGAGCAAAATCACGGGTTTCTTTGGAAAAAGATGCAAGAATTCCATCTACCCTGTTTGACAACAATGTCTGTGTATTTAAAACCTCTCGCAAGTAAGACTCATTAGACTGGAAAACCATTACATTGTAATTGTTTTCGTACGCAACTTCTTCTATACCATTAATGATGGTAGAAAAGAAATAATGTTGGGTCTCTGGTATTAGAAGTCCAATCGTATTGGTTTTACTATTCTTAAGATTCAGCGCAATCAAATTAGGCTTGTAACCAAGCAACTTAGCAAGTTGCTTTACTGCCTCTCTTGTTTTTAGGCTGATATCGGGATGATCTTTAAGTGCTCTTGAAACTGTGGAAACAGAAAGTCCCAGTTTCTCAGCAATGTCTTTTATGGTAACTTGTTTCTTCATAGCATCTTTGGAGAGCGAAAATACTGCAAATTTTTGAAATGTAAGCATTCCTGTTTACATTTTCACAAATTTAATCTTATTCTTTTACGAACTCCATAAAAATTCTGAAAATAATTAACCTACTGAAAAATAAATAAGTAATAGATTTTCAATGTTTAACAAACGGATTATTTATACAATACAACGTAGTGCCATGGCTCTAAATGAAAGACCCAGTCTGTATGTATGTGAATCTTTTCATCAGTAAAGAGCTCATGGTATTTTCCATGAATTGCTTCATTTTCCAGCTTAAATGTCTGAGGATCGTGACTGAGATTCAAAATAACAACTACCTGGTTATTGTCTTTTTCACGATAAAAAGCAAATACTGACTGACTGATGCCCTTTGATAGAGGAACCAGTTTTCCACCTTCTGAGCCGTTCCACAAAGCATGATTGTCTGCCTTGAATTTATTCAAAGTGGTGTAAAAATCTTCATAAGTTTTGTGACTCCAGTCGATAGTGTCTTTTGTGAAAAAACTCAGCCGTTTGTTGCTACCAGCTTCTTCACCACCATAAATTAACGGGAAACCGGGAATCGTGTAATCCAATACAGTAAAGGCTTTAAACCCTTCGCCCAAGCGTTCAAATGCAGTTCCACTCCAGGTATTTTCATCATGATTGCTTGTGAAATACATGCGATAAACATTGGAGCCATAGGTTTCTTTTTCCCATTGCCAGTAGCCCCAAAGCTCTGAAGCTTCTTTCTTCCCCTGAGCAATTGCATTGTCAAGTTTAAGCATTTTCCAGGTGTAATTCATGTCGAAAGCATGTTTCATGAGTGCCGTATTGTCTTCGTCTTCAGCTAGCATGAAAACAGGCTTGATTTGATCAAGTTCCTTACGGGCTTCATTCCAGAAATCAACAGGTACCATGCCGGCCACATCGCAGCGGAAACCATCTACATCTGCATTTTCCACCCAATACTTCATGGCATTAATCATAGCTCTGCGAAGTGCCTGGTTCTTATAATTTAATTGAATAACATCAGTCCAGTCAAAAGGAGAAACCAGCTCTCCTTTATCGTTATGTTTATACCAGTCAGGATGTTCGGTGGCCCATGGATTGTCCCAAGCCGTATGATTTGCAACCCAGTCGAGGATTACATGCATGCCTCTTTTGTGGGCATTGGCAACAAGCCTTTTCAAATCCTGAAGTGTCCCGAAATGTGGGTTGATCTCTTCATAATTCATTACAGAATAGTAGCTTCCCAGACTTCCGGGACCACCTTTTCTGTTTTTTACTCCAATAGGATATATAGGCATGAGCCACAGAATCTTGACTCCCATCTTCTCCAATCTTGGCAGGCTGGCTTCAAAAGCATTGAAAGTACCTTCTACTGTATATTGACGAATATTTACTTCATATATGTTGGCTTTAATACTCCAAACAGGATGTTTTACTTGAGTAATAAGAGGTTCGCTCATCTTATTTTTATGATTATTAGAGGTTTGTGCGTTTAATGTTAATGCTGAAAAAAGCATTACAGTTAAAAGCGGCGAAAGTATTGAAAAAAATCTGTTTTTCATGATTTTTGATTTATTACCATTTAATCACTGTTTTGTTATTGTTGTTTGGGCAAGTAAATGTTAGTACACCATCATTTGGTTCTTGATAATGAGTCAAATATAATGATTTTGAGCCAGTTTTCACATTTTCGGCTTTACCGTTTACAAATACCTTCTTTACAGAATTTCCGAAACCATGGAAAACGAACCGCAATACTTTGAATTTGGATGTGTAACTGCCATCAGGTTCTCCCAGAATGATTTTCTGTGCATTGCCATCATAATTAATTTCCCGTTTGAAGAAAACTCCTTTTTCGTAATTATAAGTGGTTCCATCATCTTCATAATAGGTATAGTGTGTTTTTCCGGTTCCGGCATAGATATGAATTTCAAGTGTGTCACCAGGGTTTTCGCCTGTATTTTGAACCAGCCTCTGAATAGGAATGATGGCGCCAGCCTTCACAAATACAGGTAATCGATTCAACGGACTAGGCGTGAAGAAGACTTTTTTACCTTCATATTTCTGATCTGTGTAAAATGAATACCATGTTCCTTCTGGGAGATAAGCTTTTACTGCTTGCTGTGTGCTTTTTGCAGGGACAACTAAAAGCGATGGGCCAAATAAATACTGATTGTCAAACTGTGGTTTGTAAATAGTAGAGTCGTGTGTATATTCAATACTTAAACTTCTCTGCACAGGCATTCCGTTTTGGGAAGCTTCATAAAATGCTGAATAAATGTAGGGAAGCATGTGATACCGTAAATCGATAAAATGTGTGGCAAGAACCCTTGTAGATTCTCCATAAGACCATGGTTCTGACCTATCTGAATTAAGGGTAGAATGCACCCTGAAAAAGGGACAAAAAGCACCTACGCTAACCCACCTTGCATAAAGATCGGGGGTGGCATTTCCCTGAAAACCTCCCACGTCATCACCTGTGAAAGGAACTCCTGATAAACCAAAACTGTTTACTAATCTAATACCTAGCATCATATGGTCGTCAGTGGCATGGTTATCACCAGTCCAAATAGCAGTGTATCGTTGTAACCCGGCATAACCTGCCCGAGTCAATACCAGAGGACGTTTTCCATCCATCAGTTTTCTGGTACCTTCGTATGTTGCACGTGCCATTTGCATTCCGTAAACATTCTTGCCGGTGAGATAGGAAACATGTTTTCCTTCCCAATCCATTTGGATGATGGGCGGGACATCTTTTCCCCAGGTTGCAATTTCATTCATATCGTTCCAGAATCCTGATACTCCTTTGTCAACCAGTGCTTTAAATTGTTTACCCCACCAGATTCTTACCTTAGGATTGGTAAAATCAGGGAAGTTACACCAGCCCGGCCATACCTGTCCGGTATAATTTGTTCCATCAGGATATTTGATGAAATAGTTGTTCTTTACACCTTCATCGTAAACTTTATAACCTTTCTCTACTTTTATTCCGGGGTCAACGATAACGACGGTGTGGATACCCATTTTCTTTAAATTCCCCACAAGCTCTGCGGGATGAGGAAAGCCTTTAGGGCTCCAGGTAAAGACTTTGTACGCATCCATATATTTGATATCAAGATAGATGACGTCCAACGGAATGTGTTTATCGCGGAAAGTGTTTGCCACCTCCATAACTTCTTTATCAGGATAATATGCCCAACGGCACTGTTGAAATCCCAAACCCCAAATGGGCGGCATTTTAATACGGCCGGTCAGGTGTGTGTAATCTTTTAAAATTCCTGAAACATGCTGATTATAGATGAAATAATAACTTACCTGACCGTCGTCAACCGAGAAATAAGAGAAACGGTTATTTCCTGCACCAAAATTGAAAACACTCTTGGTTGTGTTATCCACAAAAATGCCATAATTGAGCCCATTATGAATTCCCATATAAAAAGGAATGGTTGAATACAACGGGTCGCTCCAATTCTCATAATTAGGATTATCCGTGTTCCAGTTTGTGTAGGCAGATCCTCTTCGGTTTAAGTTACCGGTTTTCTCTCCCAAACCAACAAATTTCTCTCTTGGGAAAAGTTTCTTAAAACAGAAAAGCTTTCCTTTCAACCAGTAGGCTCCCATGGGATCATCCTGATTGATAACTTTTCCGCTCGGAGTTTTGAAAGTAAATCTTAACGGAGATTTAGTGATTTGAAGTTCCAGTGAATCGGTTTTTAAAATGAAATCATTCTTATGTTCCTTAAAAGTGAATTTCACTTTTTCCGGTTTGGCAATAACAGCGTAAGAGGGTAAATCACGGTGGCTCTTATCCCAAAGGGAAATCTTAAAAATCGTGGCGCTGTAAAGTGTAACTCTTGCCGTGCCATTTGTGGTTTTAAACGTAAAAACCTGATCTTTTTTGTTGAGCTTTTCAAAGTTGCCCAGACTTTTTCCTTGCTGTTGTGCCATCATAGGGGTGATGAGAAATAATGCAATTAACGCGAATAGAATTTTTTTCATGAAAATATGAATTTGCTCCTGAGATATTATGACACAAATATAATGTGAATTCAAATAGTTTAAAACAGACACTTTGCGAAATGGAATCTTGAGGTTAATCGTACCTATTCCGATATACTGAAAAATCAAAATCCGGCTTCGCAAAGGTTTGAGGAGCTGGTTTGATGTGGAAAAATATCTAATGGAGAGATGCTGGCTGAGAGATTCCCTACAATTATTTATTCTGTTCTTCGTTCCATACAAACCATTATTTTTGTTGGTAAGAAAAAACATTATGAGTGTAGTTGAGATAAAAGAAGTTTCGAAGTTTTACGGAAGTCAAAAAGCATTGGATCAGGTTAATATTAGCATTGACAGGGGAGAGGTGGTAGGTTTGTTGGGGCCGAATGGTGCAGGAAAATCTACTTTAATGAAATTGCTTACTTCTTTTATTTCTGCAGATGAAGGTGAAATCAGAATACATGGGCTCAATGTCAGGGAAGATTCCTTGAAAATAAGACAGTGGGTGGGCTATTTGCCGGAAAATAATCCGCTTTACCCT
>CAZGZO010000122.1:0-8408 GCA_964529695.1 uncultured Lentimicrobiaceae bacterium
CAGAGCAACAGGATCTTTTGCCTGATGGACAGAATCCAGTTCATATCCCAGTTGAACAAAAACAGCCTTTACTTTTTCGGTGTAAACATCATAGGATTTTTTCAGGCTTTCTCCTGAAAAGCTGATACCGGCAAATGGAACAAAGCACACTTTTTTGACTTTACATTGTGTCAGAAACTTCTGAATATGCGTTCTTGGCCACAGCAGATATTCCTCTCCAGCCATGGTGGAATTGCTGATTAACAGTAAGTTCATAGTTTTTGAGTTTGATTAGCAACAATTTTGTGTTTAATATCTTCGCACATCAAATGTACGATCTTTAAAACACAAACCGGTAAACAATCTGCTCTTGAAATACCTCTCCGGGTCTAAGCACCGCATTTGGGAAATTAAGTTTATTGGGAGCATCCGGGATATTTTGGGCTTCCAGCGCAACTCCATAATATTTTTTCATTGGTGTCCCGGATTTTTCATTCTGACTTCCATCAAAATGATTTCCGGTGTACACCTGAAGAGCCGGTTGAGTCGTAAGAATCTCCACTGCCCTTCCTGACTCAGGTTCGGATAAAACACAAGCCATTGTCAATTCCTTTTCCTTTCTATTAATAACCCATGCATGATCTAACCCATCTTTCATAAGAATCTGTGGAAAAGAACTTTGTATTGCTTTACTTAACAAAACAGGTTCTCGAAAATCCATATCAGTTCCTGCCACATCAGCAATTTCTCCTGTAGGAATACCTGTTTCATCTATAGGAGTATAGTGATCAGCAAAAATTTGAAGCCGATGATTGAATACACTTCCATTTTCCACACCATTCAGGTTAAAATAAGGGTGACTGGCCAGATTAATGATGGTAGTTTTATCTGTTTCTGCTTTTAGATCAATTAGCAGTTCGTTGTTATCATTCAGGGCATAAACCACTTCAGTATTAAGATTTCCGGGATAACCTTCCTCGCCATCCGTACTAAAAAGAGACAGCTTGAAAGCTTTAACATAACCTTTTAGGGCATATGGTTCCACGTTCCAAACTTTGGTATGAAACCCATGAAATCCGCCATGAAGGTGATTAGGCGGCTCGTTTATAGACAATTTAAATACTTCATCATCTAACTTTACAATACCTTTTGATATCCTGTTAGCAAAGCGGCCGCAAAGTGCTCCCATAAAGGGATCTACATGTAAATCACCCCCAAGGACGATATCCGTTTTGTCATTCCCGTTCGGCACTTTCACAGAAAAAATCCTACCGGCATGGGATAAAAATTCTACTTCAACACCGTTATTATTTTCAAGTCGGAACTGTTCCATATCTTTTGAAAGATCATTTTTTATTTGGGTTAATAATACAAAACCAAATTACTCTCAGAGCCTTTTCAAGTTTATTCTGAAAGTAATCTGGTTCGATTTTTAGGCTTCACTTCTGCAAAAACTTCAGCTTGCTTTATTATGAAATCTGTCTTACTCCAAGTTTCCTAAGAGGAACGCCATTTTCAAGATTTTTCTCCAGTTCTTCTAATGGAATATTCTTTGTTTCCGGGGTAAGGAAACCAATAATCAGAAAACCAACCAGGTTAACTGCTCCAAACATCCAGAACGTACCTCCGACACCAAGATGAATGAACCAGGTCAAGGTATATCCGCCAATTATGGTGTTGCTTATCCAGTTGGTAGCTGTAGTGATGGTGATACCAAGATCTCTTCCTTTTAACGGGAAAATTTCTGAACAAAGAATCCAGATAATAGGACCCAGTGCAACAGCAAAGCCGAAAATAAACAGCAAAGAAAATATCAATGTCAACCACTGTTCAACTGATGTCATTTCGGTTCCGGGAGGGTTGATTTTGAAAATATATCCTACAACGGCACAAGAAACAACCAGAATAGTAAGTCCGGCATAAAGAATAGGCTTTCTTCCTAGTTTATCAACATATTTAATGGCAATTAGCGTAGTAAGCATATTCACTAATCCGATTACAATAGTTGCTACAGCAGGACTACTGAAACCGGCAGCTTTAAAAACCTGCCCGGAATAATACATAAAAGCATTCATTCCTGAAAATTGCTGTAATGCTTGCAATAAAATACCCAAAATCAACACTTTCCTAAAAAAAGGTTTGGTCAATAATTTCCACCCACCGCCTTTTACTTTGACGGTTTCTTTAATCTCACCTAATTCGAAGTTTACTTCTTCATCAGAATTTCTTATTCTTTTCAGTACTTTTTGAGCTTCTTCATTTCTTCCTACAAGAACAAGCCAACGTGGACTTTCAGGAAGAAAAAGGGCTCCTACAAACATCACTAATGCCGGAATAGCGATGACTGACATCATTAACCGCCATGACCCGAAGTGCATCAGTGCTGCATTTGACAAAAACATGGCCAAAATACCAATTGTAATCATCAATTGATACAAGGCTATCAGCCGACCTCTAATTTTGAAAGGTGCAATCTCCGACAAATAAAGTGGGGCAACAAAAGAAGCAATACCCACTGCAAGTCCGATTATAAAACGTGCAACAAGCAACACAGTAAATGAAGGAGCAAACACTCCTAAGAAAGTAAAAAGAGCAAAAATAAGTGATGCAAGAAGCAACACTTTTTTTCTACCAAACTGCCTGGATAACCAGCCGCTGAATACGGCACCAATAAAAGCACCGAATAATAATATTTCTGCAATCAATTCAGACTGAGAGGTCGTTAAGTGAAAGGTTTTTACTATGAGTTCCAGGGAGCCGTTGACGTATGCAATATCAAGGCCAAACAGCAAGCCGGCTAGTGCTGCTATAAAACTAACCTTGGTAACGATTGCATTCGCTCCCCCTTTTTGTGATGATTTTTCCATTTTGCTCCTTTTTTATCAAAATTAAGTTTTAAAAAAATTAAGTTTCAGTTTAATAAATAACTATTTCAGAACCGAATGTGTTCCCGCACCGATAGTAACCCTTATTATATCAGGAGATTCACCTTCAGGAGTTTTATAATTTTCTTTAATGGTTTTTTCAAAGTGCTCAACAGCTGCTTTTTTTACCAGGTTTATGGTACAACCGCCAAAACCGCCCCCCATCATTCTAGCGCCGAGCACACCATCTACATTTCTTGCCAAATCTACTAATAGATCAAGCTCTGTGCAACTAACTTCATAATCATTTTTCAAACCATTATGGGAGTCGTACATTAATCTTCCAAACTCTTCAAAATCAGCTGACTCCAACGCGTCGCATGATTTTTCCACACGCTTGTTTTCCTCGATCACATAGGAGCATCGACGATAAACCACCGGGTCAAATTCATCTTTATGCGCCTGAATCAAGGCTATTGAAACGTCGCGCAAAGAGTTAATAGCGGCATCATATTTTTTAAGTAGTGAAACACCTGCTTCACACTCCTGCCGTCTTTTATTGTATTCTGAACCGGCCAGAGAATGTTTAACACCTGTATTCACAAGAATTAATATCTGATCCTCCATCCCAAACGGGAAAAGCTTAAAATCCAGACTTCTGCAATCAAGTTTAATAACATGAGCTGTCTTACCTTGCATCACAGCAAACTGATCCATAATACCACATTGAACACCGGCATATTCATGTTCTGCATTCTGAGCAAGCTTGATCATATCCAAAACTGGAGTACCAAATTGCTCAAACTCATTGATAGCGAATGCTATTCCAGTTTCCAGCGAAGCAGAAGAGGACATTCCTGCACCCATAGGTAAATCGCCACCAAAAACGCAGTCGAAACCATGAACGGTCTTCCCGGATTTTGAAAACTGCGCAATAACCCCAAGCAGATAATTGGTCCAGCCTTTTTCTGATTTTTCAAATGAATCTGTAGAAGTTTCATAATAATCATTCAAGTTATAACTGTAAAACCTGAACATGTCTACTTCATTGGGTGCTACTGCAAAATAGCTCCCTAAATCCACTGCTGCTGGCAGGACATAACCGTCGTTGTAATCAGTATGTTCACCAATAAGGTTTACTCTTCCCGGAGACTTAACAAGGAGTGTGGCTTTTCCAAACTTCTCCTGAAAAATCTGATTGATCTTTTCTATCATTTTCCTTTTTAATAAATATTTGCTTTAACTTGCTTGCTAAGAAGGAATCAAACTAAAAATTGATGATCCGGTCTGTAAAATCCCACTCATTTTTATCCTTGAACCGATAAAAGTAGGCTCCTTTTTTAGACTCGGAACTAAGCTTTTTATTCAGTCGCACAGCAGCATTTAGGGAAAGTATTTTCTTCCTGAAATTACCAGGATCGAATTCCTTCATAAAAATAGAATCATATAGTTTACGTAATTGTGTCAGTGTAAATTCTTCGGGCAAAAGATCACGGCCTACAAGATCACGACTCGCTTTCATCCGTAGTTTTTCCAGGGACTGCTCAACCATTTCATTATGGTCAAAAATTAAATCCGGGATTTGATTCACAGGCCACCATTTAGCCCCATATTTATCAACCAACTCATGATTATGCGCCTGAATATCAATCAGGGCATAAAACACCAAACTTATTACCCTGCCTCCTGAATCACGATTGGGTTTGGAAAAAGCAGAAACCTGCTCCATGAAGATATCTTTCAATCCGGTAATATTAGTCAATACACGATAGGCAGCATCTTCCGCTGATTCATTTGACTTTATCCAACCTCCAACTAGTGACCACCCTCCTTTTTCAGGCCGCATCTTTCTTTTAATTATCAATAATTTAAGTTGCTCTTTTTCATATCCAAAAATAACGCTATCAACAGCAACCAAATGTTTATCACGTGATTGATAAATATTCTGCATAATATTCCCTATTTAAGCACAAAAGTAATTATTACTCTTAAAAAACCCAACAAAAGAGTGGAAAAAACATCTCTTTAAAGAAGCTTTAGTAAATTTAGTTAGTGTGTAATGCATAAAAATAAATTGAAATAGAACTGGAGTAATTCCCGGAACTATTACAAGGCTTTTCAAGGTTGTATATCTATTCTTCAGCAAAATTCCATTACAAATGAAAAATGGAACTAATCTATTCTCAAATCTATCCTACAAAGTTTACATCTTCCCGTTTTCTTACCCATTTAATATCAACACATTATCTTACTAATAATTAATTTTCAATTTCTGAAAGGCAGTTTTACTTTGAATCATTTCAAGTGATTTCTTTATCGCAGCATCCGAAGGTGAAATTACTTCATAATAAGCATTCTGATTATAAAGTTCGCTTGCAATTAATGCCTTAATCTGCAATTTAAAGAAACCTACGTTTGGGTCCAGCTCTTTAGGATTGATGGTAATCTTATCCTTTTTCGCCAGATTAAGGAAATGGCTGAACATAGTCTTAGTAATTGAAAAGTGTTTTTCAAAAGTCCTGAAATTCGGGTATTTTTTGTTTAGGTGATGCCTGTTTTTATTAAGATAATCGTTCACAAATGTGTTAAAGATACTTTTTGTTACCAAAGATGTATAAAGTGCATCGAAACGGGTAGAATCCAATGGAATAAAAATATCAGGCATAATACCACCACCACCGTAAACTAATCTTCCATTCACAGTATGGTATTTCAGAGAGTCCGGAAAATGTACGCTGTCGGCATGGAAGAGCTCCCCATCTTTCAAACGCTTTTCTAAATAATTATAATATGCATTAATACCCTTATTATAAGGTCTTTGAATCCATCTCCCGGATGGAGTATAATAGCGGGCGATAGTAAGCCGGACAACAGACCCATCCGGGAGGTAAAACGGTCGCTGGACCAATCCTTTTCCAAAAGAGCGCCTTCCAACGATCAAAGCGCGATCCCAATACTGCAGGGCTCCAGTAGTAATTTCGCTGGCTGATGCAGAACCTTCATTAATTAAAACTACCAGCTTGCCCTTTCTGAAGTCTCCTTTCCCTGAAGCATGCAATTCTTGTTTCGGGCTATGAATACCTTTGGTATAAACAATAAGCTGGCCTGGTTTAAGGAATTCACTTGCAATCTCTTGAGCAGTTTCAAGATAACCACCCGGATTGCCTCTCAAATCAAAAATAAGATTTTGAAGGCCTTCCTTTTTAAGCCTTCTGAAAGCCGTATCAAATTCATATCGCGACGTACCGGCAAAACGTCCTAGACGGATATAACCTGTATGTTTACTAAGCATAAATGCAGCATCCAGACTATTCAAAGGAATTTTATCACGGATGATAGTAAAATGAAGCAGATGCCCAACCCCATGCCGATAAATTCCCAAATGAACTTTGGTTCCCTTCTTTCCGCGGAGATGACTCATAACCCACTCATTCGTTATTTTAGGTCCAACCGAACTTTTTCCATTTACGGTTACAATTTTGTCTCCCGCCATGATGCCTGCTTTTTCGGAAGGCCCTCCATGAACCGGAGTAATAACCAAAATGGTATCTCTGAAGATTTGAAAGGAAACCCCAATCCCATCAAAACTTCCTTCCAGCGATTCCTGCGATTCTTTTACATCCTTTGCAGGAATATAGGTTGAATGCGGGTCCAAATCCGCCAGCATCGAGACAATGGCCTTATCAACCAAATGCGGCATATTAAGTGTGTCCACATAATAGTGATTGATCAGATATAGTAAGGCTGAAAACTTTCTTGTGGTAGAATTCGGGTTCATATTATCCACTGTGTTTTGGGCACTTAAGTTTGAAGACACCAGCAACATACCAAGCAATATCCCGAAAACTAAATATTTCAATGTTTTCATGAAATCTTAATAAATTAGATAATTAAAAATCACAACCGCTTTTTTTAGAACTTAAACTGCGGTTTTTAGGTTCTCAAAAAAATCGTTAAATATTCTCCAAAAATACGAATTCAACCCGACAAAATAGAAAAATGCAGGAATAGGGGCCTTATATTTTTTTACATTTGTCCGGAAATTTCACCGATTTAAATCAATATCCCATGAAAAAATTTTTGTTGATGTCTTTTGTTCTGCTTTCAACATCAGGCATTCTTTTTGCAAAAAAGACAAAAAAGGCCGTCAAGCCCACAAAAGAAATTCGTCAGGTTATACTTGTCCAATTTAAAAGCAGTGTTAAGCCGATTGACAAAAAGGACCTTGAAAAGTTTGCTGCCGAACTCAAGAAAAAATCCAGAACTTTGCAAAAGCTCGATTGGGGTAAACCGATGGAAATAAAAGGTAACGATGCGAATAAATACGATTTTTGCTTTACCTTCAAGTTTAAAAGTGGTACTTACTACGAAATTTTCCAGCAAAATCCCATGAGGTTGGAGTTTATGGGCAAGCTTATTCCAATGACTAAAAATATCTTGAGCTATACGTATCATATCAACGAGTAAGATTCTAAAAACAACTTATAATAAGCCATTGATAAACAGCATTAAACGCATTGTTTTAGTTTGCCTGCTCTTTTTGATTTCAGGTCAGGCATTAATGGCCCAAAACAACATTTTTAGTACATACACTCCCCTATGTGATACTTGCAATCACAACCTAAGCTTTCGGTTTGAAGGATCCTCATTTTTCCAAAACAATGAATATTTCGATCAATTTGCATACGGATTAACAGGAATTGGGTTTTATGTTCAACCGACGCTGGAATATTATTTTTCTCCAAAACTCAGGGTAAATGCCGGCGTTTTCGCATTGAAATATTCCGGTTTGAATCATTTCAGCCAGGTAACACCCATATTCTCATTACAATATAAGCCGGTTAAATCTTTGGAAATTGTTTTTGGGAATATTTACGGAACCCTGAACCATGGTTTGGCACAGCCGCTTTTCCGGTATGACCGCTTTTTCACAAACCATGTCGAGTATGGAATGCAGTTTTTACTAAACACGAAAACTATCAAATCGGACCTTTGGTTGCATTGGGTTCACTTTGTCGTTTTTGGGGATACCTTGCCAGAAAGGCTTGTTGTGGGAAATAATACACGGATTAAGTTGTATTCAAATGATAATTACAGCTTAAAACTTCCTGTGCAATTTCTATTTTCACATCGAGGTGGACAAATAGAACCTGGCCCTCATTATATAGCCACGTTGTTTAACGGCTTAACGGGATTGAAATTCAAGTATAAAATCAATTCATATTCCAACCTTCAGGTTCAACCGCTTATTGCCTTTTATTATGCTTTGAATCTTCCAAATCCGGGAGACCCAGGCTATCAGCTTTTTAAAAGCGGATACGGCCTTTATCCTAAGATTCTTTATAAGTTTCATCATTTTAATCTGATGACAGCTTATTGGTACGGCCACAAATTTATCGCTCCTGAAGGAGAATATCTTTTCCAATCGGTTTCCGAAATGAATCCCAATTATTCTCAGGCGATACGTAAATTGTGGGTATCGAGAGTATGGTACCAAAAGACTATTGGAAAATATCTGAACCTTGAAGTCCGGCTCTCCAGCTACTACGATCTTCATCAGAAAAA
>CAZGZO010000123.1:0-8211 GCA_964529695.1 uncultured Lentimicrobiaceae bacterium
AAGATATTGCTTATTATCTGAGAGTTACTACACGGGCTTGGGAATATCAGGACACTGCTAAATCCTATATCGGGTTCCGCTGTATCGAACCTTATTTAGGTAGAGACAAAGGTGATAATCCAAACCGGGAATCAAGAGTATATCGATAGACAAAAGAATTATATAAGATAACATTAAATTAATAAGAACATGGCTTTTTTTGATTTCACAAGGACCAGAAATTACAGGAATTTCATGGCAAAAGTTTACGGAATTGGTGCTTCGGTAGTGCTTATCGGAGCCCTGTTTAAAATAAACCATTATCCCGGAGCAGATATTGCGCTGATTGTCGGATTAGGAACTGAGGCTCTTGTTTTCTTCCTTTCCTCTTTCGAACCTCCGCACGTTGACCCGGATTGGAGTCTGGTATACCCGGAATTATCAGGGATGTACCATACTGTGAATGGTGAACAAAAAGCTCCTACTGCTAAGACATCCACACAGCAATTGGATGACATGCTGAAAAAAGCCGATATCGGACAAGACGCCATAGAACGTCTGGGGGCAGGACTCGAAAAACTGTCAGACACTACATCTAAAATCTCAGACGTTACTGATGCTTCCCTGGCTGCTCAGGAATTTACCAGCCAGATAAAAACCGCGGCACAATCTGCAGGAAACTTTGGACAGGCTATCGATGAAAATGTCCAGGCTGCAGGAAATTATTCACAAAATATGGGCAAGGTAAGTGAAAACGCAAACCTTCTTACCAACGCTTATGCTCAGGCAGCAGATATAATTAAATCAAACATGGGCTCTACAGAAGAATTTTCCGGTAGCGTGAAAGAAGCTACTCAATCAGCTCGTACCATGGCTGAAAGCTATCAGAAATCGGCTCAAATTCTCGCTAAATCCGTTGAAGCTCTTGATTTTACAGCTATTGAAGGGGATACTTATAATGCACAATTAAGAAAGATCGCCGAAAATCTGGCTGCTCTTAACGCCATTTATGAAATTCAATTGAAAGACGCCAACGAAGCAGTAGAAAGTTCAGATAAAATGAAAACTACTTTGACAGGTCTGTACGAAAGTCTGGAAAAAACAACCCAACACAATACCGATTTTGCTATGCAAATGGAAACTTTGACCAAACGCATGGGCACACTTAATAAGGTATATGGGAATATGTTAACAGCAATGAATGTACAATCCTAGTATTTTTCTTTTATAAAATGATATTCTTTCGAAAAACGTTTAAGTAAATGGCTGGATATAAAGAGACGCCCCGGCAAAAAATGATTGCAATGATGTATTTGGTGCTGTATGCATTACTGGCACTGAATGTATCTAAGCAGGTGTTGGATGCCTTTATAGTTGTAAATCAAAGCATGGTTGGCTCTAACCAAAGTATGACGGCGAAAATTGCAACTACTTACAACAACTTTGAGGAGCAATATATGCTTCAAAAAGAAAAAGTAGGTCCGAACTGGGAAAAAGCAAAAGTCATTAAAGCAGAGACAGATAACATGTTACAGTATCTGAATCATCTGAAAATGAAGTTGGTGGAAGTTACAGACGATAAGGATTCTGCTTATGTTATGCAGCATTATTATCATGATTCTTTAATGCCTGATCCCTTTCATCCGGGTGCAATGGTAAAAACCAGACTTCTGAATCTGCAAAAGGTGCCAACCAAGGACCGTTATAACGATCCGACAAATTATTTGATAGGAAACGAAACCAGGAAAAACGGAGAAGCCTATCATTTAAGTAAAGTTATGGGCGAATACAGGCAAAAGATTCTCAATGTGATGAACCTTCCTGACACCACAACTAAAGTAGGCCTTATCACCAACTATCTGGGAAACAAAAAAATAATTTACAGGAATGCTGACGGGCAAAAACAAGACTGGCAAAATCATAATTTTTATTACACCATTCTTGCTGCAGACATTACCTTGATAAATAAAATTATCTCAGAAACCAAGGGTGCCGAATTCGATGCATTGAATTACTTATTCAGCTCGATTACCAAAAAGGATTTTAAATTTGATCACATTGAAGCCAAGGTAATTCCTAAAAGTACTTATGTACTCGAAGGAAACAACTACGAAGCTCAGGTACTGGTTGCCGCCTATGACACAAAAACCAATCCTAAAGTATGGGTTTTGCGGGGTGCTGATAGCATTACAAGCAAAAACATCAACAGAGGAGAACTTATTCGTGGAAGAGGCGGAATTGTGAAACTGGTATTTCCAGCCAAGAAATCAGGCATCCACAAATTCGCAGGAACCATTGAGATGGTAAATCCTGCTACTAATTCCATTTCAAAATATAATTTCAAGAGCAGTTATATTGTAGCTCCGCCTTCACTCACGGTGGCACCACTGAAAATGAATGTGATATATATCGGTCTGGATAATCCGGTTTCTATTACAGCACCGGGTATAGCGGATGCACAGATTCATCCTACTATAACTGCCGGTAAACTTACCAAAGATGGCAGAAAATGGGAAGTTCGGATAAACAAGCGGGTTCCTGGTAATAAGGTTTATATTTCTGCAACAGCTGATGTTAACGGGAAAAGAGTTTTTCTTGGAAAATCACTTTTCAGAGTGAAACGCGTTCCCGACCCAGTGGCTCAGATTGCCGGACAAACCAATGGAACCATCGACAGAAATACGTTCCTTGCTGCCGGAGCTATCATACCAAACATGAAGGATTTTGAGTTTGATATCTATTTTACGGTTACTTCTTACACCTTCGCTACGCTGCTCAATGGCGACTGGATTCCTAAAAATATTACAGGAAATCGTTTTACACCGGAAATTGAGAAACTCATCCGGAATGCACAACCACATCAAAAATTCTTCTTTGAGAATATTGTCGCGAAGGGCCCTGACGGAAGTGTCCGGACCCTGAACCCCATTAGTTTAGAAATTCAATAAAATTATCATAAGGTGATGAAAAAGATAACGCTTTACATACTATCAACGCTGCTTCTTTTAAGCCCGGCCTTGTTGAAAGCACAAATTACTGCCAAAACACCAGTTGATGGTTTGTACAAAGATCAGGGAGTTATTAACAAGGTCCCTATTGCGCTTCCAAGCGTCAGAAAGGCTGATATCATGTGGTCTAAAAGAGTATGGCGTGAAATTGACTTTCGTCAGAAAATGAACCAGGAGTTTTATTATCCCCTGGTTCCTCATCAAAACTGGAAATCTTTTATTACCATTCTTTTAGATGCACTGAAACAGGGAAAGATTACTGCTTATGATATCTCTCCTACTGATGAATTGCTGGTACCCATTACTTATCAGGAAATCGTAAACCGGGAAACTGATACAATTCATCGTGTTATGAAACGTCCATATCCTCCTTACAATGAGTACGATACAACTATTGTAACACAGTTTGATCCCACAAAAGTAACACGTCTTCGTATCAAGGAAGACTGGTATTTCGACAAACAGCGTTCACAGATGTTGGTTAGAATCGAAGCCATCTGCCCGGTCATGATGACAGAACACGAAGGGCAAATGGTACCCACGCCACTTTTCTGGGTTTCCTATCCGCAGGCAAGGAAAGTGCTTGCCAGGGCATTAGCATTCAATCCCCAAAATTCCGCTAAGCGTCTCAGCTACGACGACATCTTTATTAAACGGCTCTTCCAGAGTTATATCTACAAGGTGCAAAACGTTTACGACCGACGTATTTCAGATTATGCATCCGGCGTTGCGGCATTGCGGGAATCTCAACGAATACAACGGAAAATGTTTAATTTCGAGCAATACCTCTGGCAGTATTAAAACAAAATAAAAACAAAGGTCGTCTTCTAATAAAGGCGGCCTTTTGTTTTTGGTTTCAGTTTGTCAAACAATTATATGACTATCGCATTACAATAGTCTGATACATTTAGCGTGACTGTATCAAAAACTTTAGTCACTTTATGAACTCTAGCGCACTTTATGAACTTCTTTTTTACCTTTGTCAGGTATGCACAACACCCTGGAAACACCCATAACATACCTGAAAGGCGTTGGCCCTCACCGTGCGGAATTGCTGCAAAAAGAGTTCAACATCCGCACCTATGCCGACCTGCTTTACCATTTTCCTTTTCGATATGTCGATAAAAGCAAAATCTACAAGATAAAAGACATCACAACAGACTCCACCTACTTTCTTTTAAAAGGGAGAATTACCAACATGGAAGTAATTGGTGAGAAAAGAACCAAACATATTTCTGCCTGGCTGACAGATGACTCCGGCTCTATCGAACTGCTGTGGTTTCGCGGATTGAAATGGATTAAAAATCAGTTCTCATCTGACAAAGAATATCTCATTTTTGGGAAACCTTCTGTTTTTAGAAACCATTTCAATTTTGTACATCCCGAAGTGGAAGAAGTAAACCCGCTGCAGCAAGATAACGACCTAGTTGGAAACCGACTGGAAGGAATTTACAGCACCACAGAAAAGTTAAAAAACTCCGGACTGGGGACTAAAGGAATCAGCAAATTAATGCGGGTGTTGATCAACATTGCAAGCCATGAAATTAGTGAAAACCTGCCGGATTATCTTATCAAAAAAGAACACTTAATTAGTCATAAAGAAGCGCTGATTAACATTCATTTTCCTGAAAATCCCAAAATCATTGAAAAAGCAATCCGCCGCTTGAAATTTGAAGAGCTGCTTTTTCTCCAGTTTGAATTACTATTACAAAAGATTGTAACTGCCGGAAAAATTCCGGGGCATGTTTTTGAAACAGTGGGCGATACTTTCAATAACTTCTTCAATAATTATCTGCCTTTTGAACTCACAGGCGCACAGAAGAAGGTAATCAGGGAAATCCGAGCCGATATCAAAAGCGGAAAACAAATGAACCGGTTGCTTCAGGGTGACGTGGGAAGCGGAAAAACACTGGTAGCCTTAATGAGCATGCTTATAGCCATAGATAATGACTTTCAGGCAGCCATGATGGCACCCACTGAAATTCTGGCAATTCAGCATTACAACACCTTGCGCAATTTCCTGAAAGACATGCCGGTTAAGGTTGAACTGCTCACCGGCTCTACAAAAACCAAACAGAGAAAAGAAATTCACAAGGGTCTTGAGGATCACACGCTCAATATTTTGGTGGGAACACATGCACTCATCGAAGACACAGTAAATTTTGACAACCTGGGCCTGGTGGTAATTGACGAACAGCACCGGTTTGGTGTGGCTCAACGCGCCAAGCTTTGGAAGAAAAATAAAATTCCTCCCCATGTTTTGGTCATGACAGCAACGCCTATTCCCAGAACATTAGCTATGACAGTTTACGGTAATCTGGATGTTTCCATCATTGATGAATTACCTCCCGGACGCAAGCCCGTGAAAACTGTTCATTTCTTTGAATCCAAACGTCTCCGGGTACTGGGATTCATGCGCGATCAAATCAAACAGGGCCGGCAAATTTATGTGGTATATCCACTGATTAAAGAATCGGAAACTCTGGATCTGAAGAATTTGGAGGACGGCATCGAAAATATGCGGCGAGACTTCCCTTTACCTGATTATCAAATCAGTGTGGTACATGGGAAATTGTCCTCCGAAGAAAAAGATTTCGAAATGAAACGCTTTATTGAGGGTAAATCAGACATCATGATTTCCACAACCGTGATTGAAGTCGGTGTAGATGTTCCCAATGCATCGGTGATGGTCATCGAAAATGCAGAACGTTTCGGCTTATCCCAGTTGCACCAGCTTCGCGGACGCGTGGGTCGTGGCAGCGACCAATCCTGGTGCGTATTGATGTCGGGAAACAAACTCTCCAATGAAGGCAGGAAACGGCTGGAAATTATGGTGGGTACCAACGACGGTTTTAAAATTGCAGAAGAAGATTTAAAACTTCGCGGACCCGGCGATTTGCAAGGGACACAGCAATCGGGCATGCTCGATTTTCATATCGCCAACCTTGCCAAAGACGGTGATCTAATTGCACACACACGGCAAATTGCTGCTGCTATTCTCGGTGAAGATCCCAGGTTGCAAAAAGAAGAAAACAGGTTGCTGCTGAAAGAAATGCGGGAACGGTTGAAAGGGAAAACCAATTGGGCACGAATATCATAAGGATACCATACAATTGTTTTAATCTTCCATCACTGTCATATTTACAGCTCAAGCAAGTCTGTACCCGGTGCGTTTCCACAACTTCATTTTGATTACTTTTGTTATTCGCAATTAATAAACAAAACATGCCGGAACAAAAGAAACTTTTTCTGCTGGATGCCATGGCACTCATCTACCGTGCCTTTTTTGCTATGAGCCGAAATCCGCAGATCAATTCCAAAGGACAAAATACTTCTGCCATTCTGGGATTTGCCAACACCTTGCTGGAAATCATGAAAAAGGAGAAACCTACACATATAGCCGTAGCTTTTGATACCCAGGCACCAACTCAACGTCATGAAGATTTCGCAGATTATAAAGCAAATCGTGATAAAATACCGGAAGATTTGGCTGCTTCCATCCCCTATGTAATGGAACTCATTAAAGCCATGAATATTCCCGTCGTGCTTGCCGATGGTTATGAAGCGGATGATGTGATTGGAACACTGGCAAAACAAGCTGAAAAAAAGGGATTTACCACTTACATGATGACACCTGACAAAGATTTCGGGCAGCTGGTTTCAGACAACATTTTTCTTTACAAACCGGCCCGTGGCGGTAAGAGTCCGGAAGTGATGGGTGTCAAAGAAGTTTGTGAAAAATATGGCATTGGACATCCTGAGCAATTTATTGATATACTGGGACTTTGGGGCGATGCGGTAGATAACATCCCCGGCGTTCCGGGTATTGGTGAAAAAACGGCTGCCAAACTGATTTCAGAGTTCGGCTCCATCGAAAACCTGCTTCAAAACACAGATAAACTTAAGGGAAAGCAGAAAGAAAATCTTGAAAACTTTGCCGAACAAGCCATCCAATCCAAACAACTGGCTACCATTTTACTGGACGCCCCGGTTGAATTTGAAGAAGAAAACCTACGACTGACCCAGCCTGATGTGGAAGCCCTGAAAAAACTTTTTGATGAACTGGAATTCAGAACTTTTGCCAAAAGGTTTTTCACTCAGCTTTCTCCGGGAAATGGAATGCCGGAAGAAGCCACACTGGAATTGGATTTTTCAGGGGAACTGCCGCTGGATACCGATTCAAATATGAAGGACATCCACAATACACCCCATCAATATTTTTACATCGACACTCCTGAAAAAGCAAAAAATCTGGCTGAAAAATTGTCCAAACAAAAATCGTTTTGCTTCGATACAGAAACCACCGGTCTGGACCCAAATTCAGCAGAACTGGTTGGCATGTCTTTTTGCTTTAAAGACCACGAAGCGTATTACATTCCTATTCCGGAAACTTACAACGATGCTGTTCAGACAGTTGCTGTTTTCAAAGAAGTCTTTGAAAATGAAAAGATTGAAAAAACCGGACAAAATATCAAATTTGACATTTCCATGTTGCAATGGTATGATGTGCAAGTAAAAGGCAAAATCTTTGATACCATGATTGCACATTATCTGCTGGAACCCGATCAACGGCACAAGATGGATTATCTGGCAGAAAAATATCTGAATTACAAACCGGTTCCCATTGAAAATCTCATCGGGAAAAAAGGCAGCAAGCAAGGCAGTATGCGTTCCGTGGAAATCGATTTGATTAAGGAATATGCCGCCGAAGATGCCGACATCACCTGGCAACTCAGAAAAGTACTGGAACCTTTGCTGAAAGAAACAGAAACCCAGAAACTCTTCGATGAAACAGAGATGCCACTGGTGCCTGTGTTGGCGTCCATGGAAACCGAAGGTGTAAAACTGGATATTCCCGTATTGAAAGAATACAGCCGGGAGCTTGAAAAAGACATCAACGATTTGGTGAAAGAAATCTGGTCGATGGCGGGTCAGGAATTCAACATAGCCTCTCCCAAGCAGTTGGGAGAAATTCTGTTTGACAAACTAAAAATCACAGATAAACCAAAGAAAACTAAAACCGGTCAGTATTCCACAAGTGAAGATGTGCTTGTTAAACTTTCTTTTCGCCATCCCATCGTGGAGAAAATTTTGGAGTTTCGTTCGTTGACCAAGTTAAAATCCACCTACGTGGACTCGCTTCCGTTATTGGTTAATCAACGTGATGGACGCATACACACCTCTTACAATCAAGCGGTTGCAGCCACAGGAAGATTAAGTTCCA
>CAZGZO010000124.1:0-8151 GCA_964529695.1 uncultured Lentimicrobiaceae bacterium
TTTATGAAATTTCATATTAAATCAAAAATAGAAAAAAGAACACAAAAGGAGTGGCAAATAGAACCGCATCAAAACGGTCAAGCACTCCGCCGTGTCCTGGAAACAGTTTGCCCGAATCTTTAACACCGGCGCTTCGCTTAAGCATCGACTCAGCTAAATCGCCAAAATTAGCTGTTAATGAAACAATTAACCCAAAAGCAAGCCATTGAATCAGCGTAAGTTCCGGGACAATCATACTAAAAATCCAGGCTGCAAGCACAGTAAAAATAACACCACCAATACTTCCTTCCCATGATTTTTTCGGGGATAACTTTTGTGAAAGTTTGTGTTTTCCCAAGGTTGTTCCCACAATATAAGCAAAGACATCGTTCATCCACACTAAGATAAACAATGCCAGTAAAAACCATGGAAACGCCATATCAGCACTTTTTATAAAAAAGAAAGCATTCATCATTCCAAACGGAATAGCAATATAAATAATGCCCATAACATAACCGGATGCATGCCGCCAGGAATAATCACTGCCCATAAAAAGTTCCTGTGCTATCAAAATGAAAAAGCCCAAAACTATCAAAAGTGCATAGGAGACATCAATAACAGACATCCCGGCCAGAGCTGTGAGCGTATAAACTGAAATTCCTATGAAATAATAAATTAACGTTCCTCTTCCATATCCGGAAGGTTGAAAGAGTTTATTGAATTCGAAAAGCCCTATCAAGGTGAACACAGTCATTAGGCTGAAAAAAGCCCACGGCGACCACAAAATGGTGCCCAGTATTATAACGGCCAGTACAGCCCCGGTCAGGGTTCTCGTAAAAAATTCTTTCAATGAAGCGAAATTGATTAAAATGGACGCAAATTTAAACAATTAATGATTAAAATAAACCTTTTGGATTATTAGGCTTCAAGATTTCACTCGTGATCATCAACCATAAAAACAAAAAGTTCACGTGGCCCGTGTGCTCCCATCACCAAGGTTTTTTCAATATCTGCAGTTCGGCTGGGTCCTGTTATCACTGTCATTTGCGAAGGAAGGTCCTGCTGATATTTGCTTCGGATTCCGGAGAAAGCATCTTTCAAATCCTCCACAACCTGTGAAGCACCTGCAATTACGATATGCACTTCCGGAAAAACAAACATCCGTCGCCCCGTATTCAATCCTGAAGAAACCATCACACTTCCAAATCGGGCAATCAGGTACTCACAACGCGTGATTCCGGCATAAAGCGAGTTAAACTTATTCTTATCGTTATTATAGGGAATTTCCCCGGCCTCAAGCAAAGCACTTATTTTTTCATCCAGTGTATAAAAGTTTTCCCATTTCTTCTGCTTCAAAAGTATACGCAGATTTTCAAGGAGCATCTTCTCATTTTCGCAATAGACAAAAGAGCCTCCCATTTCTATGAGTTTCCGGGCAAAGATTATTGTTTTTTCGTCTTCTAAATTCTGAAATACCGGATTACTGAAATTTACATTCGTAAACGGTATTTCCTTTTTGCTGATAAGAGCATCCCGGACTCCCTTTAGGATTTTTTCTTTAGTCGTTGTTTCGCGCATAATGTATTATTCTTGAGCCGAAATTTCGTTTTCGTCTGGCCGAACCGAATCTGTTCCGCCTTCTTGTTTTTTGCTATCGACTTTATCTTCAGGAACTGGTTTCTCTCCATCAGATTCCAAAGCAAGAGGTATTTCCGATGTTATCTCCGGTTCCTTTTTGATTTTCTTTTTTCTCTTTGTTTCGGCAAGATGTTTTTTTACGCTTACCGGGTCATTACCCCACTGTCTTGAGCCAAAAATCTCAACCAAATCGTCACTATAAATAACCTCTTTCTCAAGTAATTTTTTAGCCAGTTTTTCCAGTCCTTCACGGTTATCAGCAAGCACCTTTTTTGACCTGGCATAAGCCTTTTCAACGATATTACTGATTTCCTGATCAATAACCTGATTAGTCTTTTCGCTGAAAGGTTTTCCGAAGGAGAACTCCTGCTGTCCACTGGAATCATAGAAACTCAGATTTCCAATCTTCTCACTTAAGCCATAATACGCCACCATAGCATAAGCCTGTTTTGTTACCTTTTCAAGATCGTTTAAGGCTCCTGTTGAAATTTCACCAAACACAACTTGCTCTGCGGCCCTACCTCCTAGTGCGGCACAAAGCTCATCAAACATCTGATCAAAGGTCGTAATTTGTCTTTCTTCAGGTAAATACCAAGCGGCGCCCAGTGATTTTCCACGTGGTACAATGGTTACTTTTACCAATGGATTTGCATGTTCCAATAACCAGCTTACTGTTGCATGTCCGGCTTCATGGTAAGCCACCACATTCTTCTCTTTGGGAGATATAATCTTATTTTTCTTTTCAAGACCACCGATAATTCTATCAATGGCATCCATAAAATCCTGACGACCAATATTTTTACGTGATTTACGAGCTGCTATCAAAGCGGCTTCATTACAAACATTGGCTATATCGGCACCTGAGAATCCAGGCGTTTGTTTCGCCAAAAATTCAACATCTAAATTTTTGTTGAGTTTCAGCGGACGCATGTGAACCTTGAATATATCTTTTCTTTCAGCCAGGTCAGGTAATTCCACAAATATCTGACGATCGAAACGGCCCGCGCGGAGCAAGGCTTTGTCAAGAATATCAGCACGGTTGGTAGCTGCAATGACAATCACACCGGAATTGGGCACAAAGCCATCCATTTCTGTTAATAACTGGTTCAAGGTATTTTCACGTTCATCGTTTGAACCTGTCATGGGGTTTTTGCCCCTGGCCCGTCCGATGGCGTCAATTTCATCGATAAAAATAATACTGGGAGCCTTGTCTTTAGCTTGTTTAAACAAATCACGAACACGTGACGCTCCCACTCCTACAAACATTTCTACAAAGTCAGAACCGGAAAGAGAGAAAAACGGTGCATGCGCTTCGCCGGCAACAGATTTTGCCAACAAAGTTTTTCCTGTCCCTGGAGGGCCCACCAGCAAAACTCCTCTCGGGATTTTACCTCCGAGATGTGTATATTTTTCCGGATTCTTCAGGAAATCAACCACTTCCATAACTTCAATTTTGGCTTCTTCCAATCCAGCAACATCTTTAAAAGTGATATTGGTGCTTGTTTCCCTGTCGTAAATCTGTGCTTTCGATTTCCCGATATTAAAAATCTGTCCTCCGGCACCGCCGCTTCCACGGCTCATCATCCGCATGATAAAATACCACACACCGAAGAGCAATGCTATCGGCAATACCCAGCTTAAGATATCTCCGGTCCAGTTGTGCTTTGTAACAGGGGTTACATAAACAGGATCCGAGTTACCTTCCTGCACTTTTTGAATCTGTTGTTCAAAATAAGCCGGAGAGGCAACATTATAAGTAAACTGTGGTTGATCTTGTCCAAACGTAGAAGTTGTTGGTAGGTCTTTATATTTTGGATCTTTTAGTTTATCAGGCTTGATGTATATTTCAGCAACTTCCTTGTTAACCAAATCAATTTTCTGGACATCCTTATTCTCCAACATCTGTTTGAGCCCGCTCCAGTCTGTCTTTTTAGCACTCGGTCCCGAGCTCATCAATTCCAATCCCAAAAATACCAGCCCAATAATAGCATAAATCCAGTAAAAACTGAATTTTGGTTTTTTCCCCTTAGGAAACTTGTCGAAAGGACCTTTATTTGGGGGATTCGTATTTTTTTGTTCTTCTGCCATTATGTCTTCTCAATAATGATTATTATTAATTTTCGCTATCATGTTTGTGAACCCTTGCATCTGCCCAAAGAGACTCAATATCATAAAAATCTCGTGACTCTTCAACAAAAACATGGACTACCACGTCAGCATAATCTATCAAAAGCCATTCCGAATTTACATATCCTTCACGATGATAAGGTGGAATGTTGCAATTTCGTTTCACTTTTTCAATCACATTGTCAAAAATGGCCCGTGCTTGTGTCTTAGAGGTTCCATGACAAACAACAAAATATTTCGTAACGGCATCAGGAATCTTCTGAAAATCAAGGCTAATAATATTCTTTCCCTTTTTCTCCTGCATGGCAAGTATAACTTGCTGTAAAATACTTTCTGTGTCGTTGTGAATTATCTTCCCGCCCATAAAAATGTTTTATCGCTACAAAAGTAGCTAATTTTAGTGTTACATAAGTGATTGAACGCGCCTATTTTGGAATTTAAAACACCACAAATTATGGTAATTTATCTATTTTTAAGTTTTTATGCCATTATGACGGATAAGAATGGCATCAGTTCAATTCAAGACAGTTTTCGGGCAGGTTTGCAGGACTAAATTCAAAGGACTTCTGCTGGAATCCTATTTTCCATTATCTTTACATTTCAATTGGTTAGAGAAAACTTTTACTTTACATAAAATATTACCAGTGCTAATAAAAATAACGCGGTTATGAAATTTAACGTGCAATATTTTGAATCACTACCTTCTACTAATCTGCAAGCGGTAAGAGATATTCAGGAAGGAACTGCTCACAACGGCAAAGTAATCTGGACAGGGGATCAAACCCAAGGAAAAGGAAACGGGACAAATCAATGGGAAAGTGAAAAAGCCAAAAACCTCACTTTTAGCTTGTTGGTAGAACCTCATTTCCTGAAACCTGCTGAGCAATTTGTTATTACACAGCTAATTTCTATTGCGTTATATAAAACACTATCTCACATCCTTTCTTCCGAAAAGTTATTTATAAAATGGCCCAATGATGTGTATTACGACAAAAAGAAAATCGCAGGCGTACTCATTCAAAATTATGTAAAAGGGCAGGAAATAAATTTTGCTGTGATTGGCGTAGGCCTAAATGTGAATCAAAAAATATTTCTTTCTGATGCACCCAATCCGGCATCCATCATACACTTTGCGGGAAAAGAAATGGACATTCGGCCCTTATTGGATGAAATATTAAAGAACTTTGGAAGCTTTTATGACGCTTTAGACAACCCTGAAAAAAGGGTTGAATTGCATGAAAAATATTTGGAACACCTCTATCTACGAAATAAATGGGCGAACTTCACTGATGAATCTGGAACATTTTCAGGAAAAATAACAGGCATTAATGATTATGGACAGCTGCACATAGAAGATAAAGAAGGTAACCACAGAACTTACGGATTTAAAGAAATTAAGCTGGAGTAACCTTTCCCTATCTTAATGCAAAAACAAAATCTGAGAAAACATTAATAATGAAAGTACTATATAAATATAGCTAGCTACTTTATTCACAGTCTCTTCAGAGAATCCCATGGAAATTTTCGACCCGATCTTTCCACCTACAAAAACGGCCACAATCAGGACCAAAGCTGTTTTCCAATCTATACCAGTATGAACCAGGTGGCCAGCCAATCCTGTGGCTCCGGTAAATCCGACCATTAATGCAGAAGTAGCAATAGCAATTTTTGATGGAATACCGAATAAAAGTATCATGGCAGCAACTTTCATTGCTCCTCCTGAAATCCCCAATAAAGACGACACAAACCCTGCAACAAACGTAACTCCGATCATCAAGAACATGGGAATACTGTATGTCATACCATTAAAATGCCTGACCCAGTATCCAAACCCGGTTTTGACCGACCGCTTTTCCCCTTTATTTTTTACTTTCTTCGTGATCATGAAAATGGCGATTACTATCATGACTGCTGAAAATAAAATCTTCAAAAATGTCTCATTAAGGTTTACCGAGATAAATCCGCCAAGAAAAGCTCCCAATCCGGTAAAGAACTCCATTACCAGCGCCATCTTCCAGTCAATCAAACCACTGCGACCGAAACGAAACGATGCGGAAAAACTGGTAACTACAATTAAAAGCAAGCTAAGTGTAGAAGCTTCATTAAAAGAATATCCCAGAAATGTAAGCGCAGGAACGTAGAAAACACCCCCGCCAAGTCCTACCAAACTGGCCAAACTGCTTATCAGGGCAAAAATTAACAGGCTAATGAAAATTTTCACTTGTTTAGAATTCTAAATTAGAGAAACAGGATTGCACCAAAAGCCAGGCTACACTAAAAATGCATTGTCAATTTTTTCGCAACAATCTCAATTTCAAAAAACAAAAAATTCTTTATGCAAAAACCTTTTCCAGTTTGCTTGTGATTGTATTAGCCAGATTTTCCAATGGTTTTTTTGCAAACATGGCAAGCATGGGATTGAGGTCAGCATCAACATCCACGTGGGCCACCGTTTTTTGTCCATCCGATTCCGGTTCAAGATATACCACAAGTGTGAAATTTACAGGTGATTTTCCGTTAGGGGCTAATTCAAGCAACCGCGGAGAGTCTTTTTTAGCAAATTTCAAACTGATATCGGCCATCCCGCTCACTGTAAAGGAACAGGTTTCTTTTTCCGACTTCCAATTTTCAATCTGCTCGGGCATCAACTGCTGGTAATTGTCAAAATCGCTTAAAAAATCAAAAACGTTCTGTGGGTCAGCGGCCAGTATGGCTTTATTTCCTTCTATTTTCATCAAGTAGTTTTCTAAATTTATTATGAATGGTCAGCGCTCCATTTTTCCGGATCCTCCCGCCATTTCTCCAGCGATTTGATATCCTTGCTTCCAATATAATTTTCTTCCTCAGCGACCTTTATTAAATGCGGAAAATCGGAAAGCGTGATGAGGCTACAGGAGGCTTTTTCAAAATTTTCGTGAGCCAGCGGAAGATCATAACTAAAAATTGCCAGCATTCCTTTAACATCCACACCTGCTTTGCGCAATGCTTCCACTGCAATCAGGCTGCTTTTTCCCGTTGACACAAGATCTTCTACAACCACAGCCGTTTGCCCCTGGCTTACCATACCTTCTATTTGATTGGTCATGCCATGCTTCTTTTTCGAAGAACGAACGTATGTAAAAGGCAATCCCAGTTCTTGTGCGAGCAAAGTTCCCTGTGGAATACCGGCGGTAGCAACACCTGAAACCATCTGAACATCTTCAAAATATTCGTTGGAAGCAGTCGCCAGCTGTTGCCGTATAAAAGTCCTGATTACAGGATATGACAGTGCAATCCGGTTATCACAATAAATAGGGGAATGCAGGCCCGAAGCCCACGTAAAGGGTTGTTTTATATTCAGTTTGATTGCTTTTATCTCCAACAAATTAAGCGCAACCAACTTGGCGGTTTCTTCTGTGTAAATCATTGAACAAAAATAATAAGATTTAACTGTCAGAAATTAAGTTTAAAAACATTTAATATGAAATATTATACATTAAACATAACCGTTTGGAATAAAAACCTTTATTTAATCGGCCTTAATAGGAATTAACTGCTATCGAAAAAATCATTTAATTTGAAGTAAATTCCAGCTTTAATATTTTATAAATCACTTTAACATAGATTAACAAGTTTGAAAATAGGGGACTTGTTATATTTGCATGATTCAATCTAAAAGTAGTAAACATGTTAGAAACGGACATTCGCGAACTAAACGAAAAAATTCAGAAAGAACGGCAGTTCATCGATTTGATAAAAATCGAAATGAATAAGGTCATAGTTGGACAAAGCCACATGACCGAACGGCTGCTGATTGGCTTACTGGCCAATGGGCATATATTACTGGAAGGTGTTCCCGGCTTGGCTAAAACACTCTCAATTAATACATTATCTAAAATAGTTGATGCTAAATTCAGCAGGATTCAGTTTACACCTGATCTGTTGCCTGCCGACTTGCTCGGTACTTTAATTTATAGTATTAAGAAGGAAGAATTTGAAATCAAGAAAGGCCCCATCTTTGCTAACTTCATCCTGGCAGACGAAATCAACCGTTCTCCTGCCAAGGTACAAAGTGCTTTGCTGGAAGCCATGCAGGAACGTCAGGTGACTATTGGTGAGGAAACTTTTAAGTTGGAAGAACCTTTTTTGGTGATGGCCACTCAAAACCCCATCGAGCAGGAAGGAACTTATCCTTTGCCTGAAGCTCAGGTGGACCGTTTTATGTTGAAGGTAATTATCAACTACCCCAAAAAGAACGAAGAAAAACAAATCCTCCGTCAGAATATCAACAACTCTTTTGCTCAGGCAAACACGGTCATTAAGACAGAAGATATTATTCATGCCAGAGAGCTTGTAAGACAAGTTTATCTGGATGAAAAAATCGAAAATTATATTACAGATATCGTTTTTGCATCACGCTATCCTGAA
>CAZGZO010000125.1:0-7960 GCA_964529695.1 uncultured Lentimicrobiaceae bacterium
CCACGGCTGACGCCGTGGGAGCTCCTTGCGCCATTAAAGGAAAACTTAAGAATGATAAAAAAGGTACTATGGCAAATTTTAATTTCTTCATTTTATTCTTTTCTGTGGTTTTACATGAAAGTGAAGCCACACCTTTTCCCGTATTCCGGGATCATAACCGGGCTTGCGTCTTTTCATGTTTCAACCTGGTTAGAGGATTAGTTTATTTCTGATTCTTGTAAAAAAAGTGATTCAGGTCCGCTTTCGCCGGTACGAATCCGGTAGGTGGCTTCCACGTTAGAAACGAAGATTTTACCATCACCCATTTCGCCGGTTCGTGCTGATTGCATGATAGCGTTCACGGTTTTATCTGCATTTTCATCGCGAACGACTATAGAAAGCATGTGGCGCTGAATGTAACGAGAATGAAATACCTGTCCTCTTACCACTTGTTCCTCAGTTGATTTACCAAGGCCAGTAATGTCCCAGTATGAAAACCAGTCAATTCCAACTTCATACAAAGCCTTTTTGACGTCCTCAAACTTGGACTTTCGAATAATTGCTTCAATTTTTTTCATGTTTTTTGTTTTAGAGTTTGTTTTAATAAAAAAGGCTTACGGGATTTCCCATAAGCCTTTGAATTTTTATATATCTTTTCTTAATGGGAAAACTTAAGTTATCCAAATATGTTGTTGTTGTTGTTGATTGGATTGTTGATTGAAGCGTTGATTATCCAATGTTGTATTCACCCTTATCATTTGTAATGATAACATTTGAGCGTGGTTTAAAATAGAATTTACAAATGAGGCAAAAAGTGAAAAGGAAAATCTATTTACAGGAAAATGAAAGGAGAAGTCCTTGCCATTTCTGGCAAAAATCCTTGCTGCTAATATGTCTGAAAACAGATTTTTCAATTTCCTGATAATTTCAATGTTAAAAGTTGATGATTGTTTCGGAAATAATTTCCCCTCATCAACTAGGTCAAATGTATAAATTTCTCTCTCCCTAAAAGCCCTGAAAGCAAGTTGAATATCCATAAAGAAATTCACAAAAATTGATATTTTTATATGTTATGTATTGATATTTAATGTTTTACATGTTTAAAAAGCAACTTTGATATTTAAAAGCCGTTTTTCGTAAGAAAACAAAACCTTGCAATGAAACCGTTTGCAGAGCTTTAGCAAACTCTGAAGAAAATTTAACTATTTTAGGGATTTCAAGAAAATAACAGCTGTTTTTTGGCAAATTTTCCCATACAAATCCAAAAATTGTTTCCGATTACCACCCAATCAGATTGAAAGATGATTAACAAACGACGAAATTTCAATAGCATACAGCATTCTTTTTATTAAGTGGAATGGGTTGTATTCTATTTTGAGGTTTTGGATTTTTTTGATATATATACGTAACATGAGTTCTATATAAACGTCTTTGGGCTAAAGCCCGAGATTTTGTTTTCTTTTTTTAACCGGCATTACTTGCTAACGACAGTCAGGAATGCCGGGCTTAATTATTCCGGAATAAGTGCAAGAAAGCGATATAATTAAGGTGGGCATTTATACCCGTTAGAATATAAAAATCTAATCTGGCTTTAGCCAAAACTAAATTCCTTTTTTAATTACCTGCCATTAACCTGAAAAGAGTTTTTATAAGAATAGTAAATTATTTAGCCTTGAAAAATCCCAAAAAACAAACAGGCCATCCGCCAAGGCGGACAGCCCGTTTGAAACACTAAAACTAAAAAACACCACCAGTTTAAGTAGCTTTTAAAGCCAACTTGTTTCCGGTGTATGGTTTAATACGACAGTGGTGTTTCAGCGTTTTTGTCCATTTTAACACCGGCATAACCTTCCATACCCATTTCAGGGATATCCAGTCCTTCCAGCTCGTCTTTAGCGCTTACTCTGAGACCAATAGTCTTATCAATGATTTTGAAAACTACCCAACCCAAAGCACCTATCACAACGATGTTGGTCACTCCGCCAATCACCTGTGCTACAAACTGTCCGCCGTCACCGTAGAAAAGGCCGGTTACAGTACCGGAAACTCCATTCCATCCGGCTCCGTAGGTACCATCGGCAAATAAACCTAACGACAAAACGCCCCAGAGGCCATTCACACCGTGAACAGCAACAGCACCCACAGGATCATCGATTTTAAGCTTTTTCTCAATAAAGAAGGCAGCTTCAATTACCAAAACACCAGAAATTAATCCAATCAATGCAGAAGCCTGTACATTTACAAAAGCACTTGGAGCGGTAATAGCAACCAAACCAGCCAACATACCGTTGATCATCATGGAAGGATCCGGTTTTCCTGTCTTAAACCACCACATGTAAAGCATCGAAGCTAAAGCACCTGTTGCAGAAGCAATCATTGTGTTTACAGCAACAACGCTGATTCTCAAATCTTCACCAGCTAATGTAGAACCGGGGTTAAATCCAAACCAACCAAACGCAAGAATAAAACATCCGATAATAGCCATCGGAATGTTATGTCCCGGGATGGCGTTGGAAGAACCGTCTTTATTATATTTTCCAAGGCGTGGGCCAATTATTTTGGCACCAACCAAAGCCAGCACACCACCAGTCATATGCACAACTGAAGATCCCGCAAAGTCAACATCTCCGTGTCCCAATCCGAAGTTAGTTCCAAGCTGAGACAGCCATCCGCCGCCCCAAACCCAGTTTCCGAAAAGGGGATAAATTATTGCGCCTACAACCAGGCCATAGACAGCAAACGATGAAAATTTCCATCTTTCAGCCATTGATCCGGTCGGGATGGTTGCAGTTGTGTCCATAAATACCATCTGGAAAAGGAAAAGTCCGAATACGCCTACATCATAAGTTTTGCTTAAGAAAAATCCTTTGGCACCGAACAATCCGAAAGTGTATCCAAACAAATGGATTGAAACTTCATGGGATAATCCGCTGAACCCGCCTAACGTGCCCAGCGCCCCCACACCTCCAAACATCAGTGCGAAGCCGCTTATAAAGAATCCCAACATACCTAAAGCATAAACCATCATGTTCATCGACATGGTATGGGCGACATTTTTGGCGCGGGTCAGCCCGGATTCGACCATGGCAAAACCAGCCTGCATAAACATAACCAGGAATCCTGTAATTAAGACCCACATCATGTTGATTGCAATTTTATTATGTCCTGCCTGATTTCCAATTTCCGTTAAAGTCGGATGCCCCGGATTTGCTGCAGCTACGTCAGTAATATTTCCAGTCTTTGCCCCGCTTGGATCGGGCGTGTTACCTGCATACGCAACGTAACTTGTTGCAAATAATGTTACCGCCATGAGTAACGTTATCAATAAATATTTTTTCATTTTTGTGTACTCCTATTTTAATGTATAATTCTCTTTAGTTACTTCTTGTTGTATAATGATGAGTCTCCTTTTTCAGCATTTCTGATACGATAGGATTCAATCACATCGGAAATAAAAATCTTTCCGTCGCCCATGACCCCTGTTTGAGCTGCGTCAAGAATAGCATCTACAGTTTTCTGCAGATTGACATCCCGAACAACAATAGTCAGTAACTGTCTGGGAATAAACGCGGTATCATAGACAGTACCACGGTATGCATGTTCTTCTACTTCATTCCCCACACCGGTTACATCCCAGTAGGAGAAAAAATCTATACCTGCTTCGCGTAAAGCTTGCTTTACTTCTCCAAATTTGGAGGTGCGAATAATTGCTTCAATTTTTTTCATGTTTTTCGTTTTTTGTTTTTTAAATGAAATACTTGATTGTATATGGATCCCACCGGAAAGGCGGGACCTGAATTTTTATAAAGAGAACCCAACAACCATGAACAATTTCTTGGCGTTTGGATTTACGATTACCTGACCGGTAACAGGGATAGAAAACTTCTTAGTTACCTGAATAGTCTTTGAAGTACCCACACCTACGTTACACAAGTCAAACTTGTGATTCAGCGTGTACCAGCCGTTACCTGCACCCGCAAAGATGTTGAACTTCGGAAAGTTGTAGGTTGCCTGAAAATAGGCGTCACCCCCCTGGCTACCTGCACCAGCTCGTGAATTGTTTAAAACAACATTGGCCGATAACGACAGATTTTTGATACTGTATCCAGCATTCAATTCATAAGCAAAGCTTGAAGTTGTATCAGAGATTTGTGAAATATCGCCTTCATAATAATAGGCTGTAACCCCTAAGCTCAAGCCCATTTTGAAATTAAAAGCAAGGTACGGATCCGTTTCGTAATAAGGAGAACCTCCTGGCACCACGGTACCATAAGAACCCCATACTCCAAGGGTAAAATCCCCTGCGTTCAACGCTACTGTCGGCTGAATGGATGGTCCAGCGAATTTTGTTCCACGCCATACATAACTGCTGTAAATATCAGCCCCGGCTGTAAATGATGTTTTACTGCTGCTATCCTGGGCCTTTGCCATGTTGTTTAGTGACAATGCCGACACCATTGCTGCGGCTAACATGAGTTTAGTAATTTTTTTCATATTTAAACTTGTATTGTGGTTAGCTCATAAGGGTAAAACCTGCAAGTGGTTTCATTATTCATGATTTAACCGATTTATAATTAGGATTAGTTTTCTGTTTTTTCAAATGAAAAGGGCTTCCGGTCCCATTTCCCCTGTACGAATGCGATAGGTTTTTTCTACGTCAGAGACAAAAATTTTACCATCGCCCTTTTCTCCGGTTTGTGCGGCCATAATGGCGTTCATTGTTTTATCAAGATTTTCATCGCGCACAATTATGGTCAGCATATGTCTTTGGAGATAATTAGAATGAAAGACCTGCCCTCTTACGATCTGGTCCCTGGTCGATTTTCCAAGACCCGTTATGTCCCAGTATGAAAACCATTCAATTCCGGCTTCATATAAAGTCTTTTTGATGGTTTCAAACTTCGACATGCGAATAACGGCTTCAATTTTTTTCATAGTTTAAGAATTTCGTAATAACAAAAAAGGCCTATGGATATTTCCATAAGCCTTTATATTTTAAATATCTACTTAATATGGAAATAACCTAAGTCATCCAGATTTGTTGTTGTTGTTGATTGGATTGTTGATTGCGTTGATTGTTCAAAACGCTGGTTACTACTTGTAATAATACAACCAGTCCATTATTAAGATTGGAAATTGTATTTACAAAGAAAGTAACAGGAGACAAGGAGATTCTTTTAACAGGAAAATGAAACAAAAGACTTCTGCCCTCGAAGGCAAAAATCTTTGTTTCTAAAATGTCAGATAACTGATTTTTCATTTTCCTGATTATTCAATATTCAACGTTGATGTTAGTTCTCAGAGTTATTTTTTCTCACATCAACCATGGCAAATGTATAAATTTACCTTTCCGTTCAAATCCAAAATGCAAGAAGAAAATTAAAAAAGAAATTCACAGATTTCAATATGTACATAATTTTACATATTGAAAATCAATCCGTTAAGAAATAAATAGTTATTAATATAGCTGTTAAAGCTATTTTTGCTGAAAAATCGCAAACAGGTAATAATAACGTTTGCAGAGCCTTAGAAAAATTCAAAGAAAATTTTCCTTTTTTAGAGATTTCAGGAAATATTTGAAGGATTATTAGCATATTTTTCCATGAGAAATGAAAAAAAGGGATCCTATTTAACCTCAAAAAGTGATTAAACTATTTAAAAAGCGAGAAAATTCAGCCTGTTTTACTGTTTATTTCCTCCAAACTCCATCAGGTAGGATTTAATGAAATCATCCAGTTCTCCGTCTAAAACAGCTTGGGTATTTGATGTTTCGTGCCCGGTTCTAAGGTCCTTTACCAATTTATAAGGATGTAAAACATAGGAACGGATTTGAGAGCCCCACTCGATTTTCTTTTTGTTGCCCTCAATTTCAGCCTGTGCTTCCTGTTTCTTGCGCAATTCAATTTCATACAACTGCGATTTTAACATGCGCATGGCCTTTTCACGGTTTTGTCCCTGGGAACGGGTTTCCTGGCATTCAATTACCAGTCCTGACGGCTCATGATGGAGGCGAACAGCCGTTTCAACTTTATTTACATTTTGTCCTCCCGGACCACTGCTTCGGAAAGTATCCCAGGTAATATCAGAAGGGTTTACTGTAATTTCTATGCTATCATCCACAACCGGATAGACATAAACAGAAGCAAAAGAAGTATGCCGGCGATTGGCAGAATCATAAGGCGAGAGCCGCACCAGACGGTGTACACCGTTTTCACCTTTCAGAAATCCAAAAGCAAACTCGCCTTCAAATTCCAACGAAACAGACTTGATACCGGCCACATCTCCTTCCTGGAAATCCAGCTCTTTCACTTTGAAATTTTTTCGCTCGCCGTAACGAATGTACATCCGCATCAGCATTTCCGACCAGTCCTGGCTTTCTGTTCCACCTGCACCCGGATTTATTTTTAGAATAGCGTTAAAATTATCCTCTTCTCTACCCAACATTTGCAGGAATTCCAGGTCCTCAATCTTTTTTACTGCCTTGTCAAACTGGGCATTTAGCTCATCCTCAACAGGTTCACCTTCATCCAAAAATTCTACTAATGTGGCCGTATCATTGATTGTAGCCTCGACCTCCTGATATTTTTCGGTCCAGTGTTTTTTTGCCTGAATTTGTTTTAGCAGGGTTTCTGCTGCTTTGGGGTCGTCCCAGAAATCCGGGGCCTGGGTTTTCTCCTCATCTTCTTCTATTTCCATGATCCTGCGATCGACGTCAAAGATACCTCCTCAAGGCCGCTAGTCTCTCGGACAGGTCTTTCATTGCTTCAGTTGTGTACATTTACTTAGGTTTTGTTTTCTGCAAAAATAGTAAGAAAGAATCGAAATCCGGGAAACCTTTGGAACGATTATTGAGTAATGAAGCTTAATTTTGCATTCACAATGATCACCTGTTTCTGACAAACATGAAAAAATTAATCGACGTATTCAAACTCGACGAGGAAGGGGTCCTGAAAATTGCTGCTTCAGAAAATGAACCACATCAGCATGATTATGAAGAATTGCTGGTCGGAATGGAAGGAGCACTGGACCACTTTATCGATTTTGAATCCGAAGAAATCAACGCGCCTTTTATCAGTTTTGTCACCAAAGGGAAAGTACATCGTGTAGTTCCCAAACTGAAAGATGGCAAATGCAATATCTGGGTGTTGCGCTTCAAAAGTGAGTTCATCCCGGAAACAACTTTCCAGCTTTACTCCTATTATCATGGCCATGCTAATGTAAAAATGAAACTGACCGGCTGTTTCACACGCATTCCTGATATGTGTGAGATGATATATAACGAAACACGTCAGCCGGAGCCCGATTATGCCGTGATACAACATTTGTTGAGCGCCCTTTTCAGCATGATAGAAACAGAACGCAGAAAATTGTATCCCAAAAGTGAAATCGTTGAGAAAACGCAAAGCACAACCTTCAGAAACTTTCTTGAAATTCTGGATGAAAATTTCCGCCGTCCGGAAGGAGTAGAATTTTATGCTGAAAAACTATTCATGACCTCAAGGAATTTAAATCTGATTTGTCAGAATATACTGAACCAAAGTGTTTCGGAAATCATTGAAACACGTAAACTTATCGAGGCAAAAAATCTTCTCATCACAACTGACAAGACTATAGCGGAAATTGGTTTCGAACTAGGTTATCAGGA
Source organism: uncultured Lentimicrobiaceae bacterium (assembly GCA_964529695.1). Lineage (GTDB taxonomy): Bacteria > Bacteroidota > Bacteroidia > Bacteroidales > F082 > Sulfidibacterium. The sequence continues at coordinate 7,625 of CAZGZO010000125.1, forward strand.
AAAATCCTACTTTACCCGGGTATTCAAAAAGAAATCAGCCCAGACGCCTACCGAGTTTCGCGAAATGATGAAACAACAGTTGGTTTAATCAAAAGATCTCATATCAGAAAACACATTATCTGGAATATTTCCAAATAAGACCACACTTTTTCCGAATTCTGCTACCCCCCGCAGTTATCGCGAACCTAATTTTGCGGCGTAAATTAAAATTGATGCATTACAATTAATAACGATAACAATGGAAGCAAAAACAAAATGGGTTCTTGACCCGGCACATAGTGAACTGATGTTCAAAGTAAAACACATGATGATTGCCAATGTAAAAGGCGAATTCAG
>CAZGZO010000126.1:0-7869 GCA_964529695.1 uncultured Lentimicrobiaceae bacterium
GCCTCTATCTTATTACCCATCAAACTGATAGCCTCTACATGGGGCCCGATAAATGTAACTCCGTTATTATTACAGGCTTCCACTAAAAGCGGGCTTTCCGACAAAAATCCGTATCCGGGATGCAAAGCATCGCAGTGTGCCTGCCGAGCCACTTCCATGATTTTATCCACATTCAGATAAGTGTCCTGAAGCTCCTCTTCACCGATACAATAAGCTTCATCAGCCATGGATGCATGCAAAGCTCCCTCGTCAGCCATGGAATAAATTGCCACGGCTTTAATTCCCAACTTCTTCGCGGACTTGATAATCCTAACCGCAATTTCTCCCCTGTTGGCAACCAGTATTTTGTTAAACAACTTCATATTCAGTTAATTTTTCCCACTCTTATTCCAGTTTGCTTTTCGCTTTTCAAGGAATGAAGCCATACCTTCCTGTCCTTCTTCAGATGCCCGTAATTTCGCAATCAGCTTAGAAGTTAGATCAAGATTTTTTTCAAGATCGGGCTCCTGGATTATTTCTCCAATCACTTTTTTGGTTTCACGAACAGCCCCCGGAGCAGCCGAATTCAATTCTTTCAAAATCTGCTGAAGCTTATCTTCAATTTCGCTTTCAGGCACTGCAAAATTCACCAGATGCCAGTGTCTGGCTTCTTCAGCGGTGAATCTTTTTCCTGTCAGCATCAATTCCTTGGCTCCGAATTCTCCGATTCTTTTGATAACAAAAGGTGCGATGGTTGCAGGAGCAATTCCCAATTTCACTTCGCTAAAAGCAAACTTCGTATTTTCCTCAGCAATAACAATATCGCATGCGGCCATCAAACCGTTAGCACCACCGAAAACATTTCCGTGCACCACGGCAACCACAGGAACCGGGCATTGATAAACAGAACGGAACAGCATTGCCAGCTTTTGTCCGTCTTTTACATTTTCTTCAAAGCCAAACCCTGCGATTCCTTTCATATAATTTAAATCAGCGCCGGCACAAAATGATTTTCCGTTTCCTCTTAAAACAACGCAGCATGGAAAATTTTTTGAAGAAGCAATATCCTGAAAAGCCTTTGTCAGTTCAGAAATCATCACTTCATTCATGGCATTGTGGACTTCGGGGCGGTTCAAACGAATGATCGTCACCAGCTCCGAATGTTCAATTAGAATAGTCTGTTGCTGCTGTTTATTATCCATAAGATGTTATTTTCAAAATCACATTCTGAAAATTCCGTACTTCTGTTCCGGATATTTCTTGTTCAGGGACATTGCAATGCCCATGGCCAGTACTTTTCGCGTATCCACAGGATCTAAAATCCCATCATCCCAAAGCCTTGAAGTACTGTATAATGCAGCACCTTCCCTTTCATATTTCTCTAAAATCGGCCTGCGCATTTTTTCAATTTCTTCCTGAGGCATTTCCTTGCCTTTAGCGCGATACTGATCCTGTTTCACCGTTACCAAAACCGTAGCTGCCTGTTCACCACCCATGACAGATATTTTGGCATTAGGCCACATAAACAACAATCTAGGATCATAAGCGCGACCAGCCATTCCGTAGTTTCCGGCACCAAACGAGCCTCCGAAAATCACGGTAAATTTCGGAACATTGGTATTTGAAACTGCGTGAACCATTTTGGCACCGTCTTTGGCAATCCCTTTTCGTTCAAATTCTTTTCCGACGATAAATCCGGTAATATTCTGCAGAAAAACCAAAGGAATCTTCCGTGAAGTGCACATTTCAATAAAATGGGTCACTTTCAAAGCAGATTCGGAAAACAGGACGCCATAATTGGCAATAATTCCCACAGGGAAACCCATGATGTGAGCAAAACCCGTTACCACAGTGGTGGCATATTTGGCCTTAAATTCCTGGAAACGGCTTCCATCCACCATCCGCATAATGATTTCCCTCGGATCTACAATTTTTCTCAAATCCACCGGAGCGATGCCATACAACTCCTGTGGATCATAAACCGGCTCTTCCGGAGTAATGATGTCCAGCGATTGCTTTTCGCGAAATTCAAGATTTTCAAAAATATTCCGGCATATTTTGATAGCATGGGTGTCATCTTCAGCAAAATGATCTGCCACACCCGAAAGCGATGTATGTACTTCGGCGCCACCCAGTTCTTCGGCTGTAACTTCCTCTCCTGTAGCCGCTTTCACTAAAGGAGGGCCACCCAGAAAAATGGTTCCCTGTTCTTTTACAATGATGGTTTCATCGCTCATGGCAGGCACGTAAGCACCACCTGCCGTGCAGGAACCCATGACAATGGAAATCTGCGGAAGGCCCATGGCAGACATCCTGGCCTGGTTGTAAAAAAACCTTCCAAAATGATTGGCATCCGGGAAAACCGTGTCTTGTTCAGGCAAAAAAGCTCCGCCTGAATCCACCAAATAAACACAGGGAAGATGGTTCTCCATGGCAATTTGCTGTGCCCGCAGATGTTTTTTGATGGTAAAACGCATGTAAGTCCCGCCTTTCACCGTGGCGTCATTGGCAATGATTACCGTTTCGCGGCCTTGAATAACGCCAATGCCTGTCACAATTCCTGCAGACGGAAATTCATCATGATATTGCCCATATGAAGCCAGCGAAGAGAGCTCCAAAAATGGGGTGTTGGGATCCACAAGAAGGTTTATTCTTTCTCTGGCGAGTAATTTCCCTCTTTTTTTATGCCTTTTGATGGAGCTTTCCGAACCGCCTTGAGTTGTGCGATCAAGAATTTCCCTATACTCATTCAGTAATTTTAAAAACTCCTTGCGATTGTTTTTAAATTCATCCGAATGAACATCAATCTTAGTGGTTAATCTATACAATTTCGAGAAATTTATATGTGCGTAATTATCCTCTTAAAGAGCTATTCAGCTATATCTTTTAGAGTTGCAAGTTTAAGGAAAATAAGTCAATTTTCCTTGATTTTTGTTATTAATGAACGTATAAAAAGTCTAAATTCTGTTAAATCAGGAGCTCGCATTTGGCGAAAAAGGTACCAGATCAAAATATTTATGTACTTTTGCCGCCGGAAAAAACAGCTTATAGCTCATTATTAACGAATTAATGTACTTATGCAGTACCCCAAAAAAGTTGTAATTGGCGATATAACCGTGCGGGACGGCTTCCAGCACGAAGAAAAACTTATCCCGACTAAAGCGAAAGTTTGGGTATTGGAGCAGCTAATCCTTAGCGGCTTTAAACATTTAGAGGTTACGAATTTCGGTAATCCGAAAGGGATGCCGCAATTTCAGGATGCTGACGAAGTTTTTAAACAAATCAGAAACAGCAAACGGGTAAAAGATAAATTGCAGGATGTAAAGCTCACTGCTGTTACGATTCGTGAGAAAGCCATTGAGAGAGCCATAGAAGCTCGGAAAGAAGGTTATGGCCCGGACAGGATTTTACTGATGGTTTCCACCAGCGAATCTCATCATAAGAAGAACTCAGGGTTAACGTTGAAAGAGTATTGGAAGATGGCTGAAGAATGGATTCCGAAAGCTCATGATGCAGGCATTAAAGTGAATGGCACGGTAAGTACAATTTGGGGATGCCCTATCGAAGGTCCCACCAAGATGGAAGATGCCGTTGACTTTACAAAACGCTGGTTTGATATTGGCGCCGATGATGTGGAACACGCTGACCATGATGGTTCCGCATCTCCTGACAGAGTTTATAAGTACTATTCCATGTTACTTGATAAAGTTGACAATCCACATAAACAAATTGTACATTTTCACACCACGCGTGGATGGGGACTGGCCAATGTGCTGGCTGCATTACAGGCAGGTATGACCAATTTTGAATCGACACTGGGCGGAATCGGCGGACAGCCTGCCAATTTCGTGGACGGAGTACCTGTAGCAGGTACCGGATCTTATTATTACAACGATCCCAATGGCGTGGGATTGGTAAGTACTGAAGATATGGTCGTTATGATGGACGAAATGGGTATTGAAACCAATTTGGACATTGATCATATTTTAGAGACAGGAAAAATGGTGGAAAGAATTGTAGGCCGCAGGCTACGTTCTGAAACAATTAACCAGGGGAGAATCCCAAAATCAATGACCGGAAGATAAAAACCAAACATCTTTACACTATATCACTTAAAAATTTTTGATTAAACCGGCTTTTGAAGCATGAAACTTACAAAAGCCCTTTTACAAAAGAGCCTTGCTTATGGAAAGGAATTTTTGGATTAAATATATGAGAAGAATAGGATTGCCCATTTTACTCACTGTAGTCTTCATTTTTGGAGCCTGCAAACCCACGAGCAATATAAAACCTTCTAAGAATTTAGTTCTAGTCGGGAAATCATATAAGAATTTTCAAAGAGCCAATTATATCTCAGAATTCAATAACCCTGAAACCTATGAAGATTCTATTTCGTTAGACAGTTTATCAATTACAGAAAGGAAAAAAGAATTTCTGAATATGATGTTGCCAGCAGTATTAGCTGTAAAAGCCAAACTGGATTTTGACAGACAAAAGGTCTTGTTTCTCGAAACAAAAAAGGAACTTTCTCCTCTGGATAAACAGTTCCTCAACAAGCTGGAAATAAAGTATAAAACTAAAAACATGGACGTGTTAGCAAAACGTCTCCAAACCTTTCCGGTGAGTATCGTGCTGGCACAGGCAGCTCTTGAGAGTGGCTGGGGAACTTCCCGCTTTTTCCAGGAAGCTAACAATCCTTTTGGCATGTGGTCATTCAGTGATTCGCATGCAAGGGTTCAAGCTTTAGTATCGCGGGATAGCGGGAAAAAAGTTTATCTGAGAAAGTTTAAAAATCTGGAGGCAGCAGTAACTGCTTATTATACTATGCTGGCAACCGGCAGAACATTTCAGGAATTCAGAAATATGAAGATGAAAACGGATAATCCACTGAAACTCATCCAGGCGTTGAATACTTATTCTGAAAGAGGTTCTGCTTATGTGAGCGACTTGGCTAGCGTTATTACTTTCAATAATTTGGATAAATACGACAATTTCGAAATCAGCGCTCAATACCTGGCTGATAATATTCAGTAAACAAATTCATAGAGTGCACTAAAGTTCATAAAGTGCGTAAAGTGTGTAAGAATTCTTAAAGCAGTAAGCCGGAAATTTTATATAAACTCAGCAAGTTTTCCGGCTTTATCCAGCCTGGCTCCTTTTGGTGTAGCCTGCAGCGTGCAAGCTTCGTTAAAAATATCGTGCTCAAAGAAAAGAATGTAATTATTTTCCAGAGCCTCTTTATAAAAACGCTCACGATCTTTTAATGTTTGCAGTGGACGGGTATCATACGACATGATCCAAGGCATTGGTATGTGAGCTGTAGAAGGCATCAAATCAGCTGTATAGACCACCGTTTTTCCGTTTACTTTGATGTGAGGAATTACTTGGCCGTCCGTATGACCATTGTACATTTTAAACTCAATACCCGGAATGTATTCACCTTCTTCCTCAATCAGTTTCAGATGTCCGCTTTCTTCTATGGGCAGAATGTTTTCCTTCAGAAAAGATGCCTTTTCACGGCGGTTTGGATTCACCGCCCAGTCGTATTGTTTCCTGCTTGTCCAGTAAGTGGCATTAGGAAAAGTCAGCTCAAAGCCACTTTTATCCTCATTATATTTTACACTGCCACCACAATGATCGAAGTGCATGTGCGTCAGAACCATATCAGTAATGTCTTCAAAACCCAGGCCGGCCTTTTTCAAGGAACCCTCTAAAGTATCATCTCCGTTCAGGTAATAATGGCTTAAAAATTTGGCATCCTGTTTGTCTCCAATACCATTATCAATCAGAATTTTACGATCTCCTGTTTCGATAAGCAGACAACGCATGGCCCAGTTGGCAAGATTATTTTCGTCGGCCGGATAAACTTTTGACCACATGGATTTTGGAACGACACCAAACATTGCGCCTCCATCCAGTTTAAAGTTTCCGGTTTCTATTGGTGTTAATTTCATTATCTTTTTTTAGCAAAAGTATAAAAAACAAATTCAATTCTGATACCGACGGTTCCCCGCGAAATAGAATTTCTTACCTTTGAGGGTTATGAAAAAACAAAATTCTTATACCCTTTCCGGAAATATCGTAGACCTTGTTAAGGGTCACATTTTCAAAGGGATCGTCCAGGTTAAAGACGGAAAGATTACGAAGATTTCTCCTGATGAATCGGTAATGGAAGAACAAACCATTCTTCCCGGATTAATCGATTCTCATATTCATATAGAAAGCTCCATGTTGATTCCTACGGAATTTGCACGGCTCGCTGTTGTACACGGAACAGTCTGCACGGTTTCCGATCCACATGAAATTGCCAATGTCCTGGGAATTCAAGGCGTAAAATTTATGATTGAAAACGGGAATAAAGTTCCATTTAAATTCTATTTCGGCGCTCCTTCCTGTGTTCCGGCTACACCATTTGAAACTGCAGGTGCGAAGTTTACACCAGATGATCTTGAAGAACTACTGAGCATGAACGAGATTCATTACCTTTCGGAAATGATGAACTTTCCCGGTGTAATTCAGGGTTCCCCGGATGAAATCAAAAAAATTGATATCGCAAAAAAACACGGTAAACCTGTTGATGGGCATGCTCCCGGGGTGAAAGGTGAGGATGCACGGAAATATGCGGAAGCGGGGGTAACCACTGACCATGAATGCTTTACCATGGAAGAAGCGCTGGAGAAAATTCGTTATGGGATGAAAATTCAAATTCGTGAAGGCAGTGCCGCCAAAAATTTCGAAGCACTCATTGATTTAATGAAAGATCACGCTGATAAAGTACTATTCTGTTCTGATGACCGACATCCGGACAACTTGGCCGAAGGACACGTCAACACATTAGTAAAAAGAGCTATTGCTAAAGGCTATGATCCTATCCAGGTGCTGAGAAGCACCATTCTCAATCCGATTGCTCACTACCATTTGAGTGTAGGTTTGTTGCAGGAAGGCGACCCGGCCGACATGATTGTAGTGGACAATCTAACCGATTTTAATGTAAAAACCACTTACATCAGCGGGCAGAAAGTGGCTGAAAATGGTAAGACACTGCTGGATTCTGTTGAAGAGACGCCCATCAATAATTTCCATGCCACACCGATTTCAAAAGCGGACATTCAGGTGAAAGATACTGGTGGGAAGATCAGGGTTATTGAACCGTACGACGGAGAGCTAATTACAGGTACTGTATTAATGAATACAAAATCCGAAAATGGAAATCTTGTAAGTGATCCAGAAAAAGATGTCCTGAAAATGGTTGTCCTGAACCGCTATGAAAAAGCTAAACCAGCAGTCGCTTTTATCAAAAATATTGGTTTAAAATCAGGTGCATTTGCTTCCAGCGTAGCTCATGACAGTCATAACATCTTGGCGACGGGTACCAATGACGAAGAAATTGTTCAGGCTATCAATGCCATCATCAAAAGTAAAGGTGGCGTTGTGGTGGTAAACAATCATAAGGAACACCTTTTACCTTTGCCTGTGGCAGGTCTTATGTCGCATAAAGACGGTTTCGAGGTTGCCAAAAAATACAAAGATTTAGATGCCATGCTCCACAAAATGGGAACCACACTTCGGGCTCCTTTTATGACATTATCATTCATGGCACTGCTTGTAATTCCAGAATTAAAACTAAGTGATAAGGGATTATTTGACGGAAACTCCTTTAGTTTTACATCAATTTACGCTTAAAATTTGATTAAAAACCTATCTAATTTTCTTTATATCAATCCTTAATGTTAAACCACTGTAGGTTTATTTAGACCATCTAAAAAATATACAGAATAGCAATATATGTATATATTAACGTTGATATAAATCATAATTTTGTAAAAATTTAATTTTATGATTCGATTTGAATTAGACACCGATAAACTTGACCAGGCAGCAGGAAAGCTC
>CAZGZO010000127.1:0-7809 GCA_964529695.1 uncultured Lentimicrobiaceae bacterium
CTTGGGCAAACGTCTGTTTAAAATAATTAAACAGACGCTGGGGTTGTCGTGAAAATATCGCAGCAGGGGTGTCATTTCCCATGGAATTGATGGGCTCGACAGCTGTATCAGACATAGATTTTATCAGAAACTCCATGTCTTCTTTCGTATAAGAAAAGACCTTTGCGTAAGTTAAAAAATCGTCCATCGTCGATGGAACACGTTGTCGCACTTTGATGTCCTTCATCAATAACCGATTCTCTTTCAACCACATTCCATAAGGATTGCGGTGACTGAGTTGATCTTTTACCTCTTCATCAGGAATGATGATGCCCAGCCTTGTATCAACCAGTAATATTTTTCCGGGACGAAGGCGTCCTTTCGCAAGAATTTCTTCTGCTGCAAAATCCTGAACGCCGGTCTCCGATGCCATCACAATTAAATCATTTTTAGTAATAACATACCGTGATGGACGCAATCCGTTTCTATCCAGAGTTCCACCAATATAACGACCGTCTGAAAAGACCATGGAAGCAGGGCCATCCCAAGGCTCCATGATGGTGGAATGGTATTCGTAAAATGCTTTCAGACTTTCCGGGATGGGATTTTTTGCGTTAAAAGATTCGGGAATCATCATGCAAAGGCTGTGGTGCAACGAGCGACCCGTGCGATGCAGAAATTCCAACACATTATCAAATGATGCAGAGTCTGATTTCCCATCTTCCAAAATGGGGAGAATTTTAGGTAAATCTTCTCCAAAAACTTCCGATTTCAACAGCCCTTCGCGGGCTTGTGTCCAGGAACGGTTCCCTTTGATGGTATTGATTTCGCCGTTGTGTGCTACCAGGCGGAAAGGTTGTGCCAAGTCCCAGGTGGGAAAAGTATTAGTACTGAAGCGGGAATGAATTAAAACCATCGCCGATTTAAACAAAGGATGCTGTAAATCAGTAAAATAATCCCTCAGCTGATCCGGGGTAAGCATCCCCTTATAAATCATTGTTTTCGCCGAAAGGCTTGGGTGATAATAAGCCTCTTTTTGTGAAAGGTCGGTAGCCTGGACAGCTTTTTCGGCCAGTTTCCTGACGATGTATAATTTCTGTTCCAACGCCTCTTCTTCCAGATTTGCCTTGATGAAAACCTGTTTGATGCTGGGCTCAGCGGTACGTGCAATTTCACCGGGAATATTACTATCCGTAGGTACATCACGATACCCTATCAACTGAAGACCTTCTTCTTCAATAATGTTTGACAATATCTCCACACAAACATCAGCTTCAGCTTCAATCTGCGGCAGGAAGATCAAACCGGTTCCGTAACTTCCCTTTTCAGGAACATTTACTTTCAGCACCTTCTTGATAAACTCGTGAGGTACCTGCACCATGACACCGGCGCCATCACCTGTGGCATTATCCGATCCCTTGGCGCCCCTGTGATCCAAATTCCTGAGTACTTCAAGCCCTCTTTCTACAATATCATGCGATGCCTCTCCTTTAATGTGGGCAACAAAACCTATCCCGCAGCTGTCATGCTCGTTGGCGGGATTGTACATACCGTCTTGTTTTGGAAATCTAAACGCCATTTCCTTCCTCTTTTTTACCATTCAAAAATTCCTTTATTGTGAAACGTCTTTAAGGTCAGGGATAAATCCGCCCAGGCTTATCCTATCTTCCTCTCCACAAATTCCCCTTAGCTAATAATTAATTGTCCAGTCCTTTTAGGTATAAATCCTCTTAATCCTCCAAAATCTCCGCCAGGTCGGCATTGAGATTGTTACGTTTTCACACTTTCAAAAATACATATTTCAATATGGGTTGGTCAAGCAGGTACCGAAAGAGGGGAATTTACAAACCTGGCAAATAATATGATTTTATTGAAATAACTAATTATATATCAGCTTATTAATAAAAATATTCAAAGATTGGCTTAGAACGAGTACAAATTGCAAGGAGAGAAGGGAAAGATAATTTTCGCAAACGATTTTCCTGCCCCTATTAAAAGTGCCGGAAAAAATTTAAGTGATTCGTTAAAAAAATATAAGCTTTAAACGCGAAAGTCATTGAAAAGAGGGGTAACTTGGCAATAAATAATACTTTTGGCATATAATTATCATTCATCATGTTGGAACAAAAAGAACTCATTCTTTTAAACATTTCGGGCGAAGACAAACCGGGATTAACGGCTTCATTAACAGAAATTCTGTCACATCACGACGTCCATATTCTTGACATTGGCCAGTCGGTGATTCATAAAGATCTAGGACTGGGAATTTTATTTCAGGTCCCGAAAAAGTCAGGTTCCACGGGGATTTTAAAAGATTTACTTTTCAAAGCTTATGAACTGAAAAGTCACATCAAATTTACACCGGTTCCCATCGAAGAATATGAAAAATGGGTGGCTGAGCAGGGCAAAGAACGCTTCATCATTACCTTGCTGGCCCATAAACTTACGGCGTTGCACCTTTCTAAAGTCTCTAGTCTCATCGCAGGCCAGAAGTTAAATATCGATACTATCTCAAGATTATCAGGCAGGAAATCCTTAAACGGGAATAATAAAGTTACTAATTCTGTGGTTGAATTCTCCGTCCGGGGAACACCTTCAGATATCAATGCCATGAAACAGTCGCTGATGAATATCGCGTCCGAAACAGGAATTGACATCGCCTTTCAGGAAGATAACATTTATCGCAGAAGCCGGCGTTTGGTATGCTTCGATATGGATTCGACATTGATTCAGACAGAAGTAATTGATGAACTGGCACAAAAAGCAGGCGTTGGCGATGAAGTGAAAAAGATTACAGAAAGTGCCATGCGCGGGGAAATCGATTTTAAAGAAAGTTTTAAGAAACGGGTTTCATTACTCAAAGGCCTTGATGAATCTGTGATGAAAGGAATTGCTGAAAACCTGCCGATTACAAATGGCGCAGAAAGGCTCCTCAGCACACTAAAACAATACGGTTATCGCACAGCGATTCTCTCCGGCGGATTTACCTATTTTGGAAACTACCTAAAAACCAAACTCGGTTTCGACTATGTTTTTGCCAATGAACTTGAAATAAAGAACGGAAAACTGACCGGCAAACATTTACATGAAATTGTTGACGGAAAACGAAAAGCAGAATTGCTTGAACTGCTGGCATTTAAAGAAGACATCCATCTCGAACAGGTGATTGCTGTAGGCGACGGCGCCAACGATCTTCCCATGCTGGAAAAAGCCGGACTGGGAATTGCCTTTCATGCCAAACCCAAGGTAAAAGCATCGGCACAACATGCCATTTCAGCTACCGGACTGGATACTATTTTGTATTTGCTGGGATTCCGGGACAGGGAAATTAACGCGTAACGGCTTAGGCGTTGGCTTTAGCTTTGGCCGGTCACCTTGCCACGATGTCACAAAGTCACCTTTTCAATGTTCATTAAGTGAGCTAAAGTGCTCTAAAGTTCATAAAGTTGGAGTTCCTTACAAAAAGTGTATGGGGGATTTTTCTATTTTCGTGCTGGAATTCTAATGAAAATAATTGAAGTTTTTTTTGTTACAGGAGTAACTTGTATTATGCGAAAATCATTAGCTGATCAGGCATTCTATAAAAAATTAAGGAACTAATATCCAATATATTAAGATGGAAAAACTAGTGACATCAGATTTTAAATTGGGAATCATTGCCGGCGGACAGCTTGCTAAAATGCTTATTCAGGAAGCCAGCAAATGGGATATCATTACTTACGTTCTGGATAATGATGAAACCTGTCCGGCCAACAGCCTGGCTACACATTTTGTGAAAGGAAGTAATCTGGATTTTGATTCGGTGTACCGGTTTGGGAAAATGGTTGATCTCCTCACCTATGAAATGGAGAATATCAACATTGAAGCGTTGAGAAAGCTGAAATCCGAAGGCCATCAGATTATACCCGATCCCGATATTCTCGAACTTATTCAGGATAAAGGAAAACAGAAGGAATTTTATCAAGATAACAATGTGCCTACGGCGCCTTTTAAAATCTATAGCAGCCGACATGATATTACGCAAGCCATTCAGGATGGTGAAATCAAGTTCCCGTTTGTTCAGAAATTGAGAACCGGGGGATATGACGGACGTGGCGTGGCTGTTATTAGTGATGAAAATGATTTGGATAAATTACTTGATGGTGCTTCTATCATTGAAAACAAAATCGATATAGCAAAAGAAATAGCCGTTATTGCTGCCCGTAATAAACAAGGAGAAGTAAAATGTTTCCCTGTTGTGGAAATGGTATTTGACCCTGAAGCAAACCTGGTGGACAAACTGATTTGTCCTTCAAAAATTACGCCCGAACAATCGGAAAAAGCCATAGATATTGCCGGTAAAATCATCGATTTACTCGGTATGCAAGGATTGCTGGCCGTTGAGTTTTTTGTTGATGAAAACGGGGAAGTTATTGTAAATGAATCGGCTCCACGTCCGCACAATAGTGGTCACCACACTATTGAAAGCATCATCACTTCACAGTTTGAACAACACTTACGTGCCATTTTTAACTTACCTTTGGGTAGCACCCGGCCCAAACTTCCTGCAGTGATGGTAAATATCTTAGGTGGAGAAGGTTATGAAGGGCCGGTCAGGTATGAAGGCTTGACGGAAATCATGGCCATTGAAGGCGTGAAGATTCACCTTTACGGGAAGAAGATAACCCGACCGTTCAGAAAAATGGGACACATAACCGTGTTATCGGACTCACTGGAAACTGCATTAGAAAAAGCTGAAAAAGTTAAACAATTAATAAAGGTAAAATCGTGGGACAAAAATTAGTAAGTATCGTCATGGGTTCAGATTCCGATCTGCCCGTCATGAAACCGGCTGCTGAAATGCTGGAACAATTGGGTGTCGAATACGAAATTGATATTGTATCAGCACACAGAACCCCGGAAAGATTATTTGATTTCGCTTCCAATGCCCACAAGCGCGGCATTCAGGTCATCATTGCCGGTGCAGGCGGGGCAGCCCACCTTCCGGGAATGGTTGCATCCATGTCTCCCTTGCCGGTTATTGGAGTACCTGTAAAATCGAGCAATTCCATTGACGGCTGGGATTCAGTGCTTTCCATTTTACAGATGCCCGGCGGAGTTCCCGTTGCTACGGTAGCCCTGAATGGTGCAAAAAATGCCGGCATTCTGGCGGCACAAATCATTTCTGTATCCGACAGCCAGGTAAGAGAAAAAATTATTGAATACAAAGCCGGACTCAAAGAAACGGTTATCGAAAAAGCCAGGAAACTAAAAAAATAAAAAAGCTTTAAAAAACTGCTCAGGTAAAACGGCAATCAGTTTGTTGACGGCCAGTTCGTGTCATCACAAATTGCCAGAGTTGTGTGGCACGTGAGCGAAAACCACCGGCACTGCTCAATAAATAATAGCGCCACATCCGGTAAAACCTTTCGTCATACTGGTTTTTCAATTCCTTCCATGCCTTATTAAAACGGTCGTACCAGGCCATTAATGTTTTATCATAATCGGGGCCAAAGTTGTGAAGGTCCTCAATAACAAAATAAGGCTCGGCAGCTTTGGCAACCTGGGCGATGGAAGGCAGCATTCCGTTGGGGAAAATGTATTTATTGGTCCATCGGTTCACATAATGAGTCGTTGTATTATTGCCGATGGTGTGCAGCAACGAAATGCCGTTATCCGTCAGGCAACGGTCAACAATTTTCATGTAAGTATCATAATTTTTGTAGCCCACATGTTCAAAAAACCCGATGGAAACAACGGCATCAAATTTACCTTCAACATCCCGGTAATCCTTGTAAAGCAAAGTCACAGGCAAGCCTTTGCAAAGGTCATTACCCAGCTCGATTTGTTTCTTTGAGATGCTCACGCCAAGCACTTCAACGTCGTATTTTTCGGCTGCATATTTGGCAAAGCTTCCCCAACCGCAGCCAATGTCCAGCACTTTCATACCCGGCTTCAGGTTCAGCTTTTTGCATATCAAATCCAGTTTGGCTTCCTGAGCTTGATCGATGTTCTTGGCTTTTTGCCAGTAACCGCAGGAATAAACCATGCGTTTGTCCAGCATTTTACTGAACAAATCATTTCCCAAATCGTAATGTTCGCGGCCCACCCGCTTCGATTTAACCCTTGTTTGCTGATTGAAAAGTCGGTTAGACAAGACATAAAAGGCTGTACTGAAATTTCTTTTGACTTTTTCTTCCAGTCCGGCCTGCAGAACTCTTTCAATGAATTCGTCCAATGCAACACAATCCCACCAACCGTCCATGTAAGATTCTCCAAGGCCCAATTCCGCTTCGGAAAGCCATCTTTCATAAGCTCTTTCATCGTGAACTTGTACGTCATAAGGATGCGGTCCGTTCAGGTGAATACCTGTCCCGGTCAATAATTCCCGGATAACGGTTTTCGGATCCATGGGTTGGATTTTTTGTGGTTATCTTCAAAGGTAAGAATTTAAGGAGTTCATAGAGTGACTAAAGTGCGCTAAAGTTCATAAAGTTGAGGATGCAAGTTTCAAAAAAGCTTACTCCCCAAAGGAACCTCCTTATCGGGAACACAAAGCGCCACACGGCCTTTCTCATCCGCAAACCCGGTTGTGAGACATTCGGAAAAAAACGGCCCGATTTGTTTTTTCGGAAAATTCAGCACCCCAACCACCTGTTTACCAACCAGTTCTTCAACGGTATATAATTCTGTGATTTGCGCACTGGATTTTTTGACGCCAAACTCCGGGCCAAAATCTACGTGTAAAATGTATGCAGGCTTCCTGGCTTTGGCAAAAACCTCAGCCCTGACAATTTTCCCAACCCGAAGTTCTACCTTTTCAAAATCCTTCCATTCAATGAGTTCCATAAAGATTTATTCTGAAATTTTTGGTGATTCTTTTTCATCAGGAGCTGCTACTTCAGGTTTTTCTCTTCCGATTTTATAAAGCAGCCAGCCTGTATAGCCAAATAAAAAAGGAAAAATATAAAATCGAAGGTAAGTCCCAATATACTTTCCGGCATTGGCTCCTGCGTTACCGGCAACCTTCATGCCGTCCTTCATAGTTTTGGTATCTGTAGGCAGGTAATGAATCATAGGAAACTTACCGTTTATCATATGAACAAAACCGGCTAATGCCATTAAGAAAAACAGAAATGAAATGATAGTTGCAGCTGTTCTGTGACCTTTTGATAGCTTCATAAATTTGTCCTAAATCGATTATTAATTTAAATATTAGGAATTCGCTTCCTCTGTTTGAGATAGTTCTACTTTTTCACGTCCAAATTTGAATAAAAGCAACCCTGCCAAAATGAAAAAAAGCGGGAGAAAATAAGCCCTTGTAAAGTGTCCCATCGCATAACCTAATTTATAAGCCTCAGAAGTAACATCGGCATGAAGATGAAACGACAGGAGTTTTTCAAAAATGGGAATTAATCCAATTGCCGCAAACATAAAAGAGAAGATTGAAACGACTATGGAAGTAAAGCCGTATCTAAATGGATGCTTTTTCATAATTTTTGATTTTTAATGATTAATACTTAACAAAGGCGCAAGTTATAAAATAATCCGGCGCCGGATATAATAACAAAAGGCTGTCTCAAATTTCAGAGACAGCCTTTTCTTTTGTCAAAATCATTTATTAATTGGTTCCGCCTGCGTCATTTCCACTTGGATAAGCAGGAATTTCAGCCGGTGGTTGTGGAATTGGCATCGGATGCTCTTTGAGCTTCTTCATGATGTAATTGATGGCGGTATCAAGCTGAGGATCTTTACCTTCCATTACCTGACCCGGAAGGTTATCCACCTTGATATCGGGTGTAACACCATGATTTTCAATGGCCCATTTCGAATCAAGTCCATAGATACTGT
>CAZGZO010000128.1:0-7762 GCA_964529695.1 uncultured Lentimicrobiaceae bacterium
CTTTATGGTAATCGTTGCGAAACCTCCCTTTGATTTCCTCCTCAATTTTCATTTTATCAAAATTGTGTAAACCAATTTGAATTTGTGTGTTTTAAGAGTATTCAAAAAATGATTAAATTTTTCTATGAACCCACCCAACCCCTCCGAGGAGGGGAATATTGGAAATCATTTCTTGAATACAGTTTACAGCATTTTTAAATCATATCGCGAAACCCGTAACCAGAATGCGGAGCGGGTTTCGCGAAGATTTAACAACTTAAAAATGGGCCCGTTCGGAAAATTGGTTTATAACGTTCTGTGTGTCCCGTCGCAAAAGGGTTTGTTGCCACTGTGTTTGCAGCCGCAGAAAAATACTTTTTTTGCTTCGGTTATTTCAACTTTAATAGGTGTGAAAGGTGTTCCTTTGTGCATTCCTGAGCAGAATGGCTGATTGGTGCTTCTCCCACACGCACACCAGTAATAAGTTCCCGGTTCCATATCTAAAGCATAAGGTCCTTTTTGTGCAATTTTTGGTTCTTCCATAGTCCTGATATTTAAAGTTTTTGCAAATATACGTTATTCCATTAAATGTTATAACATATAAATTTGATTTTAACAGAATTTCACACATTTATTTTGGAGATTCTTGTTTAGAAAGGTTTATTGTTAATTTTGCCTGTCAAATTATTCCGGATTCGGATGAAGAAAAACATCGGATACCCGGTTTTGTTTTAGGAGATTACATTAAAAACAGATTATGGCTAATCAGGAAGATTTATTCAAAAAGATTATTGCTCACGCGAAGGAATATGGTTTTATTTACCCGTCTAGTGACATCTACGATGGTTTAAGTGCGGTTTACGATTATGGTCCGAACGGTTCGGAATTGAAAAAGAACATTCGTGACTACTGGTGGAAAGCCATGGTGCAAATGCATGAAAATATTGTTGGGATTGATGCTGCAATTTTTATGCATCCTACGGTGTGGAAAGCTTCCGGCCATGTGGATGCTTTTGCCGATCCGTTGATCGATAATAAAGATTCAAAAAAGCGTTACCGTGCCGACGTGCTGGTGGAAGACTATATTGCAAAAATTGAAGCCAAAATCGATAAAGAAATTGCCAAAGCACAAAAAAGATTTGGTGATTCATTTGATGAACAACAATTCAGGGAAACCAATCCAAGGGTGTTGGATAGAGCCCGGCAAATAGAAGAGATTAAACAGCGTTTGTATCCTGCTATGGAAAAGAATGATATGGCTGGCATCAAGCAATTGATTGAAGATTTGGAAATTGCCGATCCGATTTCAGGTTCAAGGAACTGGACGGAAGTCAGGCAATTCAATCTGATGTTTTCAACGCAGATGGGCTCTACGTCAGACTCTGCTTCGGAAATTTATCTCCGTCCTGAAACAGCCCAGGGAATTTTTGTGAATTACCTCAACGTTCAGAAAACTTCCCGTATGAAGATTCCTTTTGGTATTGCACAGACTGGAAAAGCCTTCCGTAATGAAATTGTAGCTCGTCAGTTTATTTTCCGTATGCGCGAATTTGAGCAAATGGAAATGCAATTCTTCGTCCGCCCTGGAACGGAAATGGAGTGGTTTGCCCACTGGAAAGAAGAACGTATGAATTGGCACCTTTCCCTCGGAATTGGTAAAGAATGGTTCCGCTTTCACGACCACGATAAGTTAGCGCATTACGCCAATGCGGCTACCGATATTGAGTTTAATTTTCCTATGGGATTCAAGGAGCTTGAAGGCGTTCATTCGCGTACCAATTTTGATTTGGGTGCTCATGAAAAATTCTCCGGGAAGAAACTTCGTTATTTCGATAATGAAGTCAATGACAGCTATATTCCATATGTTATTGAAACTTCCATCGGCCTTGACCGTATGTTCCTGGCGCTGATGAGTGCTTCTTACACAGAAGAAAAACTGGAAGACGGTTCGGAACGCGTGGTTATGAAGCTGCCGCCTTTCCTGGCTCCCACCAAGGTTGCCGTATTTCCGCTGCTTAAAAAGGACGGTTTGCCTGAAAAAGCAAGGGAGATTCTTGGTGATCTGAAAAATGACTTCATGTGTTTCTATGAAGAAAAGGATACTATCGGGAAACGTTACCGCCGCCATGATGCTATTGGAACACCGTATTGCGTAACTGTTGACCATCAGACTTTGGAAGATAACACTGTTACCATTCGCGAACGTGATACCATGCAGCAAGATCGTATTCCTATTGACCAAATCAGGGGAATTGTTGCTGAGCGACTTCGAGTGAAATAAAGAACAAATACTAAAAAATAAAAAGGCCGATGAGTTTAACTCATCGGCCTTTTTTGTGTTTATTAATCTGATTTTATCTCAGTTTAAAAGTAGTTTGTCCAATGTTGAAGTTCCCTTCAAAGACGTCTACATGGTAAGTACCCGGAATCAGTTTTTGTGCTGGTCTTGGGGTCCAATAAACACAAACTGAGAGCGTTTTGTTTTGGTAATCAACCACTTTCATAGCACTGTATTGCAGCTTGTTGCCATTATAGGTGAATGAATATTCATCACTTTCGCTAATGGTAAGGATCTTTTTATCCGGGCGGGCAATTCTCACATAAAGATTTTTGCTCCCAGGAGGTGTTATTTTATTGTCACCTAAGGTAAAGCAAACTTTTATTTTAGAAATTCTTCTGATTTTATCTGTTTTCCGCTCTCTTCCGCTTCCGGTAACATGAATTCCGCCTGCCGTAAGGTTATAAGTAGGAATGATACTGGCAACTGTCACTTTCTGTGTAAGAGCTGATTTTTCTTGCATCAGGTTCTGATTCTTCATTTGTTCAGATTTGACCTGCTCTTTAATCTTGTGATTTTCCATTGTCAGCTGATGATTAGCTGTGTAAAGAGAGTCTAACTGACGAACGAATCCCTGTTCAATTTTCTGAAGATTATCAAATTTTTTCTTGATCTTGTAATAAGCCCACTTCGTATTGAGGAGCTGTCTGATTTCTTTGGCATTAGACTGAATAACTTGGTCTTTTTTTGCCAGTGAATCAGATAATTGGCCATATTGGGCTTTTAACTGATTGTGTTGTTGCATCAAGTTATTCAACTGAGTGGTTAATTCAGTTTTTTCTTGTTGTTTTTCAGCTTTTAGAGTTTTAACATTTCCCTGAACAACAAACATCCAGATTGCAAGTCCAATTGCAACCACAATAAAAACAACCAATGCAGCAATTAATCCCGTATTAGATTTTTTAGGGCCAACGGATTTAGGTTTAGTTTGATTTTCCATAATACTTTTCAATTTATTAATAATGCAAATTTAATAATTATTAAAGCAGTTTCAACATGTAGGTTCTTTAAAACAAATATTTTGGTAAAAATAAACGCTAAAAATTCAGGTTTGGTATTTTTAACTGTTTTTAAGAATTCATGAGTGGAAATCTTTCACTAAGCTCCATGAATTTATCGGGCCCTTAAAGAAAGTGTAAAAAAAATTGCCCCGACGAAGCAGGGCAATTTTTCATTCAGGTAAGGGGTAGGTTTTGATAAAGGGATTTTAGATTATTGGGGTTCTCATATTTTATCAACTTAATTTTTACTCCGTTTTCCTCGCACAGTGGGCAGTGTGTTAACTTCATAGGAAAAATGTAGCCACATTCTTTGCATTCGTAATAGTCAATCCGGGAGGTGTTCTTTCTTTTAGAATTTACGACAAAACCGTAAACAGGAGTAAGAATAATGCTTAAAAAGATAAATTTCACCCATTCTCCAGGATTTTTGACTTCAAAAACGGTCAGAAGAAAAGCGATAACAACGTAAATGGCAATTCCGATAATCAACATATTTGTAACTTTAAAAGCACCCATCTTGAGCAATATCTGGGCCAAAGATTACAAATACAACGCAATCAGAAGGATAGCTCTTAGGATAAATTATTGTGGGATATCAATGTTTCCACAAACAACGGCTATTATACGATTTCGTATAGGAAATTAATTTCTGAAATGGAGCATGTGTTTAAACATAATGCCCGTAGGGATCCTCATCGGCTTTTCGTCGTTCATCTGCATTCTTTAATGCCTGAAGTTTTTCTTCGTCAGAAAACCGGAACCAGTTCCTGACTTCTTCCACACTACGGTAACAACCCATGCATATCTTTTCATCATCCAGCACACATACCTGGATGCAGGGACTTTTTATTATATTCTTGTTATGAAGCATATTGTTTCTAATCTGAAAAAATGCCGGCTCATGTTTTGGGGCGGCAAAACTAAAGATAGTTTTTGAGATGAAGAAATGAAATTTTTTAGAATCGCGTGGAACGAAGATTAAATCAATGATTCCTTGGAGTAAAAACAGCAATACCTTTGTTTTTGCTTCCAAACCAGATATTTCCATCTTTATCCTGCATGATGCAAGTGACCCAGTCGCTTGCCAGGCCATTATTTGTGGTGAAATTTGAGAAAACTTTCCCGTTGTATTCAGAAGCCCCGAATTCGGTACCAAACCACATATTTCCAGATGAATCCTGGGTGATGTTTTCCAACTGATTGCTTACCAGGCCATCGTTTTCTGTCAAATAAGAAAAGTTGCCGGTATTATATTTCATGGCTCCGGCCAGACTACCGAACCACATATTCCCATCGCTATCCTGAAAAATGTTGTAAATGTAATTGGTTGTGGCATTGTTAAAAATTAAGGTTTCCCAGTTTGTTCCATTGAATTTAGAAATTCCGTATTCTGTGCCAAACCATACATTGTTGCTATCGTCCACGAATACACTTTTTACATGGTCATTTACCAAACCCATCGCCCCGCTTTTTTGATATGAAGTCCATTTGGAGCCGTCAAAGCGGGAAACACCACCACCAGTTCCAATCCAAATATTGTTTTGATTGTCAATGGCAATGCTATAAATCAGGTTGTAGATCAGTCCATTATCCGTGGTATAATTGGTAAATGTTGTATCATTAAATTCAGAAACTCCGTAAGGGGTTCCAATCCAAACGTTATCATTTTCATCGATGGCCAGACTGGTCACCGATTGGTAAATCATTCCGTCGCTTTGCTGCCAGGAAGTGAAATTTTTCCCATCAAAACGGGCCAGGCCAAAATCGGTTCCAATCCACACATTTCCTTTGCTGTCCCGGGCCAGGCAATTGACATCGTTACTCGGCAAACCGTTTCCTGCTTTGTAGTATGTCCATACACCGGTATTGGCGAGTGCTACAGAAGATTTATTACAGGAAGACAAAGAAAGCAATGACAGGAAAACCCCGCCAAGTAAAAGGAAATTAAAAGGTTTTTTCAATATCATACAGTTACCTCTTGTGCGAGATTCAGTTTGATGCGCGAAACCACCATTTCAATGGCTACTTTGTTGTTGCCTCCTTCGGGGATAATGACATCAGCATGCAGTTTGGTCGGCTCAATAAACTGTTGGTGCATGGGTTTTACAAATTTGGAATAATGTGTCAATGCATCTTCATAATTTCGGCCTCTTTGTTGAATGTCTCTTCGGATGATTCGCATCAGTCTTTCGTCGCTGTCAGTGGAAACAAATAATTTGATATCCAGCATTTTTCGTATTTCCGGATTGCTCATTATCAGAATACCTTCCACGATAATTACTTTGTGCGGATTTACAGTTTGTGTTTCTTTGGCGCGTCCACAAGTTACATAAGAGTAGATGGGCATATCAATACTTTGCCCTTGCTGCAGCATCTTCAGATGCTGTTTCAGCAACGTCCATTCAATAGAACTGGGATGATCGAAATTGATTTTGAGTTTTTCTTCTTTTGATAAACTTCCGTTGTCGTAATAGTAAGAATCCTGTGTAATGATAGCCACTGAATCTTTGGGCAATGCCTCAACAATTTTTTTTACTGCTGTGGTTTTTCCTGATCCGCTGCCGCCAGCTATTCCGATAATTAACATAATCCCCGTTTTATACCTTCAAAAATATTAAAATTAAAGCAAAAATAAAATATTTGTCTGTTGACCATTAACTGTTTATGATCAAATCTGAAAACCTTGGTTCCGTTATTTCTTGCTTTCGCAGAATTCCGTAAGCACACCAAATGTGGATTTGGGATGCAAAAATGCAATTTCAAGCCCTTCAGCTCCTCTTCTGGGTTTCAAATCAATAAGCCTGACATCTTTGTCTTGGGCTACCTCCAGACAATTTTCGATATCTTTCACAGCGAAAGCCATGTGGTGCAATCCTTCGCCCTTTTTCTCAATGAATTTTCCAACCGCGCCATCCGGATCCGTGCTTTCCAGCAATTCAATTTTGGTTTGCCCCACCTGGAAAAAGGCCGTTTTTACTTTTTGGTCTTTAACTTCTTCAATGTTGTAGCATTTTAATCCCAGCACATTTTCATAAAAAGGAATGGCCTCATCCAGACTCTTTACAGCGATGCCGATGTGTTCGATATGTGAAATTTCCATGTAATTCTGTTGTTTTTCAGTGAAAAATGAATGTTAGCGCAAAGATATTGAAAAAGCAGATTGAGGGCGATTGAAATATTGTAATCTATTATAAATCAGAATGGTTATAAATTATTCAGTTAACTTCAGAAAATGTCCTGAATATCAATATCCAATGAGTCTTCGAATCGAATCATGGCATTGATAAGGCGGGCTTTTGAGAAATTCTGTAGATCGGAAGTTGAAATTTCAGCCGGAATGATACGTTCCTGTTCCAGCAAATAACGGCGTTGTGTGCCTTTTAAAAGAGGAAAAGAAGGCGTTATCCAGTTTTTGCCATTGTAGAACAAAATGTTGCAAAATGAAGTATCAGTAATGAGTCCTTTTTTTACGATTAAAATGTCGTCCGCAGGGCCTTTTTCTTTGAAAAGTTCATTAATGGCTTTCCTGTCTTCATATTTGTAAGAATATTCAAGTTCACTGGGAAACACCATTTTTAAACTTTTAATTTTAGGAAGATTGTAAGGAATCCACTCTACAACTTTGATTTGAGAACCGTAAACAACCCGGCATTTAAACAGTCCTGCCCGTTGAATATCTGTTTTTGCTGCCATTTCCTTTCTTAAGGCAGTTTCCAAATCAATTGTTTTGGATTTTGGAAACAGCGCTTTTCGCGATGCCTCCAGCCTTTCCTGATGGTATTGCAAGTTTTGGAATGCCCCATTTTCAAACCGGATTGTCTCAAGTAAAAGGCACATAGATTTTTTGTATTAGTTCCTGATATTCATCTTCGCAATTGCTTTGGGCTGTGATGCCGCCGCCGCTTCGGTAAAATAAACCATCTCCGGTTTTTTCAATAAAACGGATGAGCACGGCACTGTCCAGATTTGTTCCGTCAAATATTCCTGCAATGCCGGTGTAATAACCCCGTTCGCCGCCTTCAGAGTTGCGAATAATTTCCAAAGTTTTCTCCTTCGGAGCACCCGACACAGATCCTGCCGGCAACATTCCGAAAATTATGTTACCTATTTCTTCAAAATAGTTTTCATCCAGTACCCCACTTATTTCAGAGCTCATCTGAAGCATCTCATTTCTGTTTGTTTTCAAATGATCGAGGTAGCGAAACCGGCTTACTTCCACTTTCGTGGAGATCCGGCTTAAATCATTGCGAATCAAATCAACGATGGTGCTGTGCTCTGCTGTTTCTTTAACACTTCTCAGTAATTTTTCCCTGGCTTCGGGCACGGATGCATCGATGGTTCCTTTCATAGGAAATGATCGAATAACTCCGTTTTCAATCCGGACAAAAATTTCTGGTGAAAAACAGACAAATTCATCCTGAAACCAGATTTTATATTTTGCCTG
>CAZGZO010000129.1:0-7728 GCA_964529695.1 uncultured Lentimicrobiaceae bacterium
TCAATCCGGCTGATTCCAACCAGGTATGGTACCATGGTGCCTGGCGCAATGACAGCATTGATCCTCAAATTATTAAAGTTAAAGGAGGAAAAGACATTCCTTTCGATGTGCGATACACGATTCACGGACCCATTTTAAATGGGGCGTTTACAAATGTTACACATAAACCCGGTCAGGAAGTCAGTATGTGGTGGTCACCGCTTCATTTGAATTCCACATCGCTGGAAGCACTTTACGACATGAACAATGCCACAGACATGGCCGATTTTGAGAAAGGCGTCTCACTGATTGATGTGGTCGGATTGAATGTGGCTTATGGCGATACCGATGGAAATATTGCCTGGTGGGCTGCCGGGAAGATCCCGTTAAGGAGAGATCCTCATATCAATCCGAAATTGATAATGAATGGTGCCGATTCGGCCACCGATATTATTGGTTTTTATCCTTTTGACAAAAATCCGCAATCTGTGAATCCGCCCAGTGGAATTCTGAATACTTCCAACAACATGCCTCCTCCGGTGGATGGTTACATTTATCCGGGTTATTATTATCCGGGATACCGTGCAGCAAGGGTTCGTCAGTTGCTGGAGTCCAAACCGAAATGGACCATAAAAGAGATGGAAAAAATCCAACTGGATACCCATTCCAACCGGGATATGAAGCTGGTTCAATTGATTTTAAATCACATGGGAGGCACTCCGGGTGACCCGAAAGTGGTCAATGCGTTGGAAAACTGGGACGGAAATTATGACACGGCCAGTGTCGGAGCCACCATTTACACCCAAATGCTTTATTTTGTCTTGCGAGATGCCATGGAAGACGAAGTTGGGCCTAAGGATTTCCAAAAGCTGTGTGGCATGAACCTGCTTACCAGTTCCATTGAAAGACTGTTTGAGGATTCCACTTCAGTCTGGTGGAATAATGTAGATACAAAAGCCACTGAAACCCGGGCCGATATTTTCAAACAGGCCTTCTCAGAAACAGTCACTGCTTTGAGAAATCAATTGGGAGATAGTGTTTCAACCTGGAAATGGGGAAAAGTTCATCAACTGTTGAATGTACATCCCATTGGCAGGAAACATCCGTTTAACAAGATTTTCAATGTCGGACCTTTCCCGATAAGGGGGAGCAACGAAGTAGTTGACAAAGAAGCATTTGCTTATAACAAAAACGGCGTTTATCCGGTAACTTCAGGCCCCGCGCTGCGTTTCCTCATCGATTTTGCGAATACTGATCACGCGCTGTCCATCATTCCCACCGGACAGTCGGGCAATGTACTAAGTCCGCATTATGCCGACCAGGCTGTGATGTACGTTAAAGGAGAATATCGCACGCAGTTTACCAGAAGACAAGATATTAAGCATGGAAGCGTCTTAACCTTGCTGCCGAAAAACTAAATCAATGGAAAACAGCAGAAGCAGAACTTCAGATCTGATTAAAGGCGTGGCCATCATCGCCATGGTTCAGGTTATTTTGCTGGAATTTTTTGCCAGGCAACCCATCATGGACGGACTTACTGGGAAAATTTCCATGTTTATCGGCGGAACTACCACGGCGCCCGTTTTTCTTGCCGTGATGGGCTATTATATTGCCTACAAGCATAAACCTTTTTGGACCAATATTTTGCGCGGGCTGAAACTCATCGGTCTGGGATTTCTACTGAATATAGGTCGAAGTGCTGTTGTTTTAGTCGGGCTGGCGCATCCTTCCTATGCTGTAGGCCCACTTGCACTCATTTTCAGTACAGACATCCTGATTCTGGCTGGTTTAAGTCTGATAGCCATCGCCATCATCATTCAGTTATTCAGAGGACATGTTTTGATCTTTCTGTTTCTGATTGTGGTTCTTCTTTTGCTTCAGTATGTGATTCCTCCGGTTGAAAAAACATTCCCCAATTCACTCATTTTGCCTTATTTCTACGGAAAATATCCTCGGGGATTTTTTCCACTCATTCCATGGCTCGCCTATGTGCTGGCCGGATATTGCTTTTTCCAGATCAAAAACTATTTTGTTGCTGATCAGTTCAAACACAGCCAGACGGTAAAAGTAATTCTGCTCTTTTTGTCAGGAGTGATTCTGGTAGTTACTGCTACTTTTGGATTCCGTGTTTCGATAAGGCCTCATCTCTATTTCCACCATGGGATTATGTTCTTTTTGTTCTGTATTAACTATGTGTTCTGGTGGCTTTTGAGTGCCCGCGCGATAGTCCATCGTGCCGACAATGTTATTTCCCGTTATGTGGAATGGCTTGGCGAAAATGTTACGGCTTTCTATGTGATTTTCATGCTTTTGGTGGGAAACCTGGGAGTCATTTTTTACAAAAGCGGCGGATACGAAGAACTGGCCGGTTTGTTTATCGGCTCACTGATTATTACCAGTTTACTGGTAGTCATTTGGAATTTGATACGGCATTCGATGGAGGAATTAGGAGCGTAAATTTATAAACCCCCTTGTTTTTCCGGTACTCGAATCAAATCAAATGATACTCAATGGCCAGCATCAGCAAAGAGAAAACATCAATCGCCCAAAGGGCAGGATGAATTTCTTTCCATTTGCCAAGGATGGCCTTAATCAGCGTGTAACTGAGCAGTCCGTAAACAATTCCCTGGGTTAAAGAATAGGTTAAAGGAATCAATAAGATGGTGAAAAAAGCCGGGATGGCTTCTTCCACATTGAGCCAGTCGATTTGTTTTAAGGGGACAGCCATAAAAACACCTACCAAAACCAAAACAGGTGCGGTTGCAACAGCAGGAACGAGCTGTGCCAGCGGCGATAGAAAGAGAAAAGGAAGAAACAACAATCCCGTTACAACGGCTGTCAAACCGGTCCGGCCCCCTTCATGAATTCCGGTTGCAGATTCGATGTACGCTGTTCCCGGACTGGTACCAAAAACCCCGCCCAGCAGCGTGGCAAATCCATCCACAATCATGGATTGTTTGATGTATTTCGGATCGCCATTTTCATCTTTTAAATTTCCGGCTTCCGCCACACCCACAAAAGTGGTGATGCTATCGAACATATCTACAAACAGCAATGCAAAAATAATCGGTATGTAACTGTACTTGAGTGACCCCAGAATATCAGCTTTTAAAAACCAGCTAAAATCAGGGGCCGCGTAAACACCATTGAAATTGATGAGCGTTTTCACACCGTGATTTACAGCAGCAGCATCGCCAAACCAACGTCCGACGGGCCATGCCAGCAACGTGGTAATTACCATGCCCAATACCATGGCCCCTTTTAATTTCTTCACAACCAAAATAATGGTGACAAACAAACCGGCCAGAAAAACCAGCGTAATCGCATTGATGGTTCCCACCCCCAGCAAAGGAGCTTTCGCCACAATAAAACCGGAATTGTGTAAACCGATGACGGCAATAAAAAGTCCGATTCCCACAGCCCCGGCCAACCGCACTGTTCCGGGAATCGCTTTAATAATTGCCGTTCTGATGTTCAGCACCGAAATCACAACAAAAAACACACCGGACCAGAAAATGGCGCCCAATGCAATCTCGGGTTTAACACCCTGAGCAATTACCACCGAATAAGTGAAATAAGCATTGATTCCCATTCCGGGAGCTACTAAAATCGGGTTTTTGGCGTACCATCCCATGGCAATGGTACAAAATGCACTTAACAACACGGTGGCTGTCAGTCCGGCGGCATAAGGAATTCCGGCATCTTTCAAAATGGTGGGATTCACCACAATAATGTACATCCCCGCTATGAATGTAGTGATTCCGCCCAGCACTTCTGTTTTAAAATCAGTACGATTTGCTTGTAAATCAAAGGTCTTACTAAACATAATATCTGATTATGGGTTGATATATTTAACCAGGGAAAGGTGTCCGGGAAACAAGATTTTCGGAAACTTTAAAGCTGATCTTGCAGGCATTAAGCAGTCTTTTTAAATTGGTTGTGTAAATATCATAAAAAATTCCGACTCAAAGAACTCCTTTACAGCATAGCCACTTAAAACTCAGATTCGATTTTTCTTGCCACGAATTCACAAATTAAAAACGAATAACTGCTATTTTCTCAGTAAAGAACCTCCTTTTAAGTCGGGCATCTACTTTTAGATTATACATTGCACGAATTCGAGAATTCGTGGCTAAAACATAATTTAAAACGAATCTACTGTTAAATTAATAACAAATCTTTGCTGTGCGTTTCTTTTGTCGTATTTTTGCGGGCAAATAAGTATCCCAAGATTAATGGACAAAGAAAATTTATTTGGTAATTTCCTTCCGGTGAGCAAAGAAGCCTGGAAAGAAAAAATTAAAGCCGACCTGAAAGGGGCTGATTACGATAAGAAGCTTGTCTGGCAAACTGAAGAAGGCTTTGCCGTGCAGCCAATTTATACGCCGGAAGATGAATCAGGACTTAATTATCTTCATTCCCTTCCGGGGGATTTCCCTTTTATACGGGGCAACCGGAAAAGCGGTAATGCTTGGAAAGTAAACCAGTTCATCCAGGTAAAAAATGCTGAAAAAGCCAATCAGACGGCATTGAAAGCTGTTAAAAACGGTGCCACTTCACTGGCATTTGATTTTATAGAAAGACCTGATTTCAACACAATCGAAATTGTGTTGAAATCAATAAATGCAGAAGAAATAGAACTTAATTTCAGGGTAGAAACTGCTGTAGAGCTGATTTCTTTCCTGGCAAAGCTGGCTGAAAAGCGTTCCTGGAACAAAGAAAAAATGCAGGGTTCTGTTTATTGTGACCCGGTCTTAGGAATGACTTTGAAAGGCGAAAATCCCAATTTTGGTGAAGCTGAAGATTTATTCAATACGATGAAAGCCCTACCAGCTTTTCATTGCCTGACCATAGATGGAGGAATCTTTCACAACAGTGGTGCCACAACAGTTACCGAAATAGGATTAGCGTTGGCAACCGGAAATGTTTATTTACAGCATTTTACTGAAAAAGGAATGGATACCGCAGCGATAGCAAGAAGGATGCGTTTCAGCTTTGCAACGGGTTCCAATTATTTTATGGAAATTGCCAAACTCCGCGCTTTTCGCTATCTGTGGGCCAAAATTCTGGAAGCCTATGGCGTGGAAAACGAAGCTGCAAAGACATACATTCATGCGATGAATGCTTCGAGGAACAAAACTGTTTACGACCCGTTTGTAAACATGCTTCGAACCACGACAGAAACCATGTCTGCCAGCCTCGGTGGAGCTGATTCCATCACAGTGTTGCCCTACGATACGCTTTTTGAAGAACCCAATGATATGGCTGTTCGCGTTGCACGGAACCAGCAAATTATCCTCAAAGAAGAATCCTTTTTCGACAAGGTTGCCGACCCGGCCGCCGGCTCTTATTATATCGAGAATCTCACCAACAATCTCATCCGGAAGAGCTGGGACTTGTTTTTGGAAATTGACGAAAAAGGTGGATATATTCCTGTTTTCCAAAGCGGTGAAATTTCGGATCGCATTCGTCAGGAGGCTTCCAATTACGATTTGAATGTAGCAATCAGGAAGCAATCTATTTTGGGAGTAAACCAATTCCCAAATCCAACTGAGCACTTGAATGATGAAATTTCTGATGAAGTTTTCAATCATAATAATGATAAAGATATTTCATTAAAACCTTACCGTGCAGCCAAAGCTTTAGAGGCTTTGCGTCATAACACAGATTTGTTTGCGATGAAAAATAAAAGACCGCAAGTCTGGATGTTCACCTATGGTGATTTGTCCAAACGGTTGGCCAGGGCGCAGTTTGCAGGAAATTTCTTTGCTGCTGCCGGCTATGAGATCGTAAATCATAACGGGTTTCCAACTTTGGAAGAGGGGATTGAAGCAGCCCGAAATGACAAGCCTGAAATTGTCGTACTATGCAGTTCCGATGACGCTTATGAAACCATGTCACTTCCGGTTTTTGAAGCATTGAAAGACCAATGTATTGTTGTGCTGGCAGGTTATCCGAAAAACATCATTGAAAAATTAAAAGCTGCCGGGATGGAGCATTTCATTCATGTGAAAAGCAACCTTCCGGAAGAATTATCAAAATATCAAAGCCTTCTTGGCATTCAATAGTAACAGAAATTGTTCATGAAACCTGATTTTAAAAATATTAAAATAGACAGTCTCTCAGGAGGTAGTTCTCAAGGGACAGAAAAGCAGATTCCCGATTGGATGCCGGCGGAGCAAATTCCTGTAAAAGGGGCTTATACCGAACAAGACAGGGAAGGCGTGGAACATCTGAATTTTGGTGCAGGCATAGCGCCATTCCTGCGAGGCCCTTATTCCACAATGTATGTCACACGACCCTGGACGATTCGTCAATACGCCGGTTTTTCTACAGCAGAAGAATCCAATGCTTTTTACCGCCGAAACCTGGCTGCCGGACAAAAAGGATTGTCTGTCGCTTTCGACCTCGCCACGCACCGCGGTTACGATTCTGACCATGAGCGTGTTGTAGGCGACGTGGGGAAAGCAGGAGTTGCCATCGACTCCGTGTTGGATATGAAGATTCTTTTCGATGAAATTCCGCTGAAAGATATTTCGGTTTCCATGACCATGAACGGAGCCGTCCTACCCGTGATGGCTTTTTACATTGTCACAGCATTGGAACAGGGCGCTAAATTGGAAGAACTTTCAGGAACCATCCAGAATGATATTCTGAAAGAATTCATGGTTCGAAACACCTACATTTATCCGCCGGAACCTTCCATGCGTATGATTTCAGATATTTTTGAATACACTTCTAAAAATATGCCGCGGTTTAATTCCATTTCCATTTCCGGATATCACATTCAGGAAGCCGGAGCCACGGCAGATATTGAGCTGGCTTACACGCTGGCGGACGGTTTGGATTATATCCGAACCGGACTGAAAGCCGGACTGAAAATCGATGATTTTGCGCCGCGTCTCTCGTTTTTCTGGGGACTGGGAATGAATCATTTCATGGAAATTGCCAAATTACGTGCCGCCAGGATGCTTTGGGCAAAAATTGTAAAACAGTTCAATCCGAAGAACCCTAAATCTATGGCGTTGCGCGCCCACACACAGACTTCCGGCTGGAGTTTAACGGAACAAGATCCTTTTAACAATGTGGCTCGTACCTGCATTGAAGCCATGGGTGCCGCTTTGGGGCATACGCAATCATTACACACCAATGCTCTGGATGAAGCCATCGCATTACCCACAGACTTTTCCGCCCGTATTGCAAGAAACACACAGCTTTACATTCAACAGGAAACGGAAATCTGCCGTACCGTTGACCCATGGGCCGGTTCATATTATGTGGAAAGCCTGACTAAAGAACTGGCAGAAAAAGCCTGGAAACTCATTGAAGAAGTGGAAGAAATGGGAGGCATGGCTAAAGCCATTGAAACAGGATTGCCCAAAATGCGTATTGAAGAAGCCGCTGCACGCAAACAGGCTCGCATCGATGCGCAAAAAGATATCATTGTCGGAGTCAATGATTATAAAGCTGAATCTGATTATCCTTTGGAAATTCTGGAAGTGGATAACACAGCTGTACGCGAGTCTCAAATTGCCCGTTTGAAAAAGCTAAGGGACGAAAGAGATGAAACCGAAGTGCAGCAATGCCTGGAAGCTATTACTGAAGCTTGTGAAACCGGCAAAGGAAACCTGCTTGAACTTTCGGTGGAAGCCGCAAAAAAACGTGCCAGTCTCGGAGAAATTTCGTATGCTTGCGAAAAAGTTTTTGGAAGATATAAAGCTGTGATTAAATCTATTTCAGGCGTATTTT
>CAZGZO010000130.1:0-7693 GCA_964529695.1 uncultured Lentimicrobiaceae bacterium
TCGCCAACCTTAATCAAAGCCTCAACATTTTGTTGGGGCTTTTTTTTATGTACAAGAGTCAGACTATTGAGAGACAGTTATCCCCACCGCATGAATTACGAAACCCGGGTACCGAAGCTTCGGCCGGGATGGAAGCGGCAGCTGCCGTTGGTGAAGGCCGATGTGGAGTAAGGCAGCAAGGGCGACCAGCGGAAGCCCCTTGAGGCCTGTTACGAAACACGGACTGCGACAATGGCACTAGAGCGAACAGCCCGATAAGCCGCCCATAGAATTTCAATTTAATGGACCGGTAATCAGGTAGCAAAAAATCTAATGGAAAAATCTTGCTGGTTCAAAAAGTATTAATACACTTGCTGCTAGTTTATTAATACTTAACTGCTTTCTGGTATTTCTTAACATTATTTCCGTAAGCCGCGCAGTTGGATGTAGTAGAACAAGAAGTAGTCATTAGAGCAATAAAAGCTGCAGCCAAAAGTAGAACTAATAATTTTTTCATAATTTTACAAGCGTTATTCTTTCCACACAAAGTTATGGACAATTTGACTAGATAACAACTTTTTTCTAATTTTATTGCATACGAATTAACAATGGCTATAGCTGGACCTGAAATAGAGGAGAGTTGGAAGTTGGCTCTGCAAGATGAGTTTGAGACCGATTCTTTCCATAGTTTAAAAGATTTTCTACAGGAGGAGATTAAATCACAGACAATTTATCCTCCTGGTAGACAAATATTTTCTGCCTTTAATCTCACGCCGCTGACGGCTGTGAGGGTCGTGATACTGGGGCAGGATCCTTATCACGGACGTGGCCAGGCACACGGATTGGCATTCTCTGTTCCGGACGGAATAAAAATTCCTCCTTCCTTGCAGAATATTTATAAAGAATTAAATAGTGATTTGGGAATCCCCATTCCGCAAACCGGCAATTTAGAGAAATGGGCACGGCAAGGGGTCTTGTTACTGAACGCAACACTTACTGTAAGGGCTTCTCAGGCAGGCTCACATCAGAATCATGGTTGGGAACCTTTTACGGATCAGGTTATCAAAACAATTTCGGAACTTCGTGCCGGTGTTGTTTTCTTGCTTTGGGGTAAGTTTGCTCAGGAAAAGGAATCGTTAATAGATACCTCCAAACATTTTGTTTTGAAAGCGCCCCATCCCTCACCTTTTTCTGTTCACAGAGGTTTTTTCGGATGTCGGCATTTTTCGAAAACCAATGAAATTCTGAGAACTAACGGAATGGGAGAAATTGACTGGAATCCTGTTTAATCAATTTCATTTTGGAAATAACTGCCCTTTAATGGAAATATCATAACTATTTTCCCGTTTCTCTGCTTTATATTCTTTTATTCGCAGGATTGAATGTTTACTTTTGCCGAAAATTTTTTGGATGAAAAAGATAGTCTTTGCAACTGGAAATAACAATAAATTGGAAGAAGTCAGGAAAATATTGGGAGCGCGTTTTGAGATTGTATCCCTGAAAGATATAGATGTTCATGAAGATATTCCTGAAACTGGGGTTACACTGGAAGAAAATGCTTCCCTCAAGTCGCATTATGTATTTGATCGTTTTCAAATGGATTGTTTTGCTGACGATACGGGTCTTGAAGTGGATGCCCTGAATGGTGCTCCGGGTGTTTATTCAGCCAGATATGCCGGTGAGCACGTGACCTATGATGACAATGTAAATAAATTACTTTCCGAATTGAATGGTGTTAAGAACCGGGCTGCCCGCTTCAGAACTGTAATTTCTCTGCTTTTGGATGGGGAAGAATATTTTTTTGACGGCACTGTGGAGGGACATATTATAGACCATAAACGAGGTTCAGGTGGTTTTGGCTATGATCCGGTTTTTGTCCCGGACGGATTTGATAAAACATTTTCGGAAATGGCGCCTGAAACAAAAAACGCTATCAGCCATAGGGGAAGAGCAATCAGGAAGTTTGCGGAATTTCTGAGATCGAATTATCCTGGATAAGAATGGAATGGAAGTACCGTTATTTGAAATAAAATAGTAAATTACAGGAGCAAAATTAACCGCGCAAGGTCGCTTTTCATTAAGTTTGCCCTTCTTTAAAATAAATCGCATGTCTCTTAGTATACAAGAAGTTAAGACGACAAAACAGCAGAAAGAGTTTGTTGAATTACCTTATAGAATTTATAAAAACAACCCATATTGGGTTCCTCCGATCAAAAATGATGAACTGAAATTCATGGACAGGAAACATAATCCAGCCATGGAATTTTGTGATTCAAGATTTTGGCTTGCATACCGAGATGGCAAGGTGGTGGGACGGCTGTGTGGTATTGTCAATCATAAATACAACGAAAAAGTTGGCGAAAAGCTGGGCAGATTTTCAAGGCTTGAAATTTTTGAGGATCAAGAAGCCTTTCAAGGTCTCATGGATACAGCGGTTGATTGGCTAAAAAGCCAGGGAATGGTGAAAATTCATGGCCCTTTAGGCTATACAAACCTGGATACACAAGGTATGCTCATAGAAGGATTTGATTATCTAACTTCTGTGGCGTCTGTTTATCACATGCCATATTATCAAAAATTAGTCACAGATTATGGATTTAATAAGGAGATTGATTGGCTTGAGTTTCGCTTAAGTTTTACAAAAGATACTATTGCCAAAGCTTTGCGCGGTAATGAGGTTGTAAAAAAAAGGTATGGTATTGAAGTAAAAAAATTTACAAAAGCCAAGGAAATTCTTCAATACATACCAGAATTGTTCGAGGTGCTAAACGCAGCTTATGATAAGTTGCCTTTTGTGGTTCCTTTTAACCAGGAGATGATTGATATGTACACACAAAAATATTTCAAGGTAATCAATCCAAAATATGTTTTTCTTGCTCAGAAAGATGGAGAGACAGTCGGATTCTGGCTTGCTGTACCTTCCATGTCTAAGGCGCTCCAAAAAGCTAATGGCAAACTTTTCCCTTTTGGTTTCTATCATATTATGAAAGCTATGAAAAAGCCCGATGTGCTGGATTTTTTCTTGGCTGGTGTAAAACCCGAATATGAAACTAAGGGAGCTGCTGTGATTTTATATGCAGAAATTCAAAAACAGATGCTGAAAGATGGTATTGAGATTATGGAGACAACAGGAAACTTTGAAAACAACCATAATGTAATTAGCAACTGGAAAAATTTTGACCATATCCAGCACAAAAGAAGGAGATGTTTCATTAAAGATCTTTAGTCTTTCTTTACAAGTTAAATTTTTTACCTCTTCTACTTTTTCTAAGATAATAATTCATCGTTCGAAATTTTTTCATTAAGCGAGATAACTGTAGGTTTCAAACGATTGTTATGATTATCAAAACGATATCTGTTAATGATTTTACCTTAGTTTGGATTTTTAAACAGTTTTGTGTTTTATATATTGTGTCACAGATAATTATAACTTATTTATACCGGTTTTAAGTAAGGACCATTAAAAAACGGGTTTGTGAAGTTTTTTTTCAAAAAGGTTGTGCATATAAAAAATCCTATACTTTTACTCCGTCAAAACAAAGAAATGACAACAATATCTTTTAGGCATATTATTATCTCTTTTGTCGTCCTTATTGGTAACAGCCTTTAAGTCGGAGAGAGATTATATTTAATAAAACAAGCGAAACTCTCCGACAGCGGAGAGTTTTTTTTATGTAAAAATTTTAAATAATGATGAAAAACCGCTTAAGAAGTAGTACAACCACCCAGGGAAGAAACATGGCAGGCGCTCGGAGCCTTTGGCGGGCCAATGGAATGACAGAAGATCATTTCAAGAAGCCAGTGATTGCCGTTGTAAATTCATTTGCTCAGTTTGTTCCTGGTCATGTGCATTTGCAT
This sequence comes from uncultured Lentimicrobiaceae bacterium, assembly GCA_964529695.1. Lineage (GTDB taxonomy): Bacteria > Bacteroidota > Bacteroidia > Bacteroidales > F082 > Sulfidibacterium. Next base: position 3,838 of record CAZGZO010000130.1, read on the forward strand.
GAGGTAGGTCAGTTTTTAAAGAGGTTAATTCAGGCTGAAGGTTGCTTTGCTGCAGAATTCAATACAATTGCTATTGACGATGGTATAGCTATGGGGCATGATGGAATGCTTTATTCGCTTCCTTCACGTGATTTAATTGCTGACAGTGTCGAATATATGTGTAATGCCCATAAAGTAGATGCTATGGTCTGCATCAGTAATTGCGATAAGATTACACCTGGCATGCTGTTGGCTTCAATGCGTTTGAACATCCCTACGATTTTTGTTTCCGGTGGCCCGATGGAAGCCGGTAGGAGAAACGGAAAGGAATATGATTTGGTGGACGCCATGGTGATGGCAGCTGATGATAAAGTTAGCGACAATGAGCTTTCGGCCATAGAAAAAATAGCTTGCCCCACTTGTGGTTCCTGTTCTGGTATGTTCACGGCTAATTCTATGAATTGCCTGAATGAAGCTTTGGGTATGGCGTTACCTGGCAACGGTTCTGTGGTGGCTACCCACGAATACAGATTCTCCTTGTTTGAAAAAGCAGCCAAACTGATTGTGGAGAACACATATAAATATTACAGAGATGGTGACGAAAGTGTCCTGCCTAGGTCCATTGCTTCGAAAGCCGCCTTTACTAATGCAATGACAGTTGATATTGCCATGGGAGGTTCTACCAATACAGTTTTGCATCTGTTGGCAGTAGCCCACGAAGCTAAAGTTGATTTCACCATGAAAGATATTGATAATCTTTCTAGAAAAGTTCCCAATCTGTGTAAAGTAGCACCCAGTTCCAAATATCACATGCAGGATGTAAACAGGGCAGGTGGTGTGATTGGTATCATGGGAGAACTTGAAAAGGTTGGCTTATTGGATACTTCTGCTCATCGTATTGATTCTCATGATTTAAAGAGTATTATTGAACAATTCGATGTGAACAGAAAAGGACATCTTTCAGAGGCAGATTCCATTTATTCCTGTTCTCCGGCTTTTGTTCCTAATATAAAAATGGGATCACAAAAGAATTATTTCAAAACGCTGGATCTGGACAGGGAAAAAGGCTGTATCCGGGATGTCGAACATGCATATAACCGCGATGGTGGTCTGGCAGTCCTTTACGGGAATATTGCAGAAAGAGGCTGTATAGTTAAAACCGCTGGTGTGGTGCCTGAAATGTTTTCATTTACAGGGAAAGCTAAAGTATTTGAATCTCAGGATCAAGCTGTTGATGGCATTTTACATGGCGGTGTTGAAAAAGGGGATGTCGTAGTAATCCGCTATGAAGGTCCCAAAGGGGGCCCCGGCATGCAGGAAATGTTGTATCCCACTTCTTATCTGAAATCAAAGGGACTTGATAAAGATTGTGCGCTCATTACCGATGGTCGGTTTTCCGGAGGAACATCCGGACTTTCCATTGGACATGCTTCACCTGAGGCCGCATCCGGAGGAGCCATTGCGCTCGTAAAAGACGGCGACCTTATAGAAATAGAAATAGCATCGCGGAAAATTAATCTTCTGGTATCAGATGAAGAACTGAACCAGAGGAGGCAGGAAGAAGAAGCCCGCGGTGAAAATGCTTTCACTCCTTTGTCAAGAGAAAGGGAAGTTTCAACCGCATTGAAATTATATGCTCATTTTGTGTCTTCGGCAGATCAAGGTGCCGTGAGACAACTTTAATTAAAAAACTCATACACACACGTTAAATAATAATTAACAAGATTATGAAGAATGTAAATCAACCACCTTATATAACTGGTGCAAGAGCAGTAGTTTTATCTTTAATGGAAGAAGGTGTGGACACTATCTTCGGATATCCGGGAGGCGCTATCATGCCCATCTACGATGAACTGATAGATGAAGAGGATAAAGTCCATCATATTCTTACCCGTCATGAACAAGGGGCAGCTCATGCCGCGCAGGCTTTTGCCCAGGCCAGTGGGAAAACAGCAGTATGTTTTGCTACCTCAGGACCCGGTGCTACTAACCTTGTAACGGGAATTGCTAATGCTTTTCTCGATTCAATACCAGTGGTTTTTATCACAGCTCAGGTAGTTTCCAACCTCATTGGGACGGATGCCTTTCAGGAAACGGATATCCTGGGTATTTCAACACCCGTGACCAAGTGGAATTATCAAATTAAAAAATCTTCGGAAATTCCTGATATCCTGGCCAAAGCATTTTATGTAGCCAGTTCGGGAAGGCCAGGACCGGTTCTTATCGACATCACCAAGGATGCTTTGTTGAATCCATTAAGTTTTTCCTATAAAAAATGTAACTGGATTAGAAGTTATAATCCTAAACTGGCGAAGTTGAATAAAGATTCCCTGGTGGATGCTGCAAAGCTCATCAACGAAGCTAAAAAACCAATGATCCTTGCCGGTCATGGCGTATTGATCTCAAAAGCAGAAAACGAATTGCTGGCATTTGCAGAAAAAGCCGGAATTCCTGTGGCTTCTACCTTACTGGGGCTGTCTTCTTTCCCGTCGGATCATCCATTACATGTTGGTTTTCTTGGGATGCACGGCAATTATGCACCAAATGTTAATACCAATAACGCTGATTTACTGATTGCCATCGGGATGCGTTTTGACGACCGTGTAACAGGAAAACTAACGGAGTATGCCAAAAAGGCCAAAATTATTCATGTTGAAATAGATAAGGCTGAAATCAATAAAAATGTAATTGCTGATGTTCAAATAAACGCAGATGCCCGAGAAGCACTGCAATCTTTAATTCCTTTGGTGAATGAAACTGATCATGTTCATTGGCTACAGACATTCAAGGAAATGGATTTTATGGAGAATGAGTTGGTTATTAAAGGTGAGACCAATCCAAAACATGGAAAACTCCGTATGGGTGAAGTAATACGGTTGATTTCAAAGAAGACAGAAGGTAAAGCCATTGTTGTTACAGATGTTGGTCAGAACCAAATGGCAGCAGCACGTTATTATGATTTTGCAGAACCAAATGGACTGATTACTTCAGGCGGAATGGGTACCATGGGCTTTGGTTTGCCGGCGGCCATTGGTGCGAAAATTGCCAGACCTGAAAAAGAAGTTATCCTTTTTGTCGGGGATGGCGGTTTACAAATGACTATCCAGGAATTGGGAACGATTTTGCAATATAATACGGGAGTAAAGGTCGTGTTGTTAAACAATGATTTTCTCGGTATGGTAAGACAATGGCAGGATTTATTCTATGAAAAACGTTATTCGGCTACGGAAATGGTTAATCCTGACTTTATTAAAATAGCTGAGGGATATGGAATTAAAGGGGAATTGGTTGCTGACCGAAAAGACCTGAATGCTGCCATTGACAGAATGTTGGAGTCAGAAGATGCTTATCTTTTGGAAGCAACTGTTGAAAAGGAAGGAAATATCTTTCCCATGGTTGAACCAGGAAAATCAGTTTCAGAAGTTACACTTGAACCACAAAAATCTTGATGAAATATGAATAGTGAATTCACTTTAAGTTTGTTTTCTGAGAATCATATTGGTGTTTTGAACCAGATAACAAACATTTTAACCCGAAGGCAGATAAATATTGAAAGTATTACAGCTTCTGAATCTGCTGTTCATGGAGTTCATTTGATAACTATTGTTGTCATTACTACGGAAGAACTTGTCTCAAAAGTCGCCAGCCAGATGGAAAAGCTGATCGATATTTTGAAGGTGTTTGTTCACAATCCCGATGAAATCATTCACGAGGAAGTAGCTCTTTACAAGGTTCGGACGACTGCGCTTATGGAAAAGGCTAATCTTGAGGAGATTGTGCGGGAAAATGGCGCGCGTATTCTGGAAATCACTCCTGAATATGCGGTCATAGAATGTACGGGCCATAAAGCCGATACCAGCATTCTGTTTGAGAAGTT
>CAZGZO010000131.1:0-7691 GCA_964529695.1 uncultured Lentimicrobiaceae bacterium
ACCGGATCAGTAAGGGTTTATAGTTGGTAAAGACAGAGCTGTTTATTATATAGTTGTCAAGCTATTCCGGCCGTCTGCCAGGTATGTTTATGTTTATGCAGGAGTACCATAAGACTGGTTAGAAATTCATCAGGGTGCGAAAAATCAAATGGATTATTTTTGTTATTGTATATTTTAATTGGAAGAGATAACGTCAAAATCTAAGTTTTGTGCTTAATATTCATTATTTACCAGTATGTTATTAATCGTTGTTTCTAAAAATAAAATCGATTTTGGTTTTAGTATGACTTCATTTTCAATGCTGATATTTTGACAAGGTAAACAAGTATTATTCATAAACGGGTCTTTCAAAGTGTTACCTTCTGAGATTTCAAAACAGCTATCCGGAGCCTGTTGAAATATGGGGCTTATTTTTTGAGATTTCGACGAGTAGTTGATTAGCACAAGTAAAATTGCTTCATTTTTTTTAAATGCCAGGGTCTCTACAACCAAAGGATTATCTGATTTGGAAATTAATATCGATTCAGCCTGAAATTCTGACAGATGCTCCAGGATTGTAATAAAAGGTGTTGCTATGATTTCATCAGGTCCATAAGTTGAACTATATGAATTGCTTTTAGCTCCTGCTACAAGACCATTATTACCGTGTGTTTCGAATATGGTTATCAGGGATACACCGCTTTCCATTAAATATTTCAATGAACCCAGTCCCCACTGTGCTCCAAAAACTGAATGTTGCCTTTTGTCATATTTTACAGTTTGTCCGGCTGTAAGCGGTTTTTTTGTAGTTGCATCAGGATTGGTTCTTCGCAACAATGAAATAACAGAAGAATGTATCATCATGTCAGGATAGAGATGTTTGGCACTGACAACTGTTTCTTTCTGAGCAGCTAAATTTTCTATGAGGCTAAAATCGTCAAAAGCATGAACCTGTGGGCAAATACTGTATACGATAAAATCTATTGAACCCGTATTAACCCGGTAGCGATTAATTTCAGTAAAATCATAATCGGTTCCAGCACCAATTTTTGATTCCGGGAACAACTCCCGGGACAAAAGAATATTTTTTTCAATTTTATTGACCTGGGTACTTTTATAACCGGCAGTGAAGAATTCAATGAATTTAATATGTGGTTTGAGTTCAGTCAGCTGCCTGGCAGCATTTGTAAAATCATGAAAATCTTCAGGTCTTACATGAAATGCAAACTCAATCGAAACTGGCCAATTTCTCCAGTCACAAATAAACTGGTTGAGTTGAGTTTGCCAATCGGGCTCACTAAAGTTTATGTCGTAGCGGATGTGTCTGAGGCCTGTTTTTCGGAGCAGGCCAATCATTTTATCTGAGAATGCACCATTTATTGGGTTGTACCAGGCTCCGGTGAAAGGTATTTTACATGGATTGTTTTTATATATTTTGATTTCTACAGGTTTTTGGGAGGGATCTGCTAGTTTAGCCGGGGAAATGCTATGCTGAACTTTTAAAGTAATGGCCTGTTCAATTTGAGTGCCTTTTTTTCTGAAAAACGGAAATGGCTTTTCCAAAGGGGGGCAATAGGTTTTGAAAGAAGCATCGGTCCAGTTACGTTGATCTTCCATTTCAAATATATCTCCCGAGAAATTTATTTCTGCATTGATACCATCCGGTGACCAGTTAATGGTTTTTATTTCTTTAAAGGGCTGGTGCGGACTAATGAATTCTGGGAATTTTCCGGTTTCATTATTACCATTTGAATGCGTTATTGTACATGGCTTTCCCTTGCATCCGTCAACGGGATGAAGGACGCATAAACCAATCCTGTTGCCTTCAAAGTCAGCAGATAAACTGCCTCGAAAACGGAACAGAACAGTGTTATCAGCCTGACCTGTAATTGAACAGACAGCCTCAAAAACAGCAGGCTGACCAAACAATATGGAAAATGAAATTGTAAACTGGTCTTTCCCCTTTCTGATATACAGGTTTTCGATAGTATAGTTTAATGTACCCCAATTTCGATCCCTGACCGCCAGGTAAATCATTCGGACAATTTCAATATTTCCAAGTCTTATCCATCGGATGCTGCCATTTTCGAGCATCATTTCAAGTTGACCGGCATTTAACCGTGTCATCAGCTGCAAAGCCTCTGCATTGTTATTGTTTTGTATATTATCATACTCTTGCATTATCGGATTCTATTAACATCGCCAAACAGTACAAAGCTGAGAAATAGTTACGGCAAAATGGAATTTTAACAATGGCGGGTATGGCAAAAATTGCATTTTACTTTTAATGACCTGTTCTCTAGGTTATATCAATTACTTGTTGAAGAACATTTTCAGGTTTAAAAATATTTTTCCAGTCTTCTTTAAATAATATCTTCTTACCGCGGGCCAATGCCTTGTTTGCCGCATCGGAAAAAACGGCATTCGGCAATTCTTTAAATATTACAGCCAATTGAATATTAATGTGTCCCAACAGGAATGCACGGGCAGCTTCAGCAGGGACACCTTGTTTAACTATTTCATCCATTCCCTCGCGAATCAGGTCAAGACAAGATGATGAAAGGGTTTCAACCAAAGCAGGCTCCAGCAGAGCCATTTGTTCCATTGTAATCTTAAATGCTTTTGAGACCGGTGTATACATGGTCTTTGCCACAGATTCTCCCAATTCATAATCCTTTTCTGTACCCTGCATCAAAGCACATACAATAGTTTGTTTTGCAAGGGTGCCACCAAAGAAATCGGCCTGTGCTTTTGGATCAGGTTCCCAATTGAATACAGAAGGATGAGAAGGGTGTGCGATAAAATAGGCAATATCCTCACGCATATATAAACGACCTGCCCTTGCTACCGCAGGGTCAAGTGTCATTACAAGTGATTGTTTTCTCATTAAAGGTATTAAAGATGCTGATACTTTCGAGAGTGCTGTATCAGGGACGGCAAGGATTACCACATCTGCTTCAGGTATTTTTTGGTCTGCAGAACTTACCATAATACCCAATTTTTTTAATTTTTCCTGTCCTTCTGAACTTATTTCAACATAACTCATTTCATAATTTGAATCCATCAGGTTATGAGTTAACCGCATTCCCATTTTACCTCCTGCACCAATCAATGTTACTTTTTTCATCGTTTTACTTTTTTTTAAGATCAATTAAATTCCGATAGTTTCAACACGGTGTTTAGTCGCGCTGACTCGTAAGCTGCCCAAACCATTCGCACTGTCTCAAAGTTGTCTTCTGCGGTAGTTTCAGCTTTTGAATTGCCAAGCATATCCTGCAAAATATCGTTATTGCAAGCCACAATGCTCGGTGGTTCAGGCTCCAGCCGATCGGTTTGCCAGGAATACCTCTGCATTGTCATCGATTCGTAGGTTGTGTTATTACCAATGGTTATGGCAAAATGATAATCGGCATCCAACCTGATGCTGCCCTTATCACCTTCGATAACTAACAGCAGCTGAGGGAAAATTTCTTTTTCCAGGGGTGAACTGAAAGAGATTTGCTGAATGCAAACCATTCCATTTTTCATCCGGATCAAGCTGGTGGCTACATCTTCACCCTTAATGGTTGGATTTATAGTCTGAATTTGAGTACAGATAGTATCAGCCTCACCAAACAAATAGCGCAAGACATCGAACTGATGAGATCCCTGATCGGTTAAGGCAAATTTTTCGAGGGTAGCTAAAAAAGGCTGTGTTTCAAAAAGAGGGAACGCAGTATTCCAAAGTGAATTACAACGGAAAGGCTTACCTATCGTACCTGAATCAATAATTTCTTTTATCCGCCTTATCTGGGGTTGCCACCTGTAATTCTCATGAATGTAAAAACGTACTCCGGCATCATGGGTTACATTCATCATTTCCTTTGCCACGCTGAAACTTGGGGCCATGGGCTTTTGACAAATCACATCTTTACCGTGTTTGGCTGCCAGTGAAACGAATTTAGAATGAGTATCTACATCAGTAATAATATCAACAAAGTGTATGTCTTCATTTTGCAATAATTCTTCCGCATCGTTGTAGGTTCTGGGAACATTGAACTTCCGAGCCAGGGCCTCAGCCTTTGACCTGGTGCGATTAAACAATGCAACACACTCAACACCATTTAATTCCTTCCATCCCCCTAGTTGAAACTGCGACCAAAAACCGCAGCCCAGGATGGCAAATTTCAAAGGCTTATTTTGATTGCTCATTTTCGTCGTTGTTTATTTAAAATAAGGCTTCAGGAAACGAATGCTTTCTTTAACCCATTGTTCTTCTTTTTTAATGGTTTGCTCAATATGTTTCTCAGGAGGGGTCCATAATTCCAGAATCGCACTTTCACATATCTTAAATTTGCTGATTTCATCAACAAGCCATGGAATATTAAGCATACCTTTTCCAGCAGGCAAACCTTCAATAACAAAGCCCATACTATGCCATACACGTTTTATTATAAACTCTTTAACATGCAAGTTAATAGTGAAGGGAGCCAATGTTCCAACCACTTCCTTTATGCCCTCTCCTGCACCCAAAGAATTTACCGAATCAAGACAGATTCCTGTCCAGTCCGGATCCGTTTCAGTAATAATCAGTGCAAAATCAGCAGCTCTGAACCTGTCGTGATTTTCAATAGCCAATCGAATACCTGCATCGGTTAAAACAGGGACAATGCTTTTAACAATGGCAATACATTCCTTTAGTGATGGTTCAATTCCTTTGGCATCAATTACCATTCTAAGAATTGGAGAACGGAGCCTTTTTGCTATTTCGATGTACCTGATCAGGTTTTCATAGGTCAGTCCCCTGCTGCCTGTTTCAATTTGAATCCCTCTTTCGCTGGCATATTCAAATAAACTTTTTAATTCATTATTGCTCAGCTCATGTAAAGGTAAATTGTCTGCAAACTGAACGATAGGCACGCCTGATTGAACGGCTTTTTCAATCAGGTCAAATGCAGACAACCTCTTTCCCGGCAAATGGCCCGTAACACCAACAGACCACGTATATGAATAAGATGAAATACCTAATTTCATGTTTGTTTTATTTCTTCTTTCCAGGAGCAGGGTATTTCTTACCTGCATCATCGAGTACTAAAACCCAGTCGAGCAATTCGCCGGGTGTAGGTGAAATAAAGGTTTGCTGACCCGTATTGGGAAACTCACCAATTTTTACTGCTTTTCCATTGCGTGGGTTGTACCACCAGGCAATCACTTTCCTGTTTTTAATTACACCCATATTAACTGAAAATTTTCGTCCCACGGGAACATAAATCATTGCATAGGTGCCATTCTCATCACGTGTTGATACAAACCTGTAAGTCCCGGCACCGGGTACGGCAAATGGGACTTTGTCGCTGACAATTACTGAGCTATCAGGTATTCGTGAAAAATAGGGTCTTGATTCCATTAACAACCGGCCGTATTGCATTTGTCCTGCACCGGGCTGGTTAATAGCTTCATCCCAGGTCATTAAAGGTCTGTTTACCGGTTCATGATCAGCTGAGTACATTTGCCATACAGAATGGTGCCCGTAAGTATGGCCGCATGCTCCTCCAAAAAGGTCCCAGTAAAGCGGACGCCGTACATTGGCAGCAACGGAATATCCGTTCTGTTCAGGATTGAAATTAATCGGGTGATCTTCATATACAGGCTCTGCATCAATTACCGGTTTTCGGGGTTGCAATTGATAATCTTCAAATGTTTTGTAGTAACGTTCAGTATAACTTATGCTATGTCCGTTCTGACGCATGTTAAAATCGAGCCAATCAGCATTATGAAAATATTGCGACGAACCGCTGCCACCAGAGGGATGAAACGATTTTAAATGAAAGCCGCCATCTCCTTCGGTCAGTCCTTCAGCCATTTGCTCTATAATTTGATGCTGAAATTCATTTTCGACCGGTCTGTCTCCACCAAGTATCCAAATAATATTCGATTGATTTTTATAGCGCTCCCCCAGAAATTTTCCGAACATATATGCATTTTCAGGTGTGAATATTTCCGGACCAACCCCCCATTTCTTATTCCATTTGTCGCCCCAGGTAGGAAGCATACCAATAAATATTCCCTTTTCTGCTGCTTTTTTCACAACCCAGTCAACGTGTTTAAAATAAGCTTCATTGGGCTTTGTAGGGTCATTATCTATAAGAGGTCTTTCTCCTTCGGCATTGGGAACATTTAACCCATTTAATTCAGCAAGCACAACAGCTTGTATTACTGTAAAGCCTTTGCTACGCCGGTCTTCAAGATATTTTTCTGTCTCAGATTTGTTTAACCGGTGAAAAAGTTCCCAGCCTGTATCCCCAAGGTAAAAAAATGGTGTTCCATCTTCAAATTCGAGAAAATGATGGTTATCAGAGACACGCAGTTTCCCGTGGTTCAAATCGACTGATGATCCCTCCCATGTTTGGGCCGCTAATTGAAATCCAATAGCGATGAATGTAATAAAAAGAATGGTTTTCATAATTATTTTCATAGGTTAAGCAATACGTGCGTAGACAATCGTAACCAGGCCGATGAGATAGGCAGCAAACATGACAATCAGTAAACGGTTGGTTTTTTTTGGTGCCTCCTTAAATTCTTTCCAAACCAAAATGCCCCAAAGAGCGGCAACGACAGGTGCAGCATTACTCAAACCATAAGCAATTGCCGGACTTGCCGCCTTGTTGGCCATAAAACTTGCCGACATCCCCAGACACCAGATTGCTCCCCCAAGCACTCCCATAAGATGCTGTTTAAATGTTCCGTTAAGATAATCGGAGAACCGGACCGGATTACCTTCGACCGGTTTTCTCATAAAAAAAGGATTATAGATAAAAGTACTGATGAATGCTCCGAGTGAAAAGAAAACAACCGCAGTATATGGTGTTAAATACCCCTTGTAAGCATCAGTAAAATTACGGGCTAATGAGCTATCAACAAACCGGTAGAAAAATGCAATGGCAATTCCTGCCAGCAATGAAATGAAAATACCCCTAAAGGTTGGCCTCCTTTTTTGTGCAGCAAGTTGTTTGTATGACCACATACTTAACAAAACGGCTACCACAACTATGGCACTTCCTCCAAAAAGGAAATAAGGATTACCCTGGGGATTTGCAATATACAAAATAACAATTCCCAAAATCCAGCCTATGCCACCTCCTATTGGAAAAGCAACTGACATCCCTGCAATTGCAATACCGGCTGTTAATAACAAAGTCCCTATATTCCAAATTGCTCCTCCCAGCATGGCAGAACCAATATTCTTTAAGTTAGCCTGTTGCACATCTTCAATAAATGAACGCCCATCATTGCCAAAACTCCCGAATGTGAAAGCCATCAGTAAGGAAAGTAAGAGAATTCCTGCAACGAAATCCCAATAAAACAATTCAAAACGCCAGCTAAGCCCGGCCACATTTCTTGTGTTTTGCCATGAACCCCAGCAAATCATAGCCAGAAAACAAAGTCCGATAGCTACCTTATAATTTTCTATTGAAAACATACTTAAGATTTATAGGTTAGTTTTTTACAGATATTGTGTTATGTACTGTTATGATTCAAAAATAAGTAATGTTTTTTAATAGGAAAATTTTTTTTCAGATTAACTTATTGCAGAAAAGAAAATTGCATATTAAGATACTATTCCCGGTTATCTGATTTTCCTTGTTTACAAGGAATTCCGTTTAATTAGAGAAAATTTGTTGGGAATTTTTATCCGCTGATTTGTTCTTAGTATTTCAGCAGCAATTGCCCCC
>CAZGZO010000132.1:0-7539 GCA_964529695.1 uncultured Lentimicrobiaceae bacterium
GAAAAGATGTGGATCGTCCCCACCTGGCACCGAGCGGACCGTCGTCCATACGGACAGAAGGAATGCCCAGCTTTGAAATAGGTTTGGTACTCATATTCAGACCACCCAACAAATTGATTTTTTGCTTGGTGGTTAGATGCGACATCAGGTAAGCTTTCGTCAAATTGTTCTTTTTACTGACATTTCTTTGACATGCCGTAAAAGAAATAAGAATAGTGAATGAGAATAGCATGGCCATTCTAAAAGCAGGTTGAGAAAACCTTTTAGCATGGCTTATCTCTTTTGCTTTTCTGTTGTTAAATAAATTTTTCATTGTTTTGTTTTTTTCAAACACCTTTGAAAAAATGCGCTAAAGCGATTTTTACTACTTCACATACAAAGTATTAGTCAATTGAATATCTGCAGATGAACTACCAATCAAAATTTGATACTGTCCCGAATTTATCAGCCATTTCTTCTTATCATTATGATAAAATGCCAGCTGTTTTGCTAAAAGTTTAAAAGATAATGTTTTACTTTCTCCTGGTTCAAGCGTTACGCGTTTAAAACCCTCCAATTCCTTGATAGGAGTAACGATTTTGGCATCCATATCGCGGACATATAACTGTACAACCTCGTCCCCTTTCCGTTTACCGGTATTTTTCACCGTTACACTAACTTTTACTTTTCCCGTGGAACTAATGTTTTTAGAACTGATTTTTAAATCACTGAATTTAAAGGCGGTATAGCTTAAACCAAAACCGAATGGGAACAAAGGTTTCTCTTTGAAATACATATATGTTCTTCCAATTCCACTTCGGATACTATAGTCGTTAAACGGAAGTAACTGTTTCAATGATTTGTAGAATGTAAGTGGTAATTTTCCACCAGGATTATAATTTCCGAACAATACATCACCAATGGCTTTTCCACCTTCTTCTCCCCCATACCAAGCCTCTATAATACCGGGAATATGATCTTTGGTCCAGTCAATAGCCAACGGGCCACCGTTTACCAGGACAACAATCGTATTTGGATTAGCAGCATAAACTTTTTTTATTAAGTCTTGCTGTACTCCTGGCAAGCTGATGTTACTTCTATCATGGGCTTCTGAAGATACACTCATATCTGTCCCAACTACAAGAATGGCAACATCTGCTTTTTTTGCAATGGCTGCAGCTTTTTCAATGGAAGGTTCATAATCCCAACCCAGGTGAGCACAGGCATTATCCACATGCTCGTAGTACTCCATCTTGATTTTGTAGTGGTGGCCTGCCTCCAGTTTTATGGATGCAGAATAAGTAGTTGGCGACTCGTCATGCCATTCATCAATAAGCAATTTATTGTTGATATATACCCGACCGCCATCATCGGTAGTCATATGAAATGTATAAAGACGGGTCACTGGCGGGGTTAATGTTGCTGTCCAGCGACTAGAGAAATCATCGTAAAACATGCCTTTTCCCGGAGAGCCCCAACGCCAGTTAAAATTGATTTGTTTGTCAGTGCGTACCAACACTGGTTTACCTGATAATCTTCTATTGCTGAAATATTCAGCTTTCCAGCCATGAAGCCCAGTTTTGGAACTATCAGGAGACAAATATTCAGCTTGAATCGTTGACCAGATTCCGCAACCTTTTGCATAATAAACCTTAGTTCTCTTTGAAACCACAGACTTTATTCCTGCTAAAGGAGTAACAGTATCCGCATTTTGCCCGCTATAAACTCCAAAACGGCACACATTGGCATTGGGTCCTATGACAGCGATGGATTTCACATTTTTTCTTAAGGGTAAAATATGATCCTGGTTCTTTAATAAGACAACTGATTCAAGGGCAGTTTTTAATGCCAGTTCCCGGTGTTGTATACTATTTACAACGCTATAAGGGATTTTGCTATAGGGAACCATCGATTGGGGGTCGAACATTCCCAACCGGAATTTAACAGTAAGAATTCTTGTAACAGCAGTATCAATCTCTTTTTCAGAGATTAAACCTGCTTTTACCGCTTTATACAGATAATTCGGATACGTTGAACGAAGATCAACTTCCGTTCCGGCTTTTACAGCCACTGCAGCAGCTTGCTCAGGTGTTCTGACATAACGATGGCCATTATCATAAAGATCCGAAACGCCTTCAGCATCAGAAACCACATATCCTTTAAATCCCCATTCATCTCTTAAAACAGTCGTTAGCAGGTGTTTATCTGCAGTGCAAGGGATTCCGTTAAGCGAATTCATGGCCGGCATAATCGATTCTGCATGGCCTCTGGTAATACAGGCTTTAAATGCAGGAAAATAGTATTCCTGAAGTGTTCTTTCGTCCATGTTCGATGAACCACTGTGACGTGCCCACTCATCGTTATTTGCGACAAAGTGCTTTGGTGTTGCCACAACTTTTAGATATTTAGGGTTATTACCCTGGAGTCCTTTAATAAAAGCAACCCCCATGCTTGAAACCAAAAACGGGTCCTCGCCATAGGTCTCTTCCGTTCTTCCCCATCTGGGATCTCTGGCAATGTTAATAACAGGATCAAAAAAGGAAAGATACTTACGATTACTATCTTTTGCAGCCAGGGCCCTCGCTTCATCTGAAATGGCACTGGCATCACGATGTATTAAATCAGGATTCCAGGTACTTGCCAACCCAATAGCCTGAGGAAAAACAGTTGTATTTATTTTCCCTGCGGCAACAACACCATGTAAACACTCAGTAGCTATATTATAAGGGGGAATTCCCAAACGACTAATAGCCTTTTGCTGAGCTGTCATTTGTGAAATTTTTTCTTTCAGTGTCATCCTTGAAAGTAAATCCTGAACTCTTGCGTCAATAGACGCTTTTGGATTTAAATAAAGAGGTTTACCTGTTTGAGATTGTCCAAAGGCATTCAAACTGATTAAAATAGCAAAACTGTACATAAGTATTCTACGAACAAAGGTACCTGCATTTGATTTCATACGATTAATTTATTTGATTTTCAATGTGTAATAACTAATTTTAATTTCACTGTTATGGGTTTACATTTTTTGCTTTCGAAATATTTAACTTGTGGAGCCATCAGGAACAAAACCAGCTTTTTCCATGGCATTCCGGATATAGGGAATGCTCATAAACTCTTTCCAAACTTGGCCACTCCTGAAATTCTCCAGCATAATTACCATATTCCCTTCATCAATATCAATATATCCGTTGTTATACCATGGGTCATACCAGTTCTGAGCTACGTTGAAAGCATCCACAAAACCATAATCGTTTCCCCAAATTTTGTCTTTGTACTTATCAAACATGTATTGCAACTCGGGGAAAGCATAATTTGGAATAAAAGGAAGGGCTGCTGCCACGGCTGACGGTGCCACCGTTCCGTTATAAGGAGCAGAGAAACCCAGGTATCCGTTCTTTCCGGCACAGGCCGTCCATCCCCACAATTTCTTATCCGGATAATTGTTTTGTTTTACCCAATTCAGGCATAATTCCCGGTTTGCTTCCAACGCGTTAATTCCGTTTTGCCAATAGTTAAGATAATTATCTTTCTTCCCCCTGAAATCCACCCAGCAAGCAGGAAACTGGTACAAATAAGCCTCAGGTATCAGTTGCGCTGATGCAGTAACAAAAGGGCCGATATTTTTAAAAGGTTGTTGCCAGTGATATGCTTTTGCATAAACATCCAAACTGCTGTTCGGAATAGGATGTGTAGGAGAAGCCAACCCTAAAATATAAACCAAAATGTATTCATTATATCCCCTGAACTCTCCAAAGATGCCTGTTTCAGGTTTCCAACCTCCCGCAATGGCTCCATCAGAACGGATATAATAATTCCAGTTGGCATTCAGATAAATTTTCCTTGCCAGTGTATCTATTGCAGTTCCTTTAAAATGTGCCATACAATCCAGTACTCCGGCCATTAACAACCCGGAATCTATGGTAGATACTTCACTGGTACCATTGCGTTTCCCGGTTCTTGTATTTATCATATGATAAAATAAACCTTCTTTTCCCTGGATACAAAAGTCGGAGCTATCATTAGGATCTTTATAAAAGCTGTTTAGAATTTTCCATACCCTGTCGTAAGCCTGTTGGTGTGTTATCCAGCCTCTGGTATCAGCAATACAAATAGAGGTAAGCCCAAAACCTTCACCTGCAATACTAACCACATTATTTTCTTTGGGAGATGAAGCATTTCCTAATCCCGTAACCGGGTCTGCTCCATTCCAGAAAAATTCAAACGTCTTTTTTTCGACCGTGTTTAGAAAATTCTGTTGTTCTGGTGTAAGATCACTCCAGGATTTAATATTCGAAGTCAGGGGAGCTACAGTATTATTTTTTTTACAGCTAGTAATCACGCTGGCGACAAGCAGCACCCATAAAACTTTGACATATTTATTTACAATCTTCTTCATTTCAAACCACTTAAGCCTTGTAAGAATCATCGGCCGTAAAGCTGAACCCTATTAATTTATTGATGTAAACCCTGCTTTTTTCATGGCATTCTGGATGTAAGGAACACTCATAAACTCTTTCCAGACCTGTCCGCTTCTGAAATTCTCTATCATGATAATCAGGTTTCCTTCATCTATACCCAAATATCCATTGTCGTACCAGTTTTGAGCTACATTAAATGAATCTGTAAACCCGTACTTTTTGAAAATTTTCTTACCGTACCTTTTATACATGAGTTTCAGCGTTGGGATAGCCAATTTTGGGATATACGGAATTGAGGCAGCAACAGCCGAAGGAGCTATGGTTCCATTGTAAGGCGTTGCAAACCCCATATATCTCCCTTTTCCTGCACAAGCTGTCCAGCCCCAAATTTCTTTGTCAGGAAAATTATTTTTTGCAGCCCAATTCAGACAATATTGCCGGTTTGCTTTTAAAGCATTGACCCCATTTTGCCAGTAATTTGCATAATGATCTTTCTTTCCGCGGAAATCAACCCAACAGGCAGGAAATTGATACAAATAGGCTTCGGGTCTTATTTTCCAAAGCGGTGTCAGGAAAGACCCAATATTTTTGTAAGGTTTCAACCAACGATAATTGCTGGCATATACATCCCAACTACTGTCGGGCATTGGATGGGTTGGAGAGCCCAGCCCGAGCACATATGCCAGAATATATTCATTGTAACCTTTAAATTGTCCAAAAACTCCTTTTTTTGGCCTCCAACCAGCGGCGATGGCACCATTGGAACGTGTAAAATACTTCCAGTCAGCATTTAAATAGATTTTTTTTGCCAGCGCTGAAACCTTGGTCCCCTTAAAATGCTCCATGGAAGTCAGGACACCGGCCAGAAGAATCCCTGTATCAATTGTAGATACTTCGCTTCTTCCAAAACGTTTTCCGGTTTTCCGGTTTATAAAATGGTAAAAGAAACCGTGGGTTCCTTCCGCACAAAAATCGTTGCTGTTGTTTGGATCTTTGTAAAAGCTATTCAATATCTTCAAAACCCTGTTATACGCAGCTTTGTGACTGACCCATCCTCTTGCATCTGCAATACAGATAGCAGTAAGAGCAAATCCTTCTGATGCAATGCTAACACGATCATGAAGCTTCAGCGATGTAACTGTTCCCAAACCTGTTTTTGGATCGGTTCCATTCCAGAAAAATCCAAAGGCTTTCTTTTCAACCTTATTTAAAAAATGCTGGTCCTCTCTACAGAGATCATTCCAGGTAATGGTTTTGCTACTATTTTTTGAATATGCTTTGCCCTCATTTGTAATGCGGATAACGGTAAAAGAAGGTAAAAATGTTAACATTAAACTACCAACCAAAATATATACAACTATCTTTTTCATTTTATTTCACAAATTATCGTGTTAACTAATTTTCAATTCATGTTTGAATTTCTATAGTGTTGCATCACTTTTTCAAAAGGTGCACCAATACGGTACTGCTGTGCCAAATACTCCATGTATGGAGTTACATAGGTGAAGAATTGTTTGTACCCTTTGCACAAATAATTCAATCCTGGCTCTCCGTCCGGAGTTTTCGTAAACCGGTTCTTGGGACAACCGCCGTTACAAAGTGACTTTACTGAACACTTTTGGCAATATTCCGGAAGTGTGTCTTTCTTATCATTCCCAAATTTCCTTTGCTGGTCCGAATCAACCATCAACTGCATGGATTTGTCCATGATATTTCCTAAAAAATATTCAGTGTCAACATAGTGATCGCAACTGTAAAAGTCGCCGTTATGTTCCAATGCCGGGGCATCACCGCAGGTTTCACTGAAGATACATAATGTGGGTGGTAAGTCCATAAAATGATTAAAAACTACATCGAATATTTGTATGGAAATCTTACCTATATCATGACGAACCCAATAATCGAACATGTCCAACAAAAATTTACCATATTGTTCCGGTTGAACCGAATGATCTTGAACGACGGAACCTGAATGCTCTACAATTGGTATGAACTGCCAGTAAATCGTCCCGCTCTCCATTTTAAAGAATTCATACACTTCAAGGGGATGATCCGCATTTTGGCTATTGACCGTGCACAAAATATTGTAATCAACATCGTGTTTTTTCAGGAATTTAATTCCCCTCATTACCCCATCAAAAGTACTCTGCCGATACTTGTTATGAAGATGTGCCGGGCCATCCAGACTTACTCCGAGTAAAAAATTATTTTCTTTAAAAAAATGGGCCCACACATCATTTAACAGGATTCCATTTGTCTGAAGCGTATTGAGAATCTGCTTTCCCTTGGTATTATATTTCTTCTGCAGTTCAACCACTTTTTTAAAGAAATCAAGTCCCAGCATGGTAGGTTCCCCTCCTTGCCAAACAAAAGTGACTTGCTGATCCGGTTTGTCCAAGTATTGACGAATATATTCCTCCAACACAGCATCGCTCATGTGGAAATCCGAAACTCTTTTCTCCGGATACAATTCCTGTTTCTGAAGATAAAAACAGTACCTGCAGTGAATATTGCAAACTGGTCCAATCGGTTTGTTTACTGTGATATATGAGTTCATCTTTGATTATTTGACCAATTCCTAAATAGCTCTTCCTGTTTTTATTTTCTCTGTCTTTCGGCTCTTTCTATCCTGCGGTTAATCATATTGTTTTGGAGACCATGTTCTGACAGGTTTCCCGGTTGTATCCTTGAATTCTTTGCGTAATTCCTTCAGCTTCTGAGTCAACTCCTGAGCAATGGATTTATACTCGGGATGCACGTCATAGCCTCCCCAATTGAACAGGTTTTCCATCTCATCCGGATCTTTTTCTAGATCAAACAACTCCCACTGGTTTACAGTGTAATAATAAATCAGTTTATAGCGTTCGGTACGGACCCCGTAATGTGGAGCTACCCAATGTGGCGGCGCAAATTCATAATAATGATAATAGTAGGCGTCACGCCAATTTTTTGGCTCATTTCCTTTTACAATGGGGACCAAACTTTTCCCTTGCATATCTGATGGAATATTGAGTCCTGCCAAATCCAAAATCGTTGGAGCATTATCAACGTTAATATTCATGGCATCACTCTTGCTTCCAGGTTTTACAGTTCCGGGGTAACGAATTAACCATGGTACACGAATGGCTTGTTCATACATAAA
>CAZGZO010000133.1:0-7529 GCA_964529695.1 uncultured Lentimicrobiaceae bacterium
TGGAAGGTAAAACCTTACCGGGTGTTGCGGCTATTAAAGACGAATAGAATTTTTTCTGAATATATGTTTGTGTAGGCTGTCTGGTTTCAGGCGGCCTTCATTGATTTTTGATGTTTTTATATTTGACTATAGAGGAACCTATTTTGCGCAACATAAAATATCTTAATTTTATCTTTTAAAATCTTTGCAAACATTAATGAATTAAAAAGATTTGTAAGACCCGGAGATTTTGAAAGAATCTTACGGTTTATGTGTAAATAAAGGTAAAGGAGTAATTTTTAATTTAACAGCACATGCCCCAGACCAAAACAACAGACTTGACTTATTTGGTAGAAACCTACACAGAAGAAATGGTTTCCTGGGCTATGTATAAAGTATCAGATGCTGAATTGGCACGCGACTTGGTTCAGGACACCTTTTTGGCAGCAGCAGAAAAAATGGATGCTTTCCAAGGAAAAAGTTCTCCCAAAACCTGGTTGTTTTCCATTCTCAACCATAAAATCATTGACGTTTACCGAAATAAAGTGAAACAGCCGGTAAGTTTTGATAGTCAGGTATTTTCTACTTTCTTTAACGAAGAGGGGGGGTGGAAAAAGGAAAAGGAGCCTAAAGATTGGCATCAAGAAGAGAAACAGCTTCTGGATGACAGTGAGTTTCAGCAAGTGTTGCAAAAATGCCTTGAATCTCTACCGGAACAATGGAGTACTTGTGTTAAAATGAAATATTTATCGGAGAAAAAGGGGGAGATAATTTGTCAGGAATTGGGATTAAATCCGACTAATTTCTGGCAAATCATTCACAGGGCTAAATTAAAATTACGGGACTGTGTTGATCAAAACTGGTTTAGGAGTTAGACGATGATGAAAAAACTAATGAACATACTTTTTCTTTCGTGTTTGAAAGCAACTGAGCTTATTGAAAAGAAATTATACTTTAAACTAAGCCTGAAGGAGAAAATACAATTGAAAACTCATAAAATGATGTGTGATGCCTGCTCAAACTATGAAAAACAAAGCATTTTCTTGGATAAAGGCATTTCGCATCTACATGAATCAGAATTATCAAAAGAAGATCTGGAAGAATTTAAAAATAGGATCAAGCGAAAACTTGAAAAATAGATTTACTTTTTATGATATGATTCATGCTGTAATAAGCTAAAAGAGCTGATAATTCGTCCCCCCTTAAGGAAAAAATTAAATTTTATTGTCAGGAATTGGAAATTTTACGACTAGTTCAGAAAAGAATTAAACGCAATGTTTCATTTAAATCTGAAGAATATGTCAAAAATTGTAATTCTGGTGTTTTCTGACACCAATACCGTAGAAGCGCTTGGAAAACTTTCTAACGCATTTGTTTTTGCCCGGGAAGCTTTGGAATCAGGAGATGAGTTAAAAATTATTTTTGAAGGAGCCGGTGTCAAATGGATCGGCGAACTTGAAAACGAGGAACACAAACTACATGGAGTTTACAAAGGTTTAAAAGATAAAATAACCGGGGTTTGCTCATTTTGTTCCCAGGCCTTTGGGGTGAAAAATGTCGTTGAGAAATCAGGAATTCCTTTATTGAGTGAATACAAAGGCCATCCGAGCGTCAGAAGCCTTGTTTCAGAAGGCTTTCAAGTAATCACTTTTTAAATTTTATAAATATTAATCTTTAAATACTTAAAATAAGATGAAAACTTCAAAATCAATTGTCATAAGTTTAATGCTGGTACTTCTTGTGTCAGCTTCAGCAATGGCCCAGTCAGGGTCAAAAGTAATAGCCGTGGTAAACAAAGCCAGCTGGTGCCCAGTATGTCAGAAGAATGGAAAAAGAGCCATGTCTGTTTTGATGCATAACAATCAGGATGGTGCTGTCCGGTTTGTTTTTAACAACTTGTCTAACAAACAGACCAAACAAAAGTCAGCCGAAACGTTGAAGAAACTGGACCTCTATAAAACAATGTCCAAATTTAAAAGCACCGGAGTGGTGTATTTTTTTGATGCCAAAAACAAATCGCTGATTAGTCATATCAGCCTTGCCCGAAGTAATAAAAAACTGGCCGAGGCTTTGACAAACTCCGAAAAAATGGCAAAGTAAAAAGTATTACGTTTAGAACGATTCAAAGAATTCCATGGGATTCATATTAGAGGCTGCCTCAAAGAGGTAAGCCTCTTTTTTTGCACTCGAAAGCAGATACCTGAATTAATAATTTAAAAAAAGTAGTAAAAACTGTCAGGTTTGAAATATTGCCCGTCTATTATGCTGACATTACGTTCAAAGCTTCTTGTAAAATGGTTTTTGAAGTAGAGAACAAATTAATTTTTAACAAAAAACTATATATCATGAAAAAGAGTAAATCAATAATGACTAGATTACTATTTGTAGCTGTTTTAGTTACGGGGCTTTTAAGCTTTTCGGTGAACATGCAGGCCCAGTCATTGAAGCCGGTAACAGTTCAGTCCTCCAAAAATTATGAAGCAACGCTTACCGCGGTGAAAAAAGCGGTATCAGGAGGCGGAATGATGGTTATGTCACAACTTGACCAGGGTAAAATTTTATCTATGACAGGTTTGAGCGTTAAATCACATACTTTTATTGTAGGGAATCCTACTGTAGGACATAAAGCATTTTCTGCGGACCCGGCTGTAGGGCTTGTGATCCCGGTCAGACTTAATGTCTATGAGGAAAACGGTAAAACCTATGTGAGTTATTTTAAACCTTCTGCCCTGTTTGCCGGTTATAAGAATAAAAAGGTTCAAATGATCGGACAGATGCTTGACAAAAAGCTCGGAATGCTGGTAAAAATGATTTCCCGGTAAAAATTCCTAATGGCCGGATGATCAGAATATCATTCGGCTATTTTTTTGGAAACAATAGATTTCTAAGTACTTAAGATTTCCTGTTATTTCCGTAATGCGCTGAATTTAAAACGTTAACAATAAAATATATTCACATGAATCAGGAAAAGAAAAAACTGGTATTGCTTCTAATCGTTCTCTTACTGGCCGGAATATCACCTAACCTTTTTCCGGCGGCTCAGGCTGGTATCGCAAAACTATCCTCAACGGCTGTTATTTTATTGATACCTTCCGTGGTACTGATTTTTGTTTTGATAATTGTATTTCAAAGATTGAAATATTCTGATCTCAAAAGGCAGACTTTGAACGGAATTTTAGCTGGATTGGCGGGAACCCTGGGCCTGGAAATTGTCAGGGAGATTGGTTTCCGGATGGGAGGAATGCCGGGTGATATGCCCAAATTACTGGGGGTATTATTACTCAACCGTTTTGCCTATGGCCCAAGTTTTTGGTCAAACATAGCCGGATGGTCCTACCACTTTTGGAACGGAGCGGCCTTCGGTATTATATACAGTCTGATTTTGGGACGTGGCAAAATTTGGACAGGTATTCTTTATGCTTTGCTTATTGCAACCGGATTTATGG
Source organism: uncultured Lentimicrobiaceae bacterium (assembly GCA_964529695.1). Taxonomy (GTDB): domain Bacteria; phylum Bacteroidota; class Bacteroidia; order Bacteroidales; family F082; genus Sulfidibacterium. The sequence goes on from CAZGZO010000133.1 coordinate 3,426, forward strand.
TAAGTCCTGCAACTACAGCCCTGGGCATTGGCGTGTTTGGTCTGCATTTTAAGCACGGTTATGAGTTTCTTACAACCGTTATCCTGGCCCATCTCGCTTTTGGAAGCATTGTAGGTTTTGTGATAAAAAAGGCAAATAAGGGTGCCTATAATATTATTGAACGCCTGAAATTGGCTTTTTCAAATAACAGGTCCTGAAAGAATACTGACTTTGTCTGTGGATATAAAAAAGTAGCCTCGGATTTATCCGGGGCTACACAAGATAGTCTTTCTTAGAAAGAACTTCTTTTTAAATAACAAAAATACTTTTTTGCCTTTTCTCTTGTTTTTTAAACAGTACCTTTTTTACTATTGTGGGACGCTAGTTAGACAATCGAAAGACCGTTTTTTGTGCCGTAAGAAAAAACAAAACGATGCTACCCTTCAACCTTTTCACCTTCTTACCTTTTCTCAAATAGAATCCACCTTGGCCTTAAACCCATTGACAACATCGTCTTCGCTGGGAAGATGAAAATTGAAATTCTTCAGATGCAACCAGGAGTAGAGGGCAGGAGCGATCGACTCTACAGGTTTATACAAAACCGAATTGTCTTTGGCTTTTTGTTTGATGATGCTGTGGCTGGCATCGAAGTAATTGATTACGAATATGATAATACTCAAAAATAGTGCGCCTTTCAGTACGCCAAACACCCCTCCTGCCAGTTTGTTCAAAAAGCCAAGCAAAAGAATATCAATGAATTTTTCCACGATTTTTCCAACGGCCAACACAATGAGCAGTACAACGATAAAAGTAACCACAAAGGCAATGGCAGCCATGTATTTGGTTTGAATGGTGAAATATTCTTTGAGAATTCCTGCCGTAAAATTGGAAAAATAAAAGGCAAAGAACAGCCCTAGAATAAAAGCTGCCAGGGAGGTTACCTCAATGATAAAACCTTTCCGGTAGCCGTGATATCCAAAAAATATCAGCGGAACAGCCAGGATGATATCCAATAAATTAACGCTCATGAAGTTGGAATTTGAGTAATAATTTCTATTTCAAAGATACGAATTTTGGTTGCGGATATATTTTTAACTTTTCCAAAGTTCCGAACTTTGGAAAAGTTTCGGTTTATTTAATCAACCGCAATTTACTTTTGGGGATTTGTAAAATGATGGCACTTCCCACTACTTCAATTTCAACTTTGACGCGAGTTCTCCCTTTAGCTTCCAGGAGCACGCCTTTGAGACCTGTAAGTTTTCCGGCCATGACCTCCACTTCTTTTCCGGTTTCCCAGTCTTCGTCGCTTGGCTGAATGGGTTCCTTTTCATTGAGATACATTTTAACAGCTTCGATTTGCTGCGGTGGAACCGGCACCGCTTTCCCTTCGAAGGTGATGTATTTTACAGTGTTCCGCACCAGGGCACGATAATAATCTTTATTTTTAATATGCACGAAAATGTAGGATCGAAACAACGGTTCTTCCACCCATTTTTTCCGGTCACTCCATTGTTTTAAGCGCTTCTCAAGTGGTAAATAGTAATCAATGCCTTCAGCTTTCAATTCTATTGCAACCTTTTTCTCAGCGCGTGATTTTACGTAGATGGCATACCAGGTTCTCTCTTCGGTTTTCTGTTTAGTCATATGTGTTGAATTTTACTACTTTATCAATGGATTTTCGAATTTTTCTGCGGTGTTTGTATCCTTCCGGTGTGTATCCGAGGGTGATGAGCAGTGGAATACTTTTTTCCTCCGGAACGTGCAGCAATTCTTTCACTTTCTTTTCATCAAACCATCCCAGCATGCAACTCCCCATGCCTTCTTCAGCTGCCTGCAAACAAAAGTGTTCTGCTGTAATTCCTGCGTCGATGAGCGGATATTCTTTTTTCTTGATGCGACCGCCAACTTCGGTAATAACCTTTGGTTTTTCCATGATAATTGCGAGAATTACAGGAGCTTGTGAGGCAAATTTATTGAAGCTGTACAGCGGTCCCATAGCTGCCTTTCCCACATACTGACATAGTTCCGGCTGGTCAACCACCACAAAAGTCCATGGCTGCGAATTGCTGGCTGAAGGGGCCAGACGTGCTGCTTCAAGACAACGCATTAGTTTTTCCTTTTCGACGGCTTTGTCGATATATTTGCGGTCGCTTTGCCGTTGATTAACCAGGTCCAGAAATGTTTTCATAGTAAGTATTTAGTGCGGTAAATTCCTCTTTTTCAAAAAGCCCTGAACGATGGCAGCCAACAAAATCAGGATACTGAAGAAACCTGCCAGATGGGCAAGATAATCTCCTTTTTTCATGAAATAAGTTAGTTTGTCATTCAGGTTCAGAGTCTGACTCAGCGCAGCCTTTTCATCATATTTTGTTCTTTGCAGCACATCTCCGCGCTGGTTTACAAAACCTGAATATCCTGTGGTGGAAGACTGTGCCACATCACGGCGTGTTTCAATGGAACGCAGAATTGCAAATGAGAAGTGTTGTCTGTATCCAGGCGTGTTGCCCCACCAACCATCGTTCGTGATAACGAAAATCAGCTCTGCTCCATGGGCTACATAATTCCTGACGAAGTCGCCGTAAACGGATTCATAACAAATCATCGGGGCAATTTTCGTTCCTGAACTGTCATTGGTGAAAAGGGAAACATGATTGTCTTCTTTCAGTGTTCCAACCGTTCCGCCCAGGTTAAGTGCCAAGTGTTCCAGCGGTTTCAGAATGGGCCAGGATGGCATCTTTTCGACACCGGGAACGAGTTTCGATTTGTGGTGTACCTGGATGTATGGCGAATGGTCGATAAAGAAAGCCGTGTTGTAAGCATAGTAATAAAGTCCTTTTTTGTAAAAACGCGCAGCGTTGGTCCGGTGCTCGCCCGGTTTCAGCCAGCGAAAGGTTGAAGCGCCGATAACCATAGAGAGATTCGGATGCTCCATGACATAATTCCTGAGTGTTTTGATGCTCCTCGAACGGTTCAGACTGCCTTCCCAAATCTCTTCCTGAATGGTTGATTCCGGGAAAACCACGTAATCTGTACTGTCGGTTACTTTTTGTTCCGCCAGTTTCAGGTTTCGCTGAATCAGTACGGATGGCGGCAGATTGAATTCTTCGGTGTATGGATCGGTATTTGGTTGCACGACCACTACGTTTACAGGATTTTTGGTTTCTTTATAATGATGATAAATGTTCAGGGAAATGATGATAGGAACAGCGATGAATAATGCAGTCAAAATACCAGTGAAAATGGTTCGTCGTTTTCTTTTTTCCAAAAAGCTTTTGATGATGTTGTAGATAAGAATGTTGACGCTTAGAATCCACAAACTGCCACCCAGAACGCCGGTGTATTCGTACCACTGAATCCAGAGATGTTTGCTGGCAAAGACATTTCCCAGTGTAAGCCAGGGCCAGGAGAGATCCCAATTTGCATTAAAATGTTCCCAGGCTATCCAGTAAAAAATCAAAATGAAAAACCCCTGTTTGTTGTTGAAAAGCCATTTTTTCGAAAGGTGAAACACCTGGAAAACGGTGGCAAGAAACAATGAATCCAACAGGATTGCAACGATAGCCCCTGCAGGAGTGGCATTCCATATCCACCAGGTTGTCAGTCCGTTCCATATTATAAAAGTCAGCCAGGCATAGAGGAGCATTCCCCTTTTCCCGGTATCGCCCAGCTGCTGTTGCACGAAAAACAAGGGCACCAAAGCAATAAAAATCAGGGGCGTGAACCCATGCAACGGCCAGGCTGCTGCGAGCAATAAACCGCTGAGCAACGAAAGCAACAACAAGTGGAATTTTTTCATATGCAATGATTTGTAGCGAAATTAATGTTTTTGAACTTTTGTTTTGGGAGCCTCAAAAAATTCCATGAGTTTTCCCCAGAATCCAGGCTCTAAATGGCAATCGGAATGGCCTCTTTCAGGCATCAACCACAGGTCAGCCTTGTCGCCTGCTGCTTTTTTCAGTCGCTTTCCCTGTTCCACAGGAACGACTTCGTCAATTTCGCCATGGACCAGTAAAAAGTGCGCCTGTGCATTTCCAATATGCATTTCCGGGGCTATCGCGTCTACATCGAGGTTCTTAACGTATTTCATGTAACGGTAGAGGAACCAAATCATGGGAAAGTAAGGTA
>CAZGZO010000134.1:0-7502 GCA_964529695.1 uncultured Lentimicrobiaceae bacterium
GGTGGTCATGACGGAAGTTTTATTTTATGCAAAAATATTAAAATAAATCAACGGCGAAGGCTTGTTTTTATTATCAGGACATTTTTAAGAGGTTTTAAGATTTTAAGAAAGTTAACGGAGTAATCTATCACCATTGACAGTTTTTAAATTGTAAAATTGGATACTTTTGTTTTATGGATAGAACTACATTGTTTGCAGAAGTTTTATTGCCGCTCCCAATCCCCGGAACCTTTACATACCGGATTCCTTTTTCTATGAACGATATTGTTCGGAAAGGACAACGCGTAAGCGTTCAGTTTGGTAGCCGGAGGGTTTATGCCGGACTCATTATGGAACTTCATGAAAAGGTTCCCAAAAAGGGAACTCCAAAATATATCCTTTCTGTATTGGATGAAAGACCACTTGTGAACAATGTGCAGATTGAGTTTTGGAACTGGATTTCACAATACTACATGTGTACTTTAGGGGAAGTGATGAATGTGGCTATCCCTTCAGCATTTAAACTAAGCAGTGAGTCGAAAATTTTGCTATCGGACATGTTTAAGCCCGATAATGAATCGCTCACGGATTCCGAATTCCGGATAACGGAAGCGCTTATAGAGAAGAAAAAACTTTCCATAAAAGAAGCGGGGCAAATAGTTGGTTATCAGAAGGTGTTGCCTTTGCTGAAAAGCATGATTCAGCGCCAGATGATTTTTATGGAAGAAGAGCTCAATAATGCTTATAAACCCAGACTGGAAAAATATCTTCTTTTTGCTGAGGCTTATTTGGAGGAGGGAGCACTAAACGAAGTGCTGGACCAAATTGGGAAAAGAGCCCCAAAACAAATGGAGGCTTTGATGGCGATGATGACATTGACAGGATTTCCAATTAAAAAGGGAGTTTCTGTAAAGAAAGCTGATTTGCAAAAGAAACTGGGGGGAACTTCTCAGGCTATTAAAGCCTTGGTTGATAAGGGGATTTTGATTGAGGAAGAAATTATAACGAGCCGTTTTAACAAAGAGGAATCTGCCAGTAAAGATGGAGTTGTTTTCAGTGATTTACAACAAGATGCCTATGATACATTGCAGGCTGAAATGAATGAACATCGTGTAGTTTTACTGCACGGTGTAACGTCAAGCGGAAAAACGGAAGTTTATATCAGGTTAATAGAAGATACACTGAAAAAAGGCAAACAAGTGCTTTATCTTTTGCCTGAGATTGCACTGACAACCCAGATTATTCAACGCCTCAGGAAGCATTTTGGTGATGAAATCGGGGTGTATCACTCCCGTTACAATCAAAATGAAAGGGCAGAGGTTTGGGAAAATATTGCGGGAATCCAGGAGCAGGAGGTTCATAAACCCTATCGAATTATTCTGGGACCACGATCAGCCATGTTTTTGCCATTTGAAAATCTGGGCCTTATTATCGTGGACGAGGAACACGACCAATCCTACAAACAATTCGATCCTGCTCCCCGATACAACGCCCGTGATGCCTCCATTTACCTGGCGGGTTTGCACGATGCAAAGGTAGTTCTGGGTTCTGCTACACCAGCTATCGAGACCTACCACAATGCACAAACCGGAAAATATGGTCTAGTTTCGCTTACAGAGCGTTATGGAGGTATTGAAATGCCTGAAATTCTTGTGGTAAACCTGAAGGAAGAAAAACGAAGGCGGATGCTGCGCTCTCATTTCTCTTCGGTTCTACTCAGACATCTTGAAGCGGCCATGGGGCAAAAACAGCAGGCAATTTTGTTTCAAAACAGACGGGGATTTTCATTAAGAATTGAATGCGAAGATTGTAATTGGGTTCCGCAGTGCAAAAACTGCGATGTAACCATGACCTATCATAAAAAGCAGGAATTGCTCAGATGTCACTATTGCGGTTATTCCAGGCCGGTACCACCGTTCTGTGAAGAATGCGGAGGTTCGCATCTGACCATGGAAGGCTTCGGTACTGAAAAAGTGGAAGAGGAGTTGTCTATCATTTTGCCGGAGGCACACATTGACAGGATGGATTTAGATACAACGCGATCTAAAAGTGCGTTTCAGCGTATTTTTTATGATTTTGAGAATGGCAAAACTGACATTCTTACCGGAACCCAGATGGTGTCCAAGGGACTGGATTTTGATAATGTTCAGGTTGTCGGAATTTTAAGTGCCGATAACTTGCTCCGATTTCCAGATTTTCGTGCACACGAACGCAGCTTCCAGTTGATGGAGCAGGTGAGTGGCCGGGCAGGAAGAAAAAACAAACGCGGCACCGTAATTATCCAAAGTTGGGAGCCATCTCATCAAATTATCAAAGATGTTGTGGAGCACAATTACCAAAGCATGTTCCATCGTGAATTGGAAGAAAGGAGAAAATTTCTTTACCCTCCTTTTTATAGGTTGATTATCATTAAGTTAAAACATAAAGATTATTCAATTCTGAATAAAGCTGCTGATGTGTTGGCACTGGACATGAGAAAGCGGTTTGGAAAGCTGGTTTACGGTCCTGAATACCCCATGATTTCCAGGATTAAAAACTTGTATATCAAACAAATTATGCTAAAAGTTCCGAGAAACAGAAAGCAGGCTGAACAAAAGGAAATACTGAAACAGGTATTGGAGGATTTTCATAAACATACCCATTTAAAATCAGTGTATATTCAGGTGGATGTAGATCCGCAATAAAAATGCCCCTAATTTCGATGGGAATTAGTCTCCAGTAGAATCACGAACAACTACAAAAATATCCTCATTGTCTTTTTTCATGAAATATTTTTCACGGGCGTAGTCTTCTAACTTGGTAGTGTCGTATTGCAAGGCATTGAGAGCACTTTTGTTTTTTGCAATCTCTTTTGAATAGTAAGCTTTTTGGTTCTCAAGATTCTTTATTTTTCTACTTAATCCAATTTGAACCAAGAGGTTGTCAGAATCAAAAAAGAACATCCATACCACAAAAGCCAATGCAGTATAGAAATATTTGTTGTTAATGTATTTTTTGAAAAAATCAACAATCATCGGAGCAAAATTAATCCATTTGGAATCTGAATTATGGAGATTAAAAAAAAATATAAACTTTTTAATGTTAACTGAAAATCACTGAATGGTCAGGTAATTACTTCGTGCAGTAGCGCTTAATTACATTATAAGCATCATCAACGCCCATTTCACCGGCCTTGCTGAGGTCCTTGCAGGCTTTGGTATTTTGTTTCATGTAAAGTAATATCAAGGCCCTGTTGTAATATGCTTCTGCAAGGTGTGGCTCCAGACTAATTGCTTTTGTATATTGTGCTATTGCTTTTTTAAATTTTTTCATCTTCAGATATAAGTTCCCTCGGTTGTAATAAGCAAATGCAAGTTTTGGATTTAGCTGAATTACAGTGTCATAATCCTGCATTGACTTGTCATATTTCGGTAATGGAATCTCGTCCAGGGGCTTTTTACTCTGGAAATTACTGCGGGATATGGTGATGGAATTTTTGTATTGACGTTCATCATAAATTGATTCCTCCTGCTGCGTCAGAGTTGCTGCCCGATTAAAGAAGGCAAAGGCATCTTTTTTATCACTTTTTATGCATGAATTGTAAGAAGCAATAGCTGACTGATAATTCTTTAACATGCTATTAATTATCCCATTCAGTAAATAAGCTTCGGTAGAATCATTGATGTTAAACAACTTTTTAATAAGCCTTTTTTTTGTGTTTATCTCTTTCTGTACTGAAACCGGTAGCGTATGTGTTGTGTAAAACAGTTTTGCTCCACCTGGATTTTCAGCATTAAAGGTTGCCAATTTTTCATCGATATAAGCCGACTCCCGAAGGTTAGCATAAATGGAATCAGGAAGGGTGAAAGCATAAACAATGAAAAAGTCGGGCTGAGGTTGAATATTTACATTGGTAAACTGGATTCTTCCTTTTTTCATTTCCCCATTCAGGAAGTCAGCCTCAAAAGCCATAATCTTATTAAAGTAAGTAGAGTCTCCGTACTTTTTAAACATTTCGCGGGTTACCTTATGGGTGCCGTTTACTTTGGCAATAATTTTCATAGCTTTCTCATGATCGCTTTTTGCTCCAGCGCTGTCACCCATTTGCAGTCGGGCGTAGGAACGGTTTACGTAAGCTCCCGCAAAACCAGGGAAAATTTCCAGGGCACGGGTGTAATCCCAGTTAGCATCCCACGGACTGTTCATTTGTAATTCAACACCTCCGCGATTGTAAAAAGCATAAACATTCTTAGGATTAATTTGAATGACTTTCCCATAATACTTCTTGGCTGCTTTCATGTTGCCTTTCATAGATTCCAAAAGCGCCAGATTGTAAAATGTCAGGGCATTGGTAGAATCGAGTTTAATAACATGCAGATAATCTTTTATTGTGTTTGTGGTATCCTTTAATTTCAGATAAGTCAGAGCCCTCTGAAAATAGACGTAAGGATAGGTTGGGTTTATCTCTACAGCCTTTTTGTAATCTTTTAAAGCTTTGTGCAAACTGTCCATTTCGTTGTGGATCATTCCACGTTTTATCCACGCATCCACATTAAAATAATCAAGCCTTATGGATTTGTTGATATCGCGCATGGCCAAGCTGTCATTTTTTAGCATGTGGTAATCCACACCGCGGTTGAGGTATGCAGAACTTAGCTTGGGGTCCAACCTGATAGCCTGGTTATAATCTTTCAGAGCACTTTCATATTCATTCATCCTCATTTTCGTGTCGCCCCGAGACTGAAAAACTTTAGCATCAAACGGATCGAGCGAAAGTGCAGCGTCAAAATCCGAAATAGCCTTTTTATAATCCGTCATCTGTTCAAGACAAATGCCCCGGTAAAGGTATGCCCTTGTATATAGCGGATGAATACTGATTGTTCTCCCAAAGTCGCCGGCAGCTCCCTTAAAATCTCCCAGGTTATATTTTACAATTCCTCTGAGGAAATACCCCTCAAAACCATCTGGTTTAGCATAAATAGCGGTATTAAAATCGCGCATGGCTTCCGTGTAATTTTTCTTGGAAAGCGCTATTTGCCCTGAGAAGATAAAGTGCTGGTAGTTGATCTGGGCGCTGACACATGTAGGTATTAGCATGAATAATATGCTAATTACCAGAATTGTATGTTTAATTTGTGATTTCAAAAAAAAAATTCAAATTGCGATTAAATGGGAGCGACTAAACTAATAAAAAAATTCTTCTGGTTTTCCCGATTTATGGTGTACTCAAATCCGAAGACCATATCGTAATAAGTAACAAAATCCAGTCCTAATCCTGTTCCAAAAATAAATCTGTTTGCCAAAGGATTTTTCCAGTACGTCTGATTGTCTGAAATGTAACCTGCATCAAAAATCAAATTGGCATAAATCGAATAAAACAGTTTCCCGAATTTTTCTGAATGGATGTAGGGGAGTTGTATGATTCTTTTTGGTACCAATTCATATTTAAGATTGGAATGAAACAGTGTCATCCATTGCCCGTTAACCACATAAAGCTGATACCCTCGTAGAGTAGTAGGCTCATAACCCAGACCTCTTTCGAGAAAGTGGGGCCGATAACGGTCGGGCTGGATTTTCACTGTAAAATTGTATGCAAAATACCAGGGTCTGTGAATAGGAAAGTATCTGTCGTAAACAGCGTAGGCACTAAAATAATTGACCCCGCTTTTAAATATTCCCAGCCCGAACTGATGGAAATCGCATTCCAGATAATATCCACTTAAAGGGTAAGCTTTGTAATCCCGGTAGTCCACCTTAAAATTGTATCGAAGTGATAAATAAGAAAAATCCGATTGACCATAGGCAAACGAGGGATTCAATGCCAATAAAGTGTCGGCATAGTCAAAATGATTGTAAGAAAGATAGAACGAATTAAGTATTTTATAACCAGGCCTATAGGTCGCTGTCAATGTGAAGAACATGTTCTTTCTTACGAAATTGTTTACTTCGCCAAAAAATACAAGTTTATTATTAACAGTATTATAATCTATCTCATGATTGAAAGTGACCCCGCCTTCAAATCCTACCCCCCAGGTTTCTTTTTTATTTATATAAGGATTATGCCAGCTTAACTGAACGCTTTTGTTATACCCGTTTTGTAAAAGTAGGGTCAATGTTTCCATTCTTCCGCGAAAATTGTTGACTTTAAGGTCGATACCGTAGTCAATGCGGCTGAGTTCCTTTTTTGCCCACCAAACATTAAAATTAAGGTCGGTGTATTTGATGATAGGAATGGGCCATATATACCATCTTTCAACAACGGAAACATAGATGTTTACGCGGTTTGAGTCTGTTATTTCCGGCTTAATATTTACGAAGTTGAAGAGGGAACGGTTCAGAAGGTTGTGGCGGCTTTCTACCAATCTGTGAGACAGTGTTTTTAATGTGACCGAATCACCTTTTTTTACTTCAATTTCCCGAAGAATTATATATCTTTTGGTGTGGTGGTTTCCTTTAATAAAGATATTATTAACCAGAAACTTTTTGTTAGGTTGGGGCGATTGAGAATGAGTATTCTCAGCGCTGACTTTTGTTAAGGCCAGTAGAAACAGGACTATGAAAAAAAACTTTATATCAGACATTCAGGTAGTTCATGAGAATATTGTAACGGTCTTTTAAATCATCAAAATTGGTATCCTCATTAAAAGAAGCTTTAACGAAATATCCATAACGGTCAAAAGTTTTTAATATTGCTGCAATATCCAGCTTGTTGATTTTTAGAACAACCTCAATTCGCGTTGAATCTTCGTGACCAAAAATATACATACTTAGGATTTTGGCATCATTGGATTCCACAATATTGGCAATTTCTGTCAAGCTGTAGCTATTATGCGCCATCTCCAACACAATAATTGCCCCTGGATTCTCAACGGAAAGTGACTCTGCAAAATACTTCAACAGATTTTCCAACGTGATACTTCCCAGGTAATCTTCTTTATCGTTCAATACAGGAACTAGTGTAAGTTCCAGCGTGTTTACAAGCTTCAGTACATCATAAATATGTTGATTCTCTTTCACGTATGGTTGAATCAACGAAAGTTTATGATTTCCAAGAGGTTCTTCAAAGTTATTCAGGTTGAGTATGTCCAATTCAGATATTAATCCAAGGAACTTTTGGTTGTTTACGATTGGAAGATGCGACACTTTATAATCGTCCATCCAGCCCAGGGCAGCTTTCCCTGTGTCTGATGTTTTTAAAGGCATAATGCCGTCCACAATAAGTTGTTTGGCAATCATATGGCGATTTAAAGTGTTTTATTGTTCTAAGGCAAATATAATATAAAGCCGGTTAACTGTGAAAAATGAAAAAAGAATTTAGATTTTTTTTGATTTTAGAAAAATGAATATTGATCCCAGCTTCCTAATTGAAATATATAAAATGATAATGAGTTAAAGAAGTGTGCAAAATTGAGGGGGCGACATACAATTGTCTGACTACAAGTTTAACAACAAAAAAAGGCTGCCTAAATTAAAGACAGCCTGATTTTGAAAGTGTACCCGAGGCGGGACTTGAACCCGCACGACCGCAATGGTCATTGGATTTT
>CAZGZO010000135.1:0-7418 GCA_964529695.1 uncultured Lentimicrobiaceae bacterium
TCAACCCTCCACATTTCTGGCAATTCTTAAGAAAACATCGTTCATATTCTTCACGCCATAACTCTTTTTCATAGCTGCAGGCGTGTCCATGGCTTTTATCTCACCTTCTGACATGATGCAAATCCGGTTGCAGTATTCGGCTTCATCCATGTAATGGGTTGTCACGAAGACGGTTGTGCCGTTGTTGGAAGCTTCATAAATCAGTTCCCAAAACTGCCGCCTTGTAATTGGATCTACGCCTCCGGTAGGCTCGTCCAGAAAAACAATATCCGGCCGGTGCAGATTAGCTATTGAAAAAGACAGCTTTTGTTTCCATCCCAATGGAATATTCTTCAACAACATATCCTTATAATTCTCCATCTTCAGCTTTTGCAAATAATAATCTGTTCTTTCTCTGATTTCTTTTTTGCTCAAGCCATAAACACCGCCGTAAAACCGGAAATTCTCCTTCACGGTCATATCGTTGTACATGGAGAAAGCCTGGCTCATGTACCCGATGCGTTTTTTTACCTTTTCAGGATAATGCGAAACATCAATTCCGGCTACTTCAACACTCCCGGATGTAGGATGCGAAAGTCCCGTCAGGATTTTTATAGCAGTGGTTTTACCGGCTCCGTTGGCTCCCAGGAATCCGAAAATCTCTCCTTTGTTGACATGAAAGGTTAGATGGTCGTTGGCCACAAAGTCGCCAAACTTCTTTACAAGATTCTCAACTTCTATGATTCTGTCATGCTGTTTCATGCTTCCTCCGGTTTGTCCATTAATGCCAGAAAACAGTCCTCTATGACCGGCTTTTGTAATTCTATATCAAGGTCCTGATACCCTTTCCCCGCAAGGGAAGTCAGGATATTTTCTTTCATTTCTGTTGGTTCATTTTGCGTAAACAGGTGGATGGATTCGCCAAAACGATACACTTGTTCTGCTCCTTTGATTTCACCTAAATCCTTCAACAACGAATACATCTGTTTTGATTTCACCGAAAGGATATTCCACTGGAATTTATCTACGATTTTATCAGGACTATCTATAGTCAGAATGTTTCCGGATTGCATCAGCGCCACGCGATCACAAAGTGCTGCTTCATCCATGTAAGGCGTGGAAACAAGAATGGTAATTCCTTTTTGCTGCATCTTTTTCAGTAAATCCCAGAATTCCTTCCTGGAAACGGCATCTACGCCAGTGGTAGGTTCATCTAATACAAGCAGTTGTGGTCTGTGAATCAAGGCGCAGGAGAGTGCCAGCTTTTGCTTCATCCCTCCTGACAAAGCACCGGCCCGGCGGTTTTTGAAGGGTTCTATCTGCTTGTAAACATCTTCTACCAAATCGTAGTTTTCTTCCAGCGATGTATTGAATAATTTGGCATAAAAGCGAATATTTTCTTCCACCGTCAAATCAAAATACAAAGAGAAGCGTCCGGGCATATATCCGGTTATTTGCCTGATCTTTTTGTAGTCTTTCTTCACATCGAAATCTCCTACCCGTGCATTTCCGGTATCAGGAAGAATCAGGCTGGTGAGAATGCGAAACAATGTCGTTTTCCCGGCACCGTCAGGTCCGATAAAACCGAAAAGCTCGTTGGGCTTCACGTCCAGACTTATATCTTTCAGTGCCTCAATCTCCTGATAGGTTTTTCGAATATTTTCTATATGAATTTCAACGGACATAGTATTCCTTGTCTCCCTCCATTTTTGTTCCTGAGGGAATTAAAATTGTTTAAAAAATTTCAATAAAAACGGGCTCGCTGGAAGCTGAAAATCAGCTTATTTTTTCACACGCGTCCAGTAAACAGTGCGCCCTATCCAGCTAAAGCCAATGTATCCCCTGATTTTAAGTCTGTTTTTGTTTGCCGGATCGGGGAATTCCATTTTGCATTTGTAAGTAGAGCCTTTTTTGGGGTCATAAATTCTGCCGCTTTCCCACTCTTGATCGTCTGAGTTGTAAACAAAATGCTTCAATAGTTCAAGTCCCAAAACAGGTCGGGTTTGTAACTTTGGATCAGGATTGTGATTATCCAGTTGCGGCTTTCCGGTGGTGCTATCATTGGGATCTTTCAACCAAATAATTTTACCATAATATTTGTCTCCCTGTTTAAAAATCTCTACGTGTGAGTCTTTATCCTGGGTCAACCAGACGCCTAGAACATCGTCTGCCTTAACAGTTTGTGCCTGAACCATGGCGAAAGGGCTTAGCATCAATCCTAAAAGTACGATTGCAAAACTTGAAATTTTCATTTGTAATGAGTTTTAAGTGAATAATTTTGAAAGCGCCGGTTCTCCCGGACAAAGATTAACTCCATAAAAATAAATAAATTTCTATATATAACCCACTTAACATGCTTTATTTGTTGTTATTAATGAACCTGAAATCTCCAGGCATCCCGATTTTAATGGCTCCGTTTTCATTGGGAACTTTAATTTTTACGGCATAAACCAGATTCACCCGCTCGTTTTTTGTTTGTATTGTCTTGGGAGTGAATTCGGCTTCCGAAGAAATCCAAATTACGGTGCCCCTTACCTTATAATTTTCTTTTTGACTCTTGTCGTAATACACATCCACCGACTCTCCGATTTTAATTTTGCTAAGTTCGCTTCCGCTGATGTAGGCGTTGAGCTCCAGTGTTTTCAGATTTGCAATTTTATAGAGGGCCTCACCGGGAGTAGCTAGTTCTCCCTGTTCGGCGTATTTTACTAAAACTGTGCCGGTTACCGTGTTTTTAATCAGACAGTTGCTTATGCTTTCATTTACCTCTGCAATCTGTGCTTTAATGCTTTGAATCTGAGAAAACACATTTTCTTTTTTTGTTTTTGTCACAGCGATTTGCTTTTTGTTTATTTCCACCAAACCATTGATGTTGTCCAACTGTCTTTGTGTGGCAGCATGTTTGGCGAAAAGATGTTGAACCCGCTGTTGTTCAACCTGATTAACTTTCAGTTGCTGTTCCTGCAAAGCAATGGTAGCATTGATGTTTTTCAATTGTGTGGCCACTGTTTTGCTTTGATTATACAGTACCTTCTTTTTAAGGTGAAGTGTTGTAGTATCAACCACAGCAACCAGCTGTCCGGCCTGTAAATTATCGCCTTTTTCCACGTTGAATTTCTCAAGCGTTCCCATGTTCTGGGCAGAAACAATGACTTCGGCATGGGCATCAAAGTTTCCGTATCCGTCGGCGAGGCCGTTTTGTTTTCCGCATGATGAGAGCAGAAAAGCCGCGAATGCAAATAATATGATAATCTTTTTCATAAAATGATTAATTTCAAATTGTTATAAATTTCCTATGGCTGTCAGGTATTGATATTTTGTGAAAAGTAACTGAAGGTGATGAGCATCCATCGTCAGCATAGCTTTGATTTTCTTGTTCAATTGAATCAGGTAATCAGCAGGGGTGATGGTACCATTTTTGAGTTTGGTTTGGGATGTGGTTACCACTTCATCCTGAAGATTTACAATCTGCTGATCGGTGTTGACGAGCTTCTGATATTTTTCAATGGCTGCCAATTGTTTTTTGTATTCAACCCGCAGGTTTTGATTAAATGTTTCTTTTTCCGTCTGGATGACATTTTTCTTGATGGAAAGCACCTGTTTCTCCTTTTTCACATGGTTCCAGTCGAAAATATTCCAGTGAAGTCGAAGTCCAACCATGTAATAAGTTTTGAAGTCATTATTCAGCATGTTATAACCGGGACGACCATAACCAGCTTGTCCAAACGCGGAAAATTTAGGCATCCTTTGTGCAGTATATAAGTTCTTCAGGTCTTGGATATTGTTTTGTTGTAAGGTCATCAAACGAAACTCGGGTCTGTTGTTTTCAAACGGGAACTGAGTTTCTTTGAATTTAGGAGCATTCAACTGTTTCGCTGACTTAATTTTCAGACCGGTGAGTTCATTCATCTCATCTAACAAACCCTGTGTGTCCTGCTGGTTAGAGATGATTGCTTGTTTGGCTTGCATCTGGCTGACTTTTAAAACGGCAACATCTGATTTTAGAATAGCACCGTTTGCCTCGGCTGACTGCGCTTCTCCAATTCTTGCATTTAAATCGTTTAACAAGACATGCAGCGTTTTTAAATTTTCCTGCTGAAAGAGAATTTTGAAGTACAGGACAGCCACACGTTGTTTTTGCTGATAAGCAGAAATTTTCACTTCTTGGTCAGCCATCTGATAGTCGTTTTTTTCCACTTTTTTCTGCCCGGAAGTGATGCCGCCATCCCAAATGGTTTGCTGTACATCAAGATTGAGTTTGTACATGTCTTTGCTAACACTAGGTATGTTGACGTTTGGAATGGGCAAAGAAATGGAAGTAACATCCGACTGGTGCGAAGCCTGTCCGTTTAAATTCAGGGTGGGAAGATAGTTTTTATTAATAATTTCTTCCTTAAGCTGATGGGTCTGCTGGTTGTATTGCAACTGCTTTTCGTTGGGGAAGTTTTCCACAGCTTTTTGCAGGCATTCCCGCAAACTAACAGGTTGCAGATTTTGTGCCCAAAGCGGAGTGAAAGCTCCAACTAAAAGTCCCAAAAGAAGTATCTTATTTTTCATTGAATGAATTATTTTGTCTGATTATGTGGTGTTAATGCTTGTTTTAACAGGTTGATAACGTGTTCGCTCCTTCCCTCCACAAACAAGGTCTTGTGTTTATCAATATCTCCCTGCAAAAGAAAATTTACAATCATAGGTTTGGCAACGATAGGAAACACGCATAGTCCAATCATGTCTATGATTAACTCTGGGCTTGTGATGGGAATTATTTCCCCAGCAGCAACGCTTTTTTCTATTATTAAATCTAACTTTGATTTGTATTGTATCAGATTTTCAGCTGCAAAGATTTGTATCACATTTTCGTGATTTCTGTTCATTTCGTTAATAATAAAATTGGGCAGAAACGGATTTTGTTGAAGTAAGTCAATGTAGGTAGTCACGAACTTTTCTATGAATTCAAAAACATCATCGTTGTTTTGAAGATGCAGATTAATTTGTTCAAACAAACTTTTGATGATATTTCTGAAAATGGTAATAAAAAGTTTGTCTTTAGAACGAAAATAATAATGCAATAACGCCTTGTTAATTCCAGCTCTGTCAGCAATTTCCTGCATGCGTGCACCATCCATTCCTTTTTCAATAAAAACACTTTTGGCTGCCTCCAGAATTTGTTGCTCTGTTGAATTAATACTTTCTTCTTTATTATCCATTTGATTTAACTTTATGATTTAACCATTTGGTTTAATCGTCTGGGCAAAAGTACATATCTTTTTTAATCTGCCAAATAAATTTCGAAATATTTTTATTTATTATGAAAGTATACTTTGTAATTTGTGTTTAATCAGTGTTTTATAAAACAAAAAATATTTATTCAATTTAATTGAGAGAAAGCAAAGTCTGAGAATAATATCAGCTGTAAGTCCAATTGTTAGAGTAGTTTACATAGAAATGTTACTAAATCTTAACGAGCATGGAAGTAAAACAATTTTATCTTATTTTTGGCAAAAATTCACACTATGGCAACACAAAAGAAACCGGATTCAAAGAAAAACAAGGATCAATTCACCTGGGTTTTTACTAAAGAGAACTACAAGTACATGTTTATAGGCTTGGGCTTATTGGCATTGGGTTTTATTCTGATGATTGGTGGTGGCTCTGATGATATTACAAAATTTCAGCCTGAGATTTTCGATTTTCAGAGGATAACACTGGCTCCGATTTTGTTGCTGGCTGGTTATGCTGTTGAATTTTATGCCATTATGAAACTTCCTAAAGAAAAAGATAATCAATAATTTATGAGTTGGCTACACGCAATTATTCTTTCAGTTATTGAAGGAATTACAGAATTTTTGCCGGTTTCTTCCACAGGACATATGATTCTGGCTGAAGGAATCATGGGCATGAAGAGCAATGATTTTGTTCAGGCTTTTATCATTAGCATTCAGCTGGGAGCGATTTTATCGGTAGTGGTTTTATACTGGAAACGGTTTTTCAAAACGTTGACCTTTTATTATAAACTGTTTATCGCTTTTCTGCCTGCTGCTTTTTTTGGACTTATTTTCGGTCACTATATTGAAGATTTATTGCAAAGTGTTTATGTTGTAGCCGTGATGCTAATTCTTGGAGGTGTCGTTCTGCTATTTGTGGATGACTGGTTTAATAAACCTAGCGAGAATCAGGAAGTAACTTTTAAAAAGGCGCTGATTATCGGATTTTATCAGGTAATTTCCATGATTCCGGGAACCTCAAGGGCGGGAGCTACTATTGTAGGTGGTATGCAGCAAAAACTTACCCGGAAAACAGCTGCAGAATTTTCGTTTTTCCTCGCTGTTCCAACGATGTTTGCTGCTACCGGATATCAATTGCTGCAGAAATATCAGGCCATCAACATCCATAATATCGACATTTTGATAATAGCCAACGTTATTTCCTTTTTTGTTGCCATGCTGGCCATTAAAACTTTTATAAACTATCTGACGAAACACGGCTTCAAACTGTTTGGATATTACAGGATTATTATCGGGCTGGTGATACTTTTATTGTACGCATTTGGCGTGAACCTAAGCATAGTTTAATGACTTTTAATTTTCCGGAAGGAGAAGTTTTACTTTTTGACAAACCACTCGAATGGACTTCATTTGATGTTGTCAATCTTGTGCGTTCTTTTGTTCGCAAGATATATAGTTTTAAGAAACTCAAAGTCGGTCATGCCGGTACGCTGGATCCTATGGCAACCGGACTTTTAATTATATGCACCGGAAAGATGACGAAACAAATAGACTCGTTCCAGGGCATGGACAAAGTGTATGTCGGACAGATGCAACTGGGTGCCACTACACCCTCTTTTGATAAGGAAACTGAAATTGATAGTCATTTTGATATCTCAGGGATCACGATGGAAATGTTGCTGGATGCCAGCAAACAGTTTTTTGGGGAAATTCAACAAGTGCCACCTGTTTATTCGGCCATTAAAATAAAAGGGAAAAGAGCATATCAGTATGCGCGGGATGAGGAAGAACTGAAATTGAAATCACGGAAAGTAGTCATTCATGATTTTCAAATTTTAAATTTTGAACCTCCGTTTATAGATTTTTCCGTCCGTTGCAGCAAAGGGACTTACATCCGGTCGTTGGTGCGGGATTTTGGTCAAAGCCTGAATAACGGCGCTTTTCTGACAGCGCTAAAGCGCACACAGATTGGGGATTACAAACTTTCTTCTGCCTGGAACATCGAAAATTTTAAGCAGGAAGTGCTCCATCAAATGGGAATTCCGTACGACACTAAGAAGTA
Source organism: uncultured Lentimicrobiaceae bacterium (assembly GCA_964529695.1). Taxonomy (GTDB): domain Bacteria; phylum Bacteroidota; class Bacteroidia; order Bacteroidales; family F082; genus Sulfidibacterium. The sequence continues at coordinate 7,267 of CAZGZO010000135.1, forward strand.
ATTTGCTGGGAATCATTTTTCCCCAAAGTTTTTTGAGCTTGACATGGCCCTTAAAAATGACTACCTTTGCAAACTTTTTGTATCAAAAATTTGACACGGTTAAATCATTTAAAGTTCTGAAAAATAAGTAATAATGAAATTATCGCAATTCA
>CAZGZO010000136.1:0-7408 GCA_964529695.1 uncultured Lentimicrobiaceae bacterium
AACTTTTCCAAAGTTCGAAACTTTGGAAAAGTTTAGCTTCTTGAAATAAACGAATTCAATTATATTTGCGCCCATGCAGGAAACCATTATTATACTCGATTTCGGCTCCCAGTACACTCAACTTATCGCACGTAGAGTCAGGGAGTTAAATGTTTATTGTGAAATTCATCCGTTTCACAAAATTCCAAAACTTTCTAAGGACATTAAAGGGGTCATTCTTTCAGGAAGTCCTTTTTCGGTCCGTGATGAAAATAGTCCGGTACCGGATTTGTCTGGTATTCGCGGAATGTTTCCGCTTTTAGGGATTTGCTATGGTGCGCAATTCATAGCCCAGCATGACGGTGGTGAAGTTATGCCTTCCAAAATTCGCGAATACGGTCGTGCCAACCTGAGTTTTCTGGACCGCTCCTGTTCTTTGATGGAAGGACTTTCAGACGGCAGCCAGGTTTGGATGTCGCATGGGGATACTATTTTGCATTTACCGGAAGCCTTTGATATTATTGCCAGTACCAGCAGTGTAAAAGTGGCCGGATTTAAGGAAAAAAACTCTGACACTTATGGCATTCAGTTTCATCCGGAAGTATTCCATTCCACAGAGGGACCCAGGTTGCTTAAGAATTTTGTAGTTGATATTTGCGGATGCCATCAAACATGGACTCCCGATTCATTTATTGAAACGACTGTTGCCGGTTTAAAAGAAAAACTTGGAAACGACAAAGTAGTCCTGGGATTATCCGGCGGTGTAGATTCTTCTGTTGCGGCTGTATTATTGAACAAGGCCATTGGGAAAAATCTCTATTGCATTTTTGTTGACAACGGCCTTTTGCGAAAGAACGAGTTTAAGTCGGTACTGCATTCATACGAGGATATGGGATTGAACGTCAAAGGTGTTGATGCTTCTGACCAATTTTTAAATGCATTAAAAGGTGTTTCAGACCCCGAGCTTAAACGAAAAGCAATTGGTAAAACATTCATCGAAGTTTTCGACCAGGAAGCTCATAAAATTCAGGATGTAAAATGGTTAGCACAGGGAACAATTTACCCTGATGTGATTGAATCGGTTTCAGTAAATGGACCTTCCGCTACCATAAAATCACATCACAATGTGGGCGGATTGCCTGATTTTATGAAATTGAAAGTGGTTGAACCTCTCAACACACTTTTCAAAGATGAAGTAAGAAGAATCGGCAAATCGCTGGAAATGCCCGCACAACTTCTTAACCGGCATCCATTTCCGGGACCTGGTTTGGGAATTAGAATTCTTGGAGAAATAACAGCTGAACGTATTCACATATTACAGGATGTGGACGATGTATTCATCAGTAATCTTAGGGAGCAAGGGCTGTATGACACTGTTTGGCAAGCACTTGCCGTGCTGCTTCCTGTTCAATCTGTTGGTGTGATGGGCGACGAACGTACCTATGAAAATGTGGTGGCTTTGCGTGCTGTAAGTTCTACGGACGGTATGACAGCAGACTGGTCTCACCTACCCTATGATTTTCTGGCAAAAGTCTCTAACGATATCATTAACAAAATAAAAGGCGTTAACCGTGTGGTTTATGATATCAGTTCCAAACCTCCCGCCACTATCGAGTGGGAATAATGCCGGGAAACATATAGCAGACGTGATTTAAAAAAATTTTGCACCCGGATATAATTTCGTTAATTTCGCAAGCGTTAAACGCAGGTATTTTTTACTTTTGGTTCTTTCTTGCTTGAAATAAGAAACATGAAAAAGTTTTTTATCGTAATTCTTTTATTAATTGCTGGCGCAGCTCAGGCCCAGAATGTTAATATTCCTATCAGTAAAGTCACTCAAACCCGCGACGGGAAAAAGTTTTATGTCCATACCGTTAGAAAAGGACAAACTGTTTATTCCATTGCGAAGGCTTACAAAGTGACAATTGACGATATTTATTACAATAACCCATCGGCCAAGACCGGAATTATGGTTGGGCAAAATCTTTTCATTCCCACAGTAAGTAAAGAAACTGAAATCCGAAAAGAGGTAAAACATAAAAGCTTTGATTTTTTCTACCATGTGGCTTCAGCGGGGGAAACAATCGATCATATTGCTTCTATATATTTGATTCCCAAGAAGTATATTTTACTGGCAAATCCTGGTTTGAAAGGACCACTTAAAGAAGGTGAGTTTGTAAAAATTCCTGTACAGGATGCATACAAAACCCTTGATCAGGAAGCCAATGGAAATACGAATACCCAAAACTATTCAGCCGGACTGAATACCACCGACACATCAAATAGCAATCTTCCTGTGGAAAATGCTATTAATCAAATGGAAAGCACACCCAAACCAAAGATTCAAACTACCGTTTCAAACCACCAAAAGCAAGCAGTTAATTCAGCCTCCACAATCCCGGTCATTAAAGATTACAGGCATGTAACCATGCAGGGAGAAACCATGGCGAGTATCGCGAGCAAATATAAAATCAGCGTGGCGGAATTGAGAGCGGTTAATCCGGGAGTTACTTATCTTGTTCGGGGAATGCAACTTAAACTACCTGTTAATGCACAGGTTCCGGGATACCATGCCAGCAAAGCTGATTTAAAAAAGGCAGCGGCAGCATTTCATAATACGGCAACTCCAAAAAAGAAGAGCTATTCTCCTCAACAGCAGCAAACCAAGCCCAGAAGCAAGTATATTGTTCACATCGTTAAAAAGAAGGAAACTTTATACAGTATTTCAAGGGAATACGGTGTAAGTCTCAACGATATTTATAAGGCGAATAAATATCTCACCACGAACATCAGGATAGGACAAAAAATTCTGATTCCAAAAAAAAAAATAAATAAGGACTATGTAGTTTATTCCCCCGTTTCAAAAATCAAGCTTAAAAAAGTTGCCAAGTTATACGGAATAAGTTACGACAAGCTAAAGGAAAAGAACCCGTCTTTAAAACGTAAAGTTTTTCCAGGCCAGGTTGTGATGATTCCTACTGAAAGAAAACCGGCATTGACCCCGCTGGCACCTCCTTTGAGGAAACAGAAGCCAAAAAAAACAGAAACGGAAACAACTGAAGAACAACCCGCAAAATACATGCCTGGATGTATGCCCTCACTACACAGCAATACTTTTAAAGTAGCGCTGATGGTTCCATTGTATCTTGAACAAACAGATAGTCTTGACAAAGAGCAATTTATGATGCGACAGGAAAGGCATTTTGAGCCTTTCCGTTTTGTTCAATTTTTACAAGGTGCCTTACTGGCTTCAGAATCTTTGAAGGCCCAGGGTATGAATGTTCAGCTTTATGTTTATGACGTTGATCAAACACTTACCAAGACCTCAAAAGTACTGTCGCGACCGGAGCTTCCGGATATGGATCTTATTATCGGCCCGTTTTACAGCAGGAGTTTTAATGAAGTTTCTTTATTCGCTGGACATTTCCATATTCCTATTGTAAACCCGCTTACCTTCCGCGAATCTATTCTGAATGGTCCTGACGGCGTTATTAAGGTGAAACCGGGTTTTAGTTTTGAACCCTCCCTCATAAAAAAACTGGTCAAGCGCAATTATTCCAAAGACAAAATTTTCGTCCTTGCCCCCAGCGCATTTGAGAATACGGAAACTATTGATGCATTTCGGGACTCCATTCAAGAGGTATTACCCGACTCGGTAAAATATGCCAACCGTCAGCTGGTAAATCTGGGGATTACTGTAACACAGCGTGAACTCATACAAGAGCAAACACAAATGCTTGCTCAGTTGAAAGCTCAAAGAGAGACATTGCTGGATGAGCAGCAGCAAAACCAAGGTGGAAACCCCGATCTTCAAAATCAACTTAAACAAACAGATTCATTATTAAGAGCAACCGAAAAACCTATTATGACTACAGTAGAGGATACACTGAGGCCTTACTTTATGGAAAACCAGTTCATACAACCTGATTCGCTTAAAACCTCTCGTATCAACGACACTACAACTTTTCCAAACAGTTTGATTCAGATTAACTACATGCAGGACAGTTTGCATCCATTCTTGGATAATGCTTCCGTACTCAGAAAAAACCTGGTTATTGTTTACGGTACCAACAAGGCTTTTGTTATGGATGTGATGAACAGACTTAATGTTTTAGCCGATACTTTTAATGTGAAAATGATAGGAGTTCCGGCATGGGAAACCATTTCAAATCTTGACGATTATCAAATGAGCAAGCTAAATGTTACTTATCCTGCAAGTTATTTCATAAATAAATATGCACCGAAAGTCAAAGACTTTGATAGTTTGTTTGTAAAAAATTATGGAACAGTTCCACAGAAATATGGCTTTCTTGGATACGATATCACAAATTATTTTTTAAATGCGTTGTATCACTATGGAGGAAATATGACAAGATGCTTACCCGATGATCCACAGCAGGGAATCAGTACTAAATTCCAGTTCGTTCCTTCTTCACAAGATGATAAAAGTTATGAAAACAAATACTGGAATATCCTTCAGTTAAAAGATATGCATTTAAACAAATTACCCGATTCCACAAAGACGTATTTCCCTCTTACTTGGCCGGGAAATATTCAAAATCAAGACTCTATTAAATAATCTAAATTTCGTCCAGAAACACAATAATAAAATCAAATCTCATTTGAAGGCTAAACAAAATTTCGCCTTTTACTTGTTTTTTATCTCGTTTTTGACTAAGTTTGTTATGGAGAGAGGTATTTATGTGAAAAATTCGAATATTATTTTTTGTTTTGATATTGCCACTTTAGGTTTTAGTAATAAATAGTATTTGGTTTGGGATATTTTTTCATTTCAAATTGACATTTGCAATTTAGTTCAACTTAAAGTTAAACATTATAAGTAAGTACTCTTAACAAAAAGAAAAATCATGAATAATCAACTGAAAAAAACCTGGGGAAGAAAATTACTGGGAGTGGTAATTCTTCTTCTTTCTGTTCATCTTCTCAATGCACAAAACAGCTATGTACTTTATGGTTTTACTGATGTTCCCCAAAGCATAAGCCTCAACCCCGCATTTAGACCTGATGCATCATTTTTTATCGGGATTCCTGTAATTTCAAATGTAGAGGTAAGCCTTTTGAATACAGAAGGCTCCTACAGTGATTTCTTTAAAAGAGACCCCGGAAAAAATGTTGATGTACTGGACATGACCAACGTTATCAAAGCCGGAAACCAGGTTGGGTTTTCCCGTTTTCAGGTTAATGAAGATCTGCTTTTTGCAGGATTCAGAATTAAGAAAACATTTTTTTCGATTGGGATGAGTCAGAGACTCTCATTCAACATAGTAGCAAACAATGACTTACTGAAATTAATCTGGTACAGTGAAGCCCAAAACGCCGGTTCGGTTCTACATCTTGATAATACAACGCTTTCTGAATCGCATATGCTGGATTATCACATCGGATTATCTGTCCCCGTAACCTCAAATATCAATATAGGAGCACGTGTTCATTTACTCCAGGGGCTTTCAAACATCCAGACCAAGAACAGCGGATTGAGTTTTACCACCCAAAGCGATGGAAACGGAGGTTATAACATGTACACCTCCGCTTACCTTTTGGTAAATACATCCGGTTATCAAGACAATGGCAACAATAATTTCAACGCAAGTCAATATCTTTCAGACTTTAACAACATAGGATTTGCTATTGATTTGGGGGGGTCTGTAAAATTAAACGACCAGTTGAATGTCACGGCAAGTGTACTGGATCTAGGTTCAGTATCCTATCATTCTAATAATCAAAACTTTCAAACAAACGCAGACAACATTAATCTAACTGGAAGCCTATCAAACATTTTTAAATCAAACGACGCACTTTCACACTTGGGCGATACTTTAAAAAGCTTGTTCAACGCAACCCAGTTCTCACAGAACTATACCGTTTCGTTGCCTACAAGAATCTATGTTGGGGCTGCCTATAATCTCAGTCAACACGGCGGCAGGATTTCTGTCTTGTTTGCCGATCAGTTATACAAAGGCTACAACAACATGGCAGCTTCCTTAGGTTATGATTATGCCCTGGGCAGGCATTTCAGTTTTAAAGCTAATTACACCTACATCAAAGGAGATCCGTTTAATGTTGGTGCTGCGCTGGCCTTTCAGTTTAAGCCCATACAGTTTTATGTTTACACCGATAACATCCTAACTGTTTCATGGAAGACCTCAAAATATGCACATGCAGGTTTTGGTTTGAATATCCTGATTCCAAATAGAAATGGGGAGAAGAGAAACTCGGCGTCTGATGTGCCGGGTGCATTTGAACAATAATAATCCTAAATTTGTTAGAAAGTAATTCTGTGGACACCTAATGGGTAGTCCTCATGCAAATGTTCCAGAATTTTCTCATAGTCTTCACTACGGTTTACAAAATCCAATGAGTTTGTATCCAGAATAAGAATTCGCATATCTTTTTGTTGCTTAATGAATTCCAGGTAACCTTCCTGAATTTTTTCAAGATAATCATCCTGAATATCTTGCTCATAAGGTCTTCCTCGAAGCTTAATATTGGATTGCAGACGTTTTGTATTTACGTACAAATAAACCAGCAAATCTGGTTTTGGCAACTGGTTAAAGATAATATTAAAGAAACTGGTGTACAATTTGAATTCATCTTCAGCCAAGGTCTTTTTTGCAAAAATCAATGATTTGACAATAAAATAATCACTGACTGTGAATGTTTTAAACAAATCGTAAGTTCCCAACTGATCTTTTAATTGCTGATACCGGGAAGCCATAAAAGACATCTCCAGTGGAAAAGCATATTTATCAGGTTCTTTATAAAATTTAGGAAGAAAAGAGTTTTCTTCAAATTGTTCGAGAATTAAACGGGCATTAAAATCATCAGCAATTTTATTCGCCAGGGATGTTTTCCCGGCTCCTATATTTCCTTCTATGGCAATAAAATTATACCTCATGGAACTGTGTGCTTAGGACTTTCCAGACTTTCCCACAATCCTTGCATTCCTCCAACAGTTGGCGACAACTCTTATGTAGCACCGGATGTTTAAGATCTGGCGCAATTTCCGCCAAAGGCATCAGCGTAAATCTCCTCTTTGGGATTTGAGCATGTGGAATTGTCAAGCCAGGAATAGAAATAACGGCATCATCAAAAAACAGGATATCTATATCTATAGTCCGAGAAGTGTACCTCACATCAGATTTCCGGATTCTTCCCAGTCGTTTTTCTATTTTTTGGATTTCATTCAATAAATCGCTTGCACTTAAAATAGTATCCACAGTCAATACTTCATTAAGGAAACTGCTCTCTGCTTCAAATCCCCAGGGTTCTGATTCGTAGATAGAAGAACAAACCTCCACTGCACCTATTTCTCTCTCTATCAATTTCTTTGCTGAATTCAAAAAATCATTTCTAGGGGAGATATTACTGCCCAGCAACAAATAAGCTCTATGTTTTACGGCCATGGAGC
>CAZGZO010000137.1:0-7346 GCA_964529695.1 uncultured Lentimicrobiaceae bacterium
TCCATGAAAATTCCTGAAACAGAATTATTGGAAGGAGGCAGGAAACTGCCGGTGATGGAAGAGTTTTACACCCTTCAGGGTGAAGGATTCAACATGGGGAGAGCGGCTTATTTCATCCGTCTTGGTGGTTGTGACGTGGGCTGTGCCTGGTGCGACAGTAAGGAAACGTGGAATGCCAGCCTGTTTCCACCGGTTCCTGTTGAGGATGTTGTTGAAAGAGCATCACAACATCCTGCCAAAACTGTTGTAGTTACCGGTGGAGAACCTTCTCTTTATCCGCTGGATATATTTACGGATGCACTGAAAAAAAAGGGAATTACCACCATGCTGGAAACTTCCGGAGCCTATCCATTGACCGGTGATTGGGACTGGATTTGTCTTTCTCCCAAGAAAAATGCACCGCCCAGAAGAGATATTTATGCAAGGGCCCAGGAACTGAAAGTGATTATCCAAAATAAAGCGGACTTGGAATGGGCAGAGAAGAATGCGGCTTATGTTTCACCGGAATGTAAGTTGTTTCTCCAGCCTGAATGGAGTATGGCAGACAGGATAATGGATACCCTGACAGAATATGTGATGGAACATCCCGAGTGGCGCATTTCATTGCAATCGCATAAATATATGCGGATTCCTTAATGTCTTATTAATAATTAATTTTCTTTGCTCTTGCTGTTATAAATGGACTTAGAAGGAACATAAGGTTTCGACCATACTTTTCCTAATTTTGTAAAAAAGCTTAAGCTGAAATTCAAAATTTCCATATTGCTGATGACTTTGCTGGCGATGACGCCTTTCATACAGGCACAGAATACCTCGCATGTCCCTAATAAAAGAGTACAGGAGTTGTTTGATAAAGCGCTGGATGCTTATCGTGCTGATAATCTTCCAGAAGCAAAAAAATTTATTCTGAAGAGTATCGACAAGGATAGAAATTTCATCGATGCCTATTTGCTAATGGGAGATTTGGAAACTGAAATGAAGCAACTTACTGAAGCCGAACAAGCTTATAAAAATGCCCTGAGGCTGGATTCTACAGGCCACCCCAGAGCCTGGTATTTTCTGGGAAAATTGCAATATCAACAGGGAGCTTATGATGAAGGTGCAGTTTCTCTGAATCATTTTCTAAGACTGGCTCATCCATCCGGGAAACTGAAAAAGGAAGCAAAAAAACTATTGGAAAGCTGTCGGTTCGGGACCTGGGCGATGAAGCATCCGGTTCCTGATTCACTTCATAAACTTGATGATTTTGTGAATTCGAAAGGTGCAGAATACGTTAATTTTGTAAATGAAGAAAATAACCGGTTGATTTTTACTCGTAAGGGAATTATCAATATTGGGACATCAAAACGTCCGGTTTACAAAGAGCAGGTTTTTATTTCAGCCTGGAAGAAACAACATTGGGGTATTCCTCAGAAGATGAAATTCTCTTGGCCCGACAACAACAATATGGGTGCGGTAAGTTTTTCGTTAGATGGTCGTTCTGTCTATTTTACAGGGTGTTACTGGCCTGGTGGAAGTGGCGGTTGCGATATTTATGTGAGTCGGTACACAGGAGAATACTGGAATACACCGCTTCATTTGAATAGAGAAATCAATACCGGCAACTGGGAATCGCAGGCGGTGGTTTCTTCTGATGGCCGATATCTCTATTTTGCTTCCAAAAGAACCGGAGGCAAAGGCGGTTCAGACCTGTGGGTTTCAATAAGAAGAAAGGATGGACTTTGGGGAAACCCCAGAGATCTTGGTGATAGCATCAATACGTCAGGAAACGAAGTGGCACCTTTTCTGCATGCGGATGGTAAAACGCTGTATTTTGCTTCCGACGGTTGGCCTGGTTTAGGTGGTTACGATCTTTTCATTTCCCATAAAAAAGCTGATGGCACATGGTCGAAGGCTAAAAATTTAGGTTATCCAATAAATACGCGTTTTAATGAATTAAATATTTTTGTGTCACCTGACGGAAAGCATGCCTGGATTTCTTCAGACAGGATTCCCGGTAAAGGTTATGACATTTTTGAATTTTCACCGGATGTTGAAATCAGGCCCAAAAAAGTTGATATTCTTCGAGCAACGGTTTTGGACAGTGCCACGCATCTTCCATTAAAAGCTACGGCGGTGCTCAGCACTTTACCGAATGGTGAAGTTGTTGATTCATTGGTATCTTCAATGGACGGTACTTTTATGATGGCACTTCCGCTGAAAAAGGATTACGCACTACATGTTTACAAAAAAGGATATTTATTTTATTCGGAAAACCTTAACTTGCTGAACAATACTGTAGAGAGAAAGATTCGTGAAAAGATTTTAATGCAACCGGTTGCTGCCGGAAACCGAATCCGTCTTGAGAATATTTACTTCAAATTTGACCAGTCGGAGTTGAGCGCTGCAGCTTTTCCTGAGCTGAATAGACTGGTACTTTTTCTGAAACAAAACAGCGACATCAGGGTACAGATTTCAGGATTTACCGATAATATTGGAACCGCAGCTTATAACCTGAAGCTCTCTGTGGACCGGGCCAAAGCAGTGTTTGATTATTTGGTAATGCGCGGTATCACTCCTTCACGGCTTTCCTGCAAAGGCTATGGTAATAATAAGCCTGTTGCCGATAATGCTACGCCCGAAGGTAGAGCTCGAAACCGGCGAACTGAAATAGTAGTTCTCTCTGTATCAAACAAATAAAGTTCTGGTTTTACAACTCAAGTTCCAATCCGTCGTAAGCTAGCTTAATGAAAGGGGGAAGTTCCTTTTCAATCTCATCATGAAATCCCAGCATATGACTGATGTGGGTAAGATAGCCTTTTTCGGGATGCAGCTTTTTTAAGACTTCCACTGCTTCTTCAAGATTGAAATGGGAGGCGTGATGTCTTTTGCGCAAGGCATTAATTACAATTACTTTGCTGCCGGCCATCTTGTCAAGCGTTTCCGGAGGAATATAATTGGCATCCGTTACGTAAGAAAAATCACCAATGCGGAATCCCATGACTTTCATCTTGGCATGCATCACCGGAAGGGGGATGATTTCCAGTTCGCCAATTTTAAAAGGTTCCTCTGTCATATTGATTAGATTCATATCCGGGACACCGGGATAAGGCATCTCGTCAAAAGCGTAAGAAAATTCCTGTTTAATGGTGGCTTGGTCACGTGGAACAGCATAAATATCCATCGCTTTTTTGTAGAGGTAATTAAAAGAGCGAACATCGTCCAACCCGGCAATATGATCTTTATGACAATGGGTTATGAGAATAGCATCAAGTCTATCAACTTGGGCACGGAGTAATTGATATCTGAAATCAGGGCCTGCATCTATATTGATTTGTGTATTATTTTGAGTAATCATCACCGAAGTTCGAAGGCGATGATCTTTTTTTGTTCCTTTGGTACAAACATCACATTTACAGCCAACTACAGGAATACCCTGAGAAGTGCCTGTACCTAAAAACGTTACTTTCATAAAAAAGCCTTCCTTATTTTTTTAGCTCAAAGGTATTTTATTTTTAGCAGCTATCGAAAACTTTGTTAGTTTTACATTTGCAATAAATGCGCAGATCGGTAATTTTTAAAACAAATTCGCCTGAACAAAAAATGAGTAAAAGTAATGATGATGCCTTGGTTTTAAAAGTGAATGGTGATGGGGCTCATGTAGAGTCCTATCAGCAGATTTCGAGGCTGTGTTTATTTTTTGAGGCGAAGGGCCAAGACGATTATCAAGAGATTTTGTCTTTTTTGTCTGATGTAAAAAGCGAAGTTCGCGAAGTTGAGGCTTTCGCTTTTTGTCATGAAAAAGTGGATGAGACCGTACCGGGAAGCGATTTGTTGCGTTTATTTGGGAAAAAGGATTTTAACCTGTTTAAACATAAAAAAGCTCCTTTGAAAAACTGGTTGGCAGCTCATGAATTTGATGTGTTGATATGTTTTGCCGGAGATGATCGGGATAAGAATGAAAAGATTATCAAAGATGTGAAGGCTCAAATGAAAGTGGGACCCAATTTTTCAGGCCCGGGAAAGCATTTTGATGTTTCAATCGGCAAGCCGGGAGAAAAGATGGATTTCGAAGAGTTTTATAAGCAGGTGAAACATTATATTTCACAACTTAATATCGATATAAACCGATGAAGCGTTTATTCAATCTTTTTTAGGATGTTAAAGTCATAAATAAGGATTGAGTGGCACGTCCCTGTCTGCTGTGTGGCAGGCGACAATAAAAAATTTATTCTTATGAAAGACAAAACAAAACTCAATGGGACTGGGGTGGCTATTGTAACACCGTTTCATAATTATGGGACCATTGATTTCGGAAGTCTGGAAAGGCTCCTTAATTTTATCATTGATGGCGGCGTTGATTTTATTGTAGCGATGGGAACCACTAGTGAGGCTCCTACTTTGACTGAAGATGAAAAAGGCGCTGTAATGGATATCGTTTTGGAAACTGTAGATGGACGTGTGCCCATTGTGATGGGAATGGGAGGCAATAGTACACAGGCCATTGTCAGTAAAATAAAAAAAACTGATTTTACAGGTATTGATGGCATCCTTTCGGTGGCCCCTTTCTACAACAAACCAAACCAGCGGGGAATTTATAATCATTTCAAGGCTATTTCTGCAAGTTCTCCTGTGCCTATTATATTGTATAATGTACCGGGAAGAACCTCTTCGAATATTTCAGCTGAGACTACGTTGAACCTTGCACGTGATTTCGATAATATTGTGGCCATTAAAGAGGCCTCTGGTGATTTTACCCAGATTATGGATATTCTGAGAGAAAAACCTGATGGATTTGAAGTATTTTCAGGGGATGATGCCATAACTTTTCCAATGATGACGTTGGGTGCAACCGGTGTGATTTCCGTCGTGGCTAATGCTTTCCCAAAACCCTTTTCAGATATGGTAAGGTTAATTAAATCAGGAGATTATGAAAAGGCATTAGAGGTTCATTATTCCTTAATGCCCATCCTACATCAGATGTTTGCAGATGGGAACCCTGCCGGGGTTAAAGTGGCGTTAGAAGCACTGGGCCTGCTGAAAAACAACCTGAGACTTCCTCTTGTAAAAGCTAATAAGTCGATAAATTTAGCAATGAATGCTTTAGTGGCTCGATATAAATCCCCAATAGACTAATTATTGGATTAATTTACATTATGAAGCGCCTGATATTGGCAGCGATTGTGATTTTCCTTTTGGGAAATAGGCTGGTGAGGGCGCAAGTTGTGATTGGGAATCAAAATTATGAAACCCTCTTGAAAACCAGGGGAGAGGTGTATTTTCGCTTTTCGGTATCTATCATTCAGTCAAATCAAACCCTTTTCCAAAGCCTGAATTCATTTCTTTCCATCGACCGTGTTGATAAGGAATTTGTTTATGCTTATGCTAATTCAAAAAGCTTTTTAAGGTTTCTGAAAATGAGAATACCCTATCAATTGCTAAAACCACCCTCGAAGATCTTGAGACCTAAGACATTGAAGTATATGGAATTAAAGGCAACAGAAACATGGGACTATTATCCGAGCTACAATCAATATTTGAGCATCATGAACCAGTTTGCTGCTTCTTATCCACAACTTTGTAAGATCGTAGATATAGGAAAAACGCTCGATGGCAGGGAATTACTGTTTGCTCATATCGAAAGTTATAAATACGGCACACTTAACAAACCTCAGTTTATGTACACTTCTTCCATGCATGGAGATGAAGTTACAGGTTATGTGCTGATGCTTCATCTAATTGATTATCTGTTGAGTAATTACGGAAAGACACCTCAAGTCACTAATTTGGTAGATAGCGTGGATATCTGGATAAACCCACTGGCAAATCCGGATGGAACTTATGCCTCAGGTGATACATCTGTTTATGGTGCTACTCGTTTTAATGCCAACGGAGTCGATTTAAACCGCAATTATCCCGATCCCCAGGCTGGTCAGCATCCGGATGGAAATAACTGGCAACCGGAAACCCAGGCGTTTATGAATTTTGCTAAAACCCATCATTTCGTGATGTCATGCAATATGCATGGAGGAAATGAAGTGGCAAATTATCCATGGGATACATGGTCGTTTCATACAGCTGATGATGCCTGGTGGCAATATGTTTGTAGGCAGTATGCTGATTCCGCACAAACTTACAGCCCTCCAGGTTATTTCACGGATGAAAATAATGGCATTACAGACGGTTATGCTTGGTATTCAATAACAGGTGGACGCCAGGATTATATGAATTATTTTATGCATGACCGTGAATTTACCCTGGAATTATCTACAACTAAAATGCCTAAGCTGTCAACCTTACCTTCTTACTGGAACTATAATTATCGCTCTTTTCTGGATTATATGCATCAAGTGCTGGATGGATTCCGAGGAGTGGTAACGGACAGTGTTACAGGGGTTCCTTTAAAAGCCGATGTATTTATCGATAATCACGACACGAACAATTCAGATGTTTATTCTGATTCTTTATCCGGAGCTTATTTTCGCCCCATAAAAGGCGGAACTTATGATATCACGTATTCTGCACCTGGATTTGTAAGTAAAACATTAAAAAATGTCACGGTTCGCGATGAAAGTTATACAGTGGAAAATATTAAACTGAAACCTTCATTTACTCCGAAGGCTTTCCCCAATCCAGCTTATGGAAGGTTGCAATTTTACAATCTGAAAGGAAAAGCTGAAGTTACAATCTATTCCCTTTCAGGGAAACCGGTACTTAAAGTAACTGCATTTCCATCTTCATCACTGAATGTGGGATATCTTCCAAAAGGTGTGTATCTGCTTGAGATTAGGACGAATGGACAGACTTATATCCAAAAGATTTTATTGAATTAACCTTAAAACTTTTCCAAAGTTCCAAACTTTGGAAAAGTGGTCAAATTATCAGCCCTCAGCAATCTTAAATTCTTCAGAATATTCTTTATTGTCCAGTTTTCTTTTGACTTCTTTGAAAGCTTTGATGGTGTATTCCACATCTTCCAAGGTGTGTACTGCAGTTGGAATCAATCGCAGAAGGATGGTCCCTTTGGGTACAACCGGATAAACAACAATCGAACAGAAAATATCATAATTCTCACGAAGGTCATAGGTGATTTGAGTAGCCTCAGGGATGGTCCCATCTAACATGACTGGAGTTACAGGTGATTCAGTTACTCCGATGTTTAATCCAGCTTCACGAAGACCTTTCTGCAATGCATTTACCACGGACCAGAGTTTTTCCCGGTGGGATGGATCTTCTCGGAGCAGTTCCAGCCTTTTCATGGCCCCAAATACCATCGGCATGGGCAATGACTTAGCGAATATCTGAGAACGCATATTAAATCTCAGGTATTTGATAACCCTTTCATCTCCTGCAACAAAGCCTCCGAT
>CAZGZO010000138.1:0-7294 GCA_964529695.1 uncultured Lentimicrobiaceae bacterium
ATGTAGCTCAGTTGGTTAGAGCACTGGATTGTGGTTCCAGGGGTCGTGGGTTCAAATCCCATCTTCCACCCATCAAGGCCGCAGATTATGCGGCCTTTTTTATGTCATTATATTAACAAAAAGGCTGTCCCAAATGTTTGAGACAGCCTTTGTTTTTAGTTTAAATTATTCAAGTTAAGCGTCAATATTCGCATACTTGGCATTGGCTTCGATAAATTCTCTACGTGGAGCCACTTCGTCGCCCATAAGCATGGAGAACACACGGTCGCATTCCGAACCATTTTCAATATTCACCTGTCGCAGGATTCTGCGTTCCGGATCCATGGTTGTTGACCACAACTGTTCGGCATTCATTTCACCCAGACCTTTGTAACGCTGGATGTGTAATCCTTTTTCGGTACCATCAGAAGACAATTCTTTAATGATTTCAGCACGCTGCTCTTCTGTCCAGCAGTAACGCTCTGTTTTTCCTTTACGAATCAGATACAACGGCGGTGTTGCAATATAAACATGTCCGCGTTCAATCAATTCACGCATGTAGCGGAAAAAGAAAGTCATAATTAGCGTGGCAATATGGCTACCATCCACATCAGCATCGGTCATAATGATTACTTTGTGGTAACGCAGGTTGTCCAAATTCAAAGCTTTTGAATCTTCTTCCGTACCGATTTTCACGCCAAGTGCCGTGTAAATATTTTTTATTTCTTCACTTTCGAAGGCACGATAAGGCAAAGCTTTTTCCACGTTCAGGATTTTTCCCCTCAAAGGAAGAATAGCCTGGAACTTCCGGTCACGGCCCTGTTTAGCAGTACCACCCGCAGAATCACCCTCAACCAGGTAAATCTCGCATTTTTCAGGATTACGTTCCGAGCAATCAGAAAGTTTTCCGGGCAAACCGGAACCGGAGAGCACATTTTTTCTTTGTACGAGTTCCCTTGCTTTACGAGCTGCATTTCGAGCAGTGGCTGCGAGGATTACCTTTTGCACAATCATTTTGGCTTCCTTGGGGTTCTCCTCCAGATAAATATTGAGCGCTTCGCTCACCATCTGGTCTACAACGCCCATCACCTCAGAGTTACCCAGCTTTGTTTTGGTCTGGCCTTCGAACTGTGGCTCAGCCACTTTCACAGAAATTACAGCTGTAAGACCTTCCCGGAAATCGTCACCGTTAATATCAAATTTCAATTTCGCCAGAGCTCCGGATTTCTCTGCATAATTCTTCAATGTTCGTGTCAAAGCCCTTCTGAAACCGGCAAGATGCGTCCCCCCTTCATGTGTATTGATATTATTCACGTATGAATGAAGGTTTTCGGTAAAGGAAGTGCTATATTGCATGGCCAATTCCATTGGAACCCCATTCTTTTCTCCTTCTATGGTAATTACTTCAGGAATGAGTTTTTCACGGCTCAAATCCAGGTAGTCAATAAAGTCTGCCAATCCTCTTTCCGAATGGAAAAATTCCGTTTTAAAGTTGCCTTCTTCATCTTTTGCGCGTTCATCGGTAAGGGTAAGACTTATACCTTTATTAAGGAATGCTAGTTCGCGCAACCGGGCAGCCAAAATAGAAAAGTCATACTCAACCTCTGTAAAGATAGTTGCGTCCGGCTCGAAATATATCTCTGTTCCTGTACGGTCAGTTTCTCCAATTACTTTGACCGGCTCAAGCGGTTTACCAATACCATATTCCTGTCGGAAGACTTTTCCTTCCCGGTAAACGGTAGCTACTAATTTGGTTGAAAGCGCGTTAACACAGCTTACACCCACACCGTGCAAACCACCGGAAACTTTATAGGAACCTTTATCAAATTTACCACCGGCATGTAAAACCGTCATAACCACCTCGAGTGCCGATCGATTTTCTTTTTCATGAATCCCGGTCGGAATTCCACGGCCATTATCAGAAACAGTGATTGAACTTCCTTCGTGAATTGTAACAAAAATCTCATTACAATAGCCACCCATGGCTTCATCGATGGAGTTATCAACTACCTCATATACCAAATGATGCAATCCGCGTGGTCCAATATCGCCAATATACATGGCTGGACGTTTCCTTACCGCTTCAAGACCTTCTAAAACTGTTATATTGTTGGCTGTGTATTGCGCACCGGCAATGTTCTTTTGTTCGTCTGTCATAATAAATAACTATGAATCCTCCTGTTAAAAGATATAAGAGATGCAAAGGTACAAAAAAACCTTTTTTATATGAGATAAAACCATACTAAAACAGGTTAAGTTATGAACAATATTGTATATAAAATTCGCGCGTAATCATTTAGTTTTATTGTATTTAGTCAAGCTAAACTTCTCCTTCCTGATGAGGCTTCCGAGGGGACACTTTCAGAATTTATAGGAAGCTCCAACCATCACTTCCAAACCGGGTACAGGATAGCTGTTGAACTGCATATATTCCTGATTCAGAAGGTTTGTAATCTTCAGAAATGCAGATAATTGCGTATCAATCTGATAATCACTCCCCAAATTAATGTCATAATAAGCCGGTAACTGATAATAGTAAGGTATTTGGCTTCCTGACAAAGTTAAAGGTTTGCTTGCCCATCTTGCTCCCATATAATAAGCTTCAATCCAAGGTCTTATCTTTTTACTCATTTTTATAGAGCATCCAAACCGAATCTCTTTCAATGGTTTATAAATAGGTTGGTAATTGTTATCCAAGTTATATTCATTGTAATTACCCAACAACCAAACTTTCATTGAACTTGAATTCACGAAAGTAAGTCCGCCGGAAAATGTAGTGAGGCTTCCACTGGCATACCTAACATTAAATGTATTGAGATAACTTATGGGGTTCAATCCATCTGCATACGAGCCGTTTGAATTAATAGCCGGATAATCGAAAAAAGCCATATCCTCAAATGTCCTATAACGGGCATGGAAATCAAAATCCAGTTTTTTTGCAATATTTCCTTTCAAACCGCCGTAAAATTCCAGTTTGGTGTTTTGCCAATGATATTCATTGTTAAAAGAAGAAAGGAACGGGTTGGCTGCTGCCAGTTTCTTCAGACTATTTTTGCTCAATCCGCCTCTCACGCCTCCAAAAAGGGAGAATCTCTGAGGAATCACATTGACTTTTACATTGAGCAATGGGTAAAGGTGTAACTTGACATGATTTGCGCCAAGCCAGTTCAGATTAAATGACTTTAACCACTGAATATTGATACCAGCCCTAAAGGATATAATTCCATATTTTGCATCAAAATAAGGTAATCCATATATGTACTGGTCTGTCGCTCTGTTCGCACTTGTCCCCGGTTTTTCCTGATAGTAAGAATACTTACCCTCCAAGCCTACCTGCTGATGATTGAAGAGATTATAAACTTCAAAGGATTTGTGAACATCGAAGTTGAGTCCTGCAAATAGTTCAGAAACATTTCGCAGATCCCACAAATAGTAAGTTTCGGCATGAATCCTGTGATGTAATTTATCAAAATTGCGGTAGGTGCTTGTGTAATTAACTGCAAAATCCCCCTCCTGATACCGCTGCTTGAACTGGCTGTCCTTGGGATTAAAACCTACCGTATCATTGGAAGTTTCATGGCCGTAATACCTGTTTTTATTGAGTTTATAAGCAGCTTTAAAACCTAATATGTGATAATCGAAATATTTTTCAAAATCTGTTTCAACCAGGTTATTTGAGTATGGACTGGGTAAATAATTTTTTATGTTTTTATAGGATGAAAAATGATACAAATGCACGTTGAACCTGTATGATGACTCTACACCACTGGAATGGAAATACTCAACATAAGGTGATATCCTGCTCCCCAAACCTGCGCGCACAATATTATTCCATGCCGTTCCCTTAATTTCTTCGCTAATCAACTTAGGTTTAATGGGTTGTAACGTTATGGTAGTTGGAATCTCCAGCCCGTTGAAATTATCAGTAAAATTAACTGCAGTGTTCACATGCATCTTTGGAAGCTGTGGTTTCTGATTTATTTTATAGGCCTTCTGGATAATGGGTCTGGACGTACCGTAAACCGTCACATTTTCCACATGCTTTTGATTCAGGCTGTCAGCTGTATTTTGGCCAAAAGCCGGAAAAACCACCATCAGCAAAGCTGAAAACAACAGCGCTGTACCCAACTTTAGATATCTCCTCGTAAACATATTCGGCGTATTAAGCTTTAAAAATTAGACCTTTATTTTTTTTCTTTCGTATTTTGTTCCTTAGGCAACTGAGCCAGCTTTTGCCGTGCTATCTCTTTCAAATCCTCTCCGGGATAATTACTAATGATACTCTTCAGTGTTTCACGAGCCTGAAAAACATTTCCCTGTGCTTTGTACGTTTCCGCCAGCAAAATAAAACCTTTGGCTACCCAGTAAGCATCGTTAGGATAGTTTTCTGACAAAGCAAAGGCCTGATTTTGAGCCTCTTTGTATTTTTTATTTTGAAAAGCCAGCAGTTCCAGGTTATAATTGGCCTCAGCACCCAGACTCCCTTTTGAAAGTTTATTGGTTATTCTAAATTGATACTCAGCCTTTTTTGTTTGCCCTAGGCTTAAATCCGTTTTTGCAAGCACATAATGAGCAAAAATAATTTGGTCATCCACAATCTTTGGCGTCTCCAACAGCTGCTGTGCAAATTGGTTGGCTGCCTGCTCATTTCCGGAAAGGTAAGCAGACCGCATAGAACCATCAATTGCTTCAAGTTTCAGCGATGGATTGTCAGTCAACCCGGAAAGCTTTTTATAATCCGTAAAAGCCTTTGCATAGTCTTTTCGTGCATAGCGCATTCTGGCTGCCATGGTCAGCGCATGAATAGTATAATCGTTTTGCGGGAAAGAAATTATCTTATCATAATAAGTTAGTGCCTGCAAAGTATCTTTTTGACCTGCATAACAATGTGCCAGGTATGAATAGGCTTTCAGGACAAATCCTCCATGGGGGAATTTCTGAAGATAATTCGTAAGTGAAGAAATAACACCCCTGCAGTTGCCAGCCAGGTAATCGTCCTCTCCTACTGAAAATGTCAGCGAATCTTCCTGACTTTGTGAAACTTGTACAAAATTCAATGTTTTTGCATAAGCAAAGTAAGCACCCAGATTTCCCATATCCTTATAAATGTCCTGCAAAGTATTCAGAGCTACCCGGGCATCGTTGGTGGCAGGATAAAGGGAAATCACATGTTTTAAAACGCCAATAGCTTTACGGTTCTGATTGTTCTTATAATAAAGCAAACCCATTTTCACCAAGGCCTTGCGGGCATATGTGTCATGGGGCCTTTCCCGAACCAGTTTCTGGAAATAAACAATGGCTTCATTGGTATTGTTAAGAGCACTGCCATAAGTATCAGCAATATCGTACAATGCCTTTCCATAATAGGGTGAATTTACATGTCCGGAGGTTAATTGCAACAAGGTATTGACTTTTCTATGGAAATCACCCTGTGCTCCGTAGCAGTATGCTTTTTGGTATAATGCATAGGGCTCATCCCAATCGTTAGTAGCTATAACTTTATTATATAAGGATATAGCCTCCGGATAATTCTGAACATCCACATAACAATCAGCCAATCTAAGACTTGCATCTCTGGAAAGTTTAGGATTCAGATTTCTCTCTGTTAAAAACCGGCGAAAAAATTCCATGGCCTGCCTATAATGATTCATATCAAAATAAGAGTAAGCAAGGCCGTAATAAGCAAGTGGATAATGTGTTGATCGAACAGCATGTCTGGAGACCAAAAACTTTTTATAGGCAACTGCCGCCTGTGAAAATTTTTTCATTCGGTAATAAGAATCTGCAATCCAATATAAAGCATCCATTGCCAAAGTGGAGTTAGAACGATATTTTAATGACCTTTTAAAATACATAGATGCCCAGGAGAAACGTCCCGTCTGATACCATTGTACCGCTTGTTGGTAGGTAAGAAGTTGATAAGCTGTTCTCAAAGAAGCATCTGGATTTTTAATTCTTTCTATTGAATTGATCGCCTCCTGTTTATTATTTGTATTCAGGTAAAGTTGGATAAGGAGTTTGGAAACCTCATTTTTCTGAGAATAGGAAGCCGACTTACTCTTAAGAAAACCTTCTGCTAATGCTACAGGATTGTTGTAAGAATCCCCTTTTTCTTTCAGCGTAAGTTTCAGATAGGTGATTAATGCATTTGCTGTAAGTTCCGGATCCTGCTTTAATTTATATGCAGAGACAAAAGCATTTTGTGCAAATCGAATCTGATTTGTTCTCAGATAGCAATATGCCAAATGCAGCCAGGCATTTTGTGCCAATACATTCCTTAGTCCGGTAACTTGTTGAAAGCTTGAAGCGGCCTCCCGATAATGGCCGGTTTTAAATTGCGTAAAGCCTATTCTGTACTGCTCCTCAGGAGAAATTTGATTATCAGTATTTCTTGAATAAGTTTCGAAATAAGGCAAGGCATTCTTAAAATCATTTAGTTCAAAATAAGCGTTTGCCATGATTCGGTTCAATTCAGGCTCTGAACCATACCCAGGCTTGGAAAAGAATGATTTGCCCAATTCAATTGCTTTCTGATATTCCTTTTTCTCGTAATAAATATGCAGCAAATAAACGGGAACATAACTCTTATATTTAGGATTATCCTTCACCGCTAGAAACCCTCTCAACGCCTCGTCATAGCTCCCTTCATTATACTGAATATGAGCGTAATAATAATTTGCGGGCTGAGCAAATCGGCTACCTGAATTCATCACTTTTTGAAACAGTGGCAGAGCTTCTTCAGATTTATTTCGCCTCAACAGGCAAAAACCCTTTTCATAATAATATTGTGCCTGCTGATCAAGATTCAATTTGTTCGGGTTTACCTTTTCAAGGATTTGCATGACTAGGTCATACCGACGCATCTGGAAATACAAATTGGCCACAGAAAAGTTCACTACCGGGAGCCAGGCACTTTCAGGATATTGATTTGAAAAGTGGGTAAGTCTGTATAAAGCATCTTTTTCATTGAGTTTTACCGCACTTTCGGCAGCGTAAAAAGAAGCATCTTCAGATAACAAATTCCTTTCTGAACCTGAGGTTTGAACACATTCATCAAACATGGCTTTTGCTGCGCCGTAATTTTGTTGGTTGTATAAATTAAGGGCTTTCTGAAAAATCATTCCAGGAGATTTTGTTTTGGTCACATTTTGACCCAAAACACTACCCCAGAATATAATGAAGCCCAAAAGCACGGAATACTTAAGACTGGCTTTATTCACAATTCAAATATTTTTTTAAAAATACCTCTAAATAAAATTTGTCGAATCTTCCCCGAAAAGAATTATTAACAACTGAAAGTTTAACGAAAAAAAGA
>CAZGZO010000139.1:0-7200 GCA_964529695.1 uncultured Lentimicrobiaceae bacterium
CCCTTCCTGGCAACTTCCATCATACCGCTGGAAAATACAGCACCAACCAAAACGCCCAAAGCAGCCATAATAATAATCACCTTAAAAGAGGCTACTTTCGATCCAACAGCAGAATTCAGGAAATTAACGGCATCGTTACTGACGCCCACAATTAAATCAGAAATCGCAAGCAAAAACAGTACGATAACCAGAATTAGATATATCTTGTCCATAAAGAAAGTTTGGAGACAAATTTAAAAGAAATGATTTGTCTGTTCCTGCATAATAATTTAAATTCAATATAAATATTAACAATAATACATTAACTTAAACTACTGATTTACAACATAAAATAATTTACCTACTTTCCTTAATATATTAAAGAACATTTCAGTACCAATCTATTTCCGGGAATAAATTGGTACAAAAGGACGAATAATATTCCGATAAAATACAATCACGGACAAAACCTAAGATTTTAAGAAATTAATCAAACCGCGGTTTCATTCCCAGGTTATACATAATGAAAGAATAAATATCTGTGACTTCATTTATTTGCTTGGTTGTTGGTTTTCCGGCACCATGCCCGGCCCTCGTTTCAATTCTGACTAAAGCAGGACGTTCCGGCAAAGATTTTGCCTGTAAAGTTGCCATAAATTTAAACGTATGTCCCGGAACCACACGATCATCGTGATCAGCAGTTAAAGCAAGCGTTGCAGGATAAAGAACTCCTTTTTTAATATTATGAAGTGGAGAATAGCTGTATAAATATTTAAACATGGCTTCACTATCGTCGCTACGTCCATAATCGGAGGCCCAGGCCCATCCAATTGTAAATTTCTGATAACGAAGCATATCCATAACTCCCACCATAGGAATAGCTACCCGGAATAATTGGGGTTGCTGTGTCATACAGGCTCCGATGAGCAATCCACCGTTGGAACCGCCCATGATGGCCAGTTTATTGCTGTTTGTATATTTTTCATTGATGAGATAATGAGCAGCAGAAATAAAATCATCAAATACGTTCTGCTTGTGCATTTTTGTTCCGGCAAGGTGCCAGGCCTCACCGTATTCCCCACCGCCGCGCAAGTTGGCTTCAGCATAAATTCCTCCTTGTTCAAGAAAAGCCATCCGGCTGATGCTGAATCCCGGCGTCAGGCTAATATTAAACCCACCGTAGCCATACAATAAGGTAGGATTCTTCCCATCTAATTTCATTCCCTTTTTATAGGTGATAAACATGGGAATTAAAGTACCATCCTTGCTGTGATAAAACACCTGTTTGGTTTCGAAATTATCCTGATTAAAATCAACTTTCGGCTTCTCGAAAAGTGTTGATGCATGGGTTGCAACATTCAGCGAATAAATCGTTGTGGGAACAGTAAATGATGTAAATCCAAAAAATGCTTCATTATCATCTTTTTGGCCGTGAAAGCCCGCGATAGTTCCCATTCCTGGGAGCTTCAGTTCAGCCAGAAATTTTCCATTTTGATCATAAAAATAACCCCGACTGCTCGCATCTTTCAGATATTCTGCAAATATCTGATTTCCAACCAAATCAACAGACTGAAGCACTTCCCGTTCCTTACTCTTTTCGGGAAGAACTACCTTGCGATCTTGAGGGTTATTAAAATCTATCTTTATCAGCTTATAAAAAGGCGCATTATCATTGGTCAGCACTAACAATTCATCTCCCAGATGTCCGACTACTGTGTTATCACTTTTAAAGTCATCATATAAATTCACAAAATGCAAGCGGTCCACATTATTCAATCGGGCGACATACAATGCATTACCGCTTGTAGATTCCGTTTCCATGACGACCAAAAACTTTTCGTCGCGGGTGGTGTATGCATAATAATTCCTCAGCGGATATTTATCGTTATGAAATATCAGACGATCCTTATTCTGTTTAGTTCCCAGTTTGTGATAAAATACTTTATGAAAGCGGTTTTGTTGAAGGAGCTCTTCTCCTTTTTTGGGAGCGCTGTAGGCTGAATAGAAAAATCCGTCGCCTTTCCAGGAGATTCCTGAAAACTTCACCCAGTTAATACTATCAGGCAGCATTTTGCGGGTCTCAATGTTCATGACATAGATTTCATTCCAGTCAGAACCGCCACGTGCTAATCCATAAGCCAGATATTTTCCGTTTTTGGAAATTCCGAGGGACGATAGCGCTACTGTACCATCCTTGGAAAATGTATTGGGGTCTAAAAGCACTTCCGGTTTGGCTTTCAGGCTCTTCTGCATGTACAATACACTTTGATTTTGTACACCATCGTTTTTGAAGAAGAAATACATGCCGCCGCGTTTGAAAGGAACTCCGTATTTGGGAAAGTTCCATATTTTCGTAAGACGTTTACGCAGCTGTTCTCTGAATGGAATCTTGGAAAGATAACTCATAGTCAGCTTGTTCTCTTCTTCCACCCATTTTTTAGTTTCGGCGGAATTATCATTTTCCAGCCAACGGTAAGGGTCAGGCACTTTATGACCAAAATAAGTATCCACAGTATCCACTTTCTTTGCTTTAGGGTAAACAAAAACCTGCTTCTTGTGCTGCGCGCAGGCACTCATCAAGAACAGTGATGCAAAAATGACAAAAAATATCCGGTTTCTCATGATAATATTGGGTTATAAGGTTAATAAGGTATGAAGTTATAACAATTTATAACACAACAACCTACAGGAAGAATAATTTTACGCTCCGGTTTCAGCTCTTACGTCTAATGCGTCACGCAGGCTGTTTCCCAAAGTCATAAATGCCAGCACTAAAATTATAATGGCAACTCCGGGAACGATTGCCAGGCAGGCTGAATATTTTGGAAAAAAGGCTCTCCAGCTCTCTTTGCAACTACAACTACAACCATTGGGGTCATTTACTTTTCTGGCATAAACCGCCCCAAAGCAGACATGATAATTATCACCTTAAAAGAGGCTACTTTCGATCCAACAGCAGAATTCAGGAAATTAACGGCATCGTTACTTACACCCACGATTAAGTCCGAAATGGCGAGAAGAAACAGTACGATGACAAGGATTAGATATATATTTTGCATATGGTAAATTTGGAGATAAATTTAAAATAAATGAAACCATAGTTCATAATTTAAATTCCATATAAATATTTACATTAAAATAAAAATATCGTTTTAAATTATTGATTTGCAACACATAAATCCTTAATGTTTTTGCCTTAATACACTGGTATACACTTCGGGATCAACGTATTTCAGGAAACATCTAAAAATAAAACGACTATTTGTGTTCCAATAAAATACAATCCTTCGCTAAAATTTGAAGTTTTAAGGAATTAGTAAAAATGAAAAGTATCCAAAACAATAAACCCGCTCGCCAATTTGAAAGGCGAGCGGGTTTTATTACTCAATTTTCACTTGACAGCTCAGCGAAAATCATCTCTTCTAATCTTTTTAAGGTGTTGTCATCGTTCTGACTTATTTTTTTGGATGGTTACTTTAATGATTTTTGAGGCAGCCGGCCAGGGGTAACCATCATTCAGTATACGAACTGTACTTCCTTCAACATCTTCATTTGCAGTTTTTGTGCCTGGATATTCGTTAGGTTCAGTTCCTGCATCCCACAACATCACTTTATCGGTAATATCTTTTGTTGCGTTACCAAAAGTCAATTTAATACCGCTATCACCAAAGGCGAAGAACTCATCATTGGAATTTCCTAACATACTAGCAATGCTTAAATATTGTCCGGGTTTTGCATCAAATGAAAAGGTATACTTTTGCCCTGGGAATATCGGGCCTGCATCCATTTCACCATCAGGAACCGCATACACACCTACTTGATAATCATTCATCAATGATGCGTACAATTCGGAAGGATCACCTGTTTCAGCCAGTCGTTCAAGGCCCAGGCCTCTGTCAGGAGTATTTTCAGTGAAAATTGGCATTTCACCTTTGTTATGAACCACCCACAAAACAGGAGCAATTGGTGACACATAACCACTATTCCAGGCAAGATAATGGCCCAAAGGGCCAGCATCTCCGGCTTCAGCAACGTTTTCCAGTCCGTGTCCATAATCCGGCATTCCGGCTTCAAATAACGGATTTGCTGAAGTGTGCACTACCCAAACAACCGGAGAAATTGGAGTCGTACTTCCATCCAGGTTATCAACGGTGACAGTAAACATATGCCCACCATCATAATCCAGGGTCACTTTCAGGTTTGTTGCAACCATACCATAATCGTGTGTGGGATCCAAATCTGCAACCGACATTAATTGCACGGGCTCATCAGTATCAGCTCCATCATGCATATTTCCCGAACCTGGCATCTGATTCATTTCTGTACCGGCATCCCACAACATCACCTGGGAAGTAACATCTCCCGTAACAGGTGTGCCACTTCCATCATAAAGCATGATTCCATTTCCATTGGGAGCATAAAATCCGTCATTTGACCATCCATACATGGTTGCAAACGATAATTTATGACTGGGCCCTGCATGAAAAGAAAATTTGTAGGAATGACCTGGAAGTGCCGGGCCCGCGCCACTTGCTCCTTCCGGGACACTGGCAACTCCTGATTCAAAAAACATGTAATCAGGACATACATTTTCAACTGTTACGGTGTAGTTTTTGGTTGGAACCACATAGGGCAATTTTGAATTTTTCAAACTAGTATCTACTGAACCATCATTGAGAGGGCCTTTTTGGCACTGCGTAAATAGTGCAGATACTAATACTGTTAACATAATTAAACGTAAGACTTTCATAGCAATAATTTTTTAGTAAACTAATTTGAATTTTTAGAAACGGAGATATTCCGAAGTATGGGCAAAAACTGGTCAACTACGGCCAAATTAGTTTAACTCCGCAGTTAGGCCCTTCCTTTTCTTCTGTCCATAGAGGGGGTGTGCCACTTTTTAGTTTATAGTCTGGCTATGTAAAAGCACCTTTCCTCATATACTCCGTGTTAGTGTATATAGAGTCCAATAGTAATCAACCTATTAAATTAGTCTGTTACATTTTGTTAGCAGTTATCATTACTTTCAAAGAACTTTCAAAGATTCGGTCTACGAAATTATGATATAGGCGGCATGAAATCGACCTAATTCAGGAATTAGAACCAGTTTATTAAAGAAAATTTGGTTGAATTTTAGCAGATAATCCTCAGGAGACAAGTCGCTTGAACTCGGTTGGGGTCTTTCCTGTATTTTTTTTGAAAGCACTATTGAAGGCTGATTTTGAATTAAAACCTACCTCATATAAAATTTCCAGTATGGTGATTTTTTCATTGATATTCTTTGTCATGATTTCTTTGGCTTCACACACACGGTAATGATTGACAAAATCATAAAATTTCTGATTGAACTGAGAATTTATCACCTGCGATAAATTTTTGTGATGCATATTAAGCTCCGCCGAAAGATCCCGAATCGTCAGATTAGGATTGAGATATGGCTTATGCTCAAGCATATAAGCTTTGAGACGGCTGGCTATTACAATGCTTTCACTTTCTGAAATTTTCGAACCCGAATACTTCTCGGGGGTATTTATTCCGTTGAATGCATCCGCCTGTCGAAGACCTTTATAAACAAGAAAATTTGCAAACAAGAAATTAATTGATATAGAGATCACCACAAGGAGCATGTAAATCGTGTTTGCTGATTCAATATTGAGAATAATGACTAAAAAAGCAATGAAATCAGCCAGCCACATCGCTGTAAAAGCTGTGAGTATGAGAAGTAACCAGGACAAATTGATTTGTTCAACCGCTGAGAAGTGGTTTTTTATTTCTTTGCGGTACTGATAGATACTCATAAAAGAAGCAATGACATAGGCAGCAATTTGAAGATGCAGGATTATTTGAGAGAACAGGGATTCTAGATATTCCCATTTTTCGCTGATTGAAGAACTAAAAAACAGAGTTCTGATGATCACATACAAAACCAAGATCGCGAAAACAGCTCCATGGATCAAATAACCCGATTTAAGGTTAAAGTTTTTTTCACACAACGACCTAATATAAAGATATAGTAAGGGGCCCAGCAAATAATAAAAGATTGAAACATGAGAACTATTGAAGATATTGAAAAGCGAAAAAAGGAAATAAACCAGCAGGAATCCATTGGCAAACATGAACCAGGACAAAATGCGGTTGCTTGACCGTGTCCTGTTTGCAATAAGAACAAATCCTAAAATGAACAGCTGAAGTGCTGTTATGATGGAAATGATCTCGAGAAACGATAGACTTTGCATGTGGAATCGATGTAACTAATTTACACAAAAGTACCTATAAATCGTAAACTGTTTTAATTCAGTTAGAAATCCATCAAAAGTGATTCATATGTGGCAAATTAGTTTAACTCCGTAGTTTAGACGCTCCGTCTTTCTTGACTTTTGGGTAAACAAAAACTTGTTTCTTGCGCTGAACACAAGCACTCAACAAAAAAGTTGGTGCAAAAATGACAAGAAATATTCAGTTTCTCATGAGAATATTGGTTTAAAAGGTTAGATGTTTGGTCATAACAATTTATAATACAACAGCCTACGGGAAGTAAAATATTATGCTCCGGTTTCAGCCCTCACATCCAGAGCGTCACGTAGGCTGTTTCCCAAAGTCATAAAGGCGAGCACCAGAATAATAATGGCAACTCCAGGAACGATTGCCAGATAGGCTGAATGTAGCACAATAAAACTATAATATTCTTTGATCATATTTCCCCATGATGGAATGGGAGGCTGCACACCAATCCCCAAAAAGCTTAATCCAGCTTCAATAAGAATGGCAGATGCAAAATTGGCCGCTGAAATCACGATAACGGGACTCAGAATGTTGGGCAGAATATGCTTAATCATAATGCGGAACTTTGAAAAGCCCAGGGCAATACCGGCTTCTACATATTCAAACTGCCGGGCACTCATCATCTGGCCGCGCACCACACGAGCCACTTCTACCCACATAGTTAGTCCTACAGCAAAAAAGATTTGCCAGAAACCTTTTCCCAAGGCAAATGTGATAGCTATGACCAACAACAAGGTTGGAATAGACCAAACCACGTTGATAAACCAACTGATGATATCATCTACCCTACCCTGATAAAATCCTGCAAACGAGCCCAATAAGATTCCTATCAAAAGGGAAATTCCCACAGAGATAAATCCTACAGACAGGCTAATCCGCGTTCCTAAAATTAACCGGCTAAACAAGTCTCTTCCAAACTGATCGGTTCCCAGCAAAAAG
>CAZGZO010000140.1:0-7166 GCA_964529695.1 uncultured Lentimicrobiaceae bacterium
AGAGAAGGTTAAAATCATTTAAACCTTAAAAGAATCTATTCCCTTTTGCGATTTTAGTGAAAGGGAATATTTATTTTTGCCTGAAAGTAGTTTAGGTATAATAAATTGAACAACTTCCCGTATTATTATTTTAGAGAGGCATCCATGTATAAAAGAAGATATTATTTTCTAATCCTGATATTTCTATTTCCACTGATTCAACTCAGTGCGCAAACGCTGAATCCTTCCGGGGAACTCGGCAACGAACAGGTTTTTAATGCCATGAACAAACAGGTGAACGAGTTTGTCCGTCGTTTTAACATGGAAGAAGCGCCGAATGGTACGCCATTGGCCAAAACCGACCGGAGATATCACAACCGTGCGTTGCGCAGGAAAATTCTACCTTACCTTTTTAACAGGTCAAATCCCAGAACAAACGGTGAGCTTCAGAAATATTTCATCGAAGATGTAACCAACAAAAAGCACCCGGTTTATCTGAATTTTAAAGATAAAAACTGGTACGCAGAAGTTTCGGCTACCTTTAAAAATGATGATAATGGCACTGTGAACCTGATTTTGTTCCTGACTGTGCAGCAGGACAGCCTGGGTTATAAATGGATTATCAGCAATGTTTATGATGCCGATTTACATCAACTTTTCCCCACGGAAAACAAAAAGGATCAGATGAAATACTTTCTGCATCCGCAAAGCCATGAAATTGATTTTATGGATTTGCACAAGGCATTTGACGATCCAAAACACATTGAATATTATGCTGCTACCAACTACCGTCCCGATTACCTGACCTTGTTCTTTTATCTGATGAAAACCGGGGTGCTCAAGTTTGAGACCATTAATTCGGTAAAATTTCATTTTTTCCAAATCCATAACTGGTATTTCGAACTTGAATATTTTAACCGAAACACAGATAATTCGGGATGGCTGATTTCCAATCTGAAATACATTAGTGATAAGGATAAAGCTCAAGTTTTAAGATACTTCAACTCATGTTCAACAAAAAAATAACTGTTTTCCTATTTGCGTTTCTATTTGTGGCTCAGGGACTTTTTGCCAAACAAAAAACTGTAAACCTGAGTCCTACAGCGGTGAAATCATATAAAAATCAGTGTAAGCAGATGGTGGAATATCTGACTTCAACACTGAACTTTCTGGGTGATCCTTCCAATCCGCCTTCCCAAAAGGAAATCATCATCAACAACAGTTATTTAAAAATTTTCAGGGATAACAAAGTACAGATAGAAGGTGACCTGGTTCCCAACCGGCCGGTTCCATTGAACAAAGATGTGCAGGCCTATCTGAAAGACGTGATTTTCTTTTTCAAACAAGTACAATTTTCCACACATATCAACAGAATTGATGCTTTGGTGAATCCAAAGGGAAAAATCTACTTTAAAGTAAATCTGATAAGAACGCTGAAAGGGATTACTTTCAACAATGATACCATCGATAATGATCAGCCACGCTACATCGAAATTAATCTGAACCAGGAAAAGAATGAGCTGAAAATTGCCAGCATTTACACGCACAAACCCAACGAAAATTCGGAACTGAAATACTGGTGGAATCACCTTTCGCAGGGATGGAAAGATTATTTTGGACAATCTATCCGCGTGTATGATACGCTTCCGCTCTCAAAGGTGATTTCTTTTTCTGATTCCAGCCTGATTACAACGAAAAAAGTGGCCGTGCCGGATACAATCCATCCAATCGATTCCCTGCAAATGACCCA
This sequence comes from uncultured Lentimicrobiaceae bacterium, assembly GCA_964529695.1. Taxonomy (GTDB): domain Bacteria; phylum Bacteroidota; class Bacteroidia; order Bacteroidales; family F082; genus Sulfidibacterium. The sequence continues at coordinate 1,730 of CAZGZO010000140.1, forward strand.
GGATACCACGGCGGTGGATAGTACATTTATGCCAAATGATACGGTGAACAGAATTGATACGACGTTCCAGTCCGTTCCTGATACAATTCAAATTAATACGCAACTGCTGTATGAAGTGTTGCATTATGTCAAGAGAACGCGTAATATCAATGTTGCCGGTAATTTGAATATCAACAACCTGGATCCGTTGAGTGAATTGCCGGAACTGACTTCTGTGAATGTTTCTCACACTTTAATTGAAGACTTGACACCATTACGGAGCTTGAATAAACTTGAGAATCTGAATATCAGCGGGTGTCCTGTGAGAAATCTGGAGCCAATGCGGTATGCTTCGGGTCTGCGTGAACTGGATGCTTCTTACACAATGATTTCCAACATGGGAGTACTCGGCAACCTGCGCAATCTCGAGTCGGTAAACCTGTCTTATACCCCTGTTGATACGGTAAAAAATCTTTCGGGATTAAGCCGGTTGAAAACACTGAATCTGGCTGGAACGAAGATCCATCGGATTGATTCTTTGGCATCGTTAAACCATCTGGTAAGTCTCGATCTGGCTCGTGATAATCTTCAAAGTTTTGCTGTTCTTGATTCGCTAACCAGCTTGCAGAACATTGATTTGGACACTACAAATATTGTGGATTTGACTCCGTTGCAGCACCTGATATCTTTATCGGTTTTGCATATTAACAGCACCAAAGTCAAGGATTTGTCACCGCTTGCGGGATTGAAGAATCTGAAATATATTTACTGCGATAATTCGGGGGTTGGCCAAAAGGAAGCAGAGATATTTCATAGGAAAAACCGAAAATGTCAGGTAATCTACAATTCAGAGAAACTAGAAAACTGGTGGACACAATTGCCCATGGTATGGAAAGATGTTTTTATCAAATTCCTACCAAAGAAAGATACTATTACCAAAGAAGAGTTGCACTTGTTGCTTCAGATAGATACGCTGAATCTGGCTGGCAACAGAGATATTCATAACCTTGCGCCACTGGCAATGCTGAACCAGCTGACCCGTTTGAACCTTTCGGGAACTTCCGTAAGCAATCTGGGACCCTTGAGTTCTATGGGCGGTTTGCGAGAATTGAACATCAGTCACACCGCAGTGAGAAGTTTGCGGCCGCTGGAAAAACTCAGTAATCTGAAAAAAATAAACTTGGAATACACCAATGTTAGTAATCTGATGCCACTGGTAAACAACAGCAATCTTGCACGCATCGATGCCGACCAATCTGATGTAAAAATTCAGGATGTACTTACTTTCAGAAAGGAAAATCCGCAGACACTGGTGATTTACCAGTCTCCTTATCTACACTATTGGTGGAATCATTTGAATAAAGGATGGAGGACTGCCTTTTTCAAAATTGAAGATATGAATTCCACTCCAACCAGTGTGCAATTGCAGCAGTTGGTAAATCGCGAAAAACTCAATATCAATTATCCTGGTTTGCAGACTGGATTGGAAGTGTTGAAAGTATTTTCCAACCTTTCTGAATTGACTATTAACAACAGCAATTTGACAGATATTAGTGGGCTTGGAACAATTAAAACACTTCACTCAGTGCGGTTTTCTAACTGCCCGCTTTATAACATTGGCACGTTGGCCCAATTGCGGCATCTCAAGGAAATTAATCTGGAAAATACCGGCGTAGAAGATCTCACGCCATTGCAAAATCTGAGACATCTTGAGACACTGAATATTTCAGGAACCCGTGTGAAGAAGTTGAAACCTTTACAGGGGATTCGCTCGTTGCAAAATCTGTACATCAATAACACGCCGGCCAGAAGATTGAGATTTATCATGAACCTGCCAAACATCAAACTTTTAAGATGCGATCACACTAATATCAGTGAGGGGCAAGTGAAAGATTTTAAGCAGGCGCATCCAAAAGCCCATGTAGTATTTTATTGATATTGGATGATGACCGGAATGATTTCTGAGCATCTGATGCCTCCCAAAATTAAATTTAATTGCATTTGAAAAAAGAGCTGTTTGATGATTAAAATCGATCTCAAAAAATGGCTTTCACAGGTAGATTTTTATCGAAAATCACGTTTTTATTTGATATTCGTGTTTAATCCGAATTATCTTGTAATAATAAGCTTATTTTTCGAAGAAAATACGTAGTTGATACGAAGAATGTGCGAAGATTCATAAAAAATCACTTTTTTGACAAATTAGAATGTGTTTTTAGAAATATGAGCGCAGTAATTTTTGACTTTTTCAAAATCTGCAATCTCAAAAATTCTTAATTTTACTGTTCGTTAATCGCAATGTCTCTTAGACGATCTTGTCTCTACAAGAGGGTAATCCAAATTATTATAATAGTATTTTAAGTTGTTGAACCGGGATAAATTAAATCTTATCCGGCTCTGGATTATCAATTTCAGGAATAGTAATTTTAATGGACAAATGATGAATGATTTATCAAAAGTATGTGCTACATGCGGCACAAAATACCCCAACGATTACCACGGAAATAATTGCCTTATTTGTGAAGACGATAGGCAATACGTTCCCTTGGCTGGACAGAAATGGACGAATACAAGTTCGCTTTTAAAGGAACATCATGTTGACATCAAAGAAGTGAGATCTAATCTTTTTGAGTTCGTCATAAAGCCTTCATTTGCGATTGGACAACGCGCTTTATTGGTTGTATCTGAAAGCGGCAATATTCTATGGGACTGCATACCGATGTTTGATGAGGGTGTCGCAAATTTTATAAAAGAAAAAGGAGGGCTGAAAGCAATAGCTATTTCGCATCCGCATTATTACAGCAACATGGCCGAATGGGCAGAGCTGTTCGATTGCCCGGTATATCTAACTGGTTCGGAAAAAGAATTTGTTGTTTTTGGTAGCGATAAGATTCAGTTTTGGGATGGTGAAAGTTTCCCTTTATGGGATGGCATGGAAGTGAAACGCATTGGAGGCCATTTTCCGGGCAGTAGTATCCTTCATGTACCAGGTTTTTCTGAGAAGGGAGCTATCCTTTGTGGCGATACTTTCTACGTGGCATTGAGCATGAAACATATTGCAGTTATGTATAGCTATCCGAACCGGATTCCTTTGCCGATTAAGGAAGTGCAGCGGATAAAAGAAAAAATGCAGAACATCGATTTTGATGAGATTTACGGATTTTATAGTTATCAAAACATGAAGGGTAACCCGAAGGAATTAATGATGAAATCTTTGGAAAAGTATCAGTAGAAATTGTTCATGTATTTGTTCGGATTACCAGTCCAATAGTTTTTGAGTATCGGATTTTAAATCTCATCCTGTATTTTGGATTAACGTAGAGGCGCAAAATTTTGCGCCTCTACCAAAAAGATTCAATTTTATATTCTCAATTTTCATTCCCCGCAATCTTCATCTTCTTCAACAAAAAAGTCGCGTTGAGGTTTTGTGAAATTCCTTCCTTAAGCGTGTAATCAAATGTCATTTCATTGTTTTCGATTTCCACTTCAAAACGCTTGTTTATAATCTGTTCCGGGAATTCTTTTGCCAGTTCGCCCAGGGCTAAATCGTGGGTGGCGATGAGGCCGGCAGCGTTGTATTGTACCAGCTGTCGCAGTAATGCCTTCGAACCTTTTTGTTTGTCTTCGGAATTGGTGCCGCGCAGGATTTCATCCAGAATAATAAAAAGCTTTTCATCGTCTCTCAAACGGTCCATGATTCCTTTCAGCCTTTGCAATTCAGCAAAAAAGTAGGAAGCGCCATCCTGCAGTGAGTCAGTAGTTTTGATGCCTGTAAAAACCTGTACCGGAACGAATTCAAAAGAATCAGCCAACACAGGCGCACCACATTCGGCCAGCACCAGATTAATCCCGATGGTGCGCAGATAAGTACTTTTCCCCGCCATGTTGGCCCCGGTGATGATGTGAAACCGATGCCATTCGGGAATTGAGATGGGATTCCCCACGCAGGCTTCTTCCGTTATGAAAGGATGCTTTAGGTTTTCTCCCTTCAGCGCAAATTCCTCTTTGGATAGGACCGGCATCACCGCATCGGGATGGTTAAAAGCAAATCCTGCAAAAGAAATCATTTCATCCATCTCGGAAAGGGCTTCAAACCAGGCGGGCATATCCGGTGCATGTTCCTTTTTCCATTTTTCGAGTCGGATAATTTGTTTGATATCCCATAGAAAAAAAAGATTCAGCAGAGATCCAACAATCATATTAATGCGCCAATCAAACACCTTCAGAATTTTTGACAAATGAATAAACGCTGCTTCTGCTGATATTTTCGATTCACTCAGCGTTGCTTTTGCTTCTTTCAGAATCTTCGATTTGAAATCAATTTCTTCCGTTTTTTTAAACAAGGCGGCATACTTCTTCAACAAACCGGTCTGTCTTCCCAACCGGTCGTGTTCTATATTGATTTTCTTTGAATGATTCATAAAAGCAACCCCGGGTAATAGAAATATGAGTAGCGATGCGTTAATATTCAGAATATGAAGTGCAACAAGAATGAGAACGGAAAATCCTACAATGGGGGTCAACCAAAGCAGGATTTTATAAAAGGGTTTGTTGAAAGAAACTGTATAGGTTTTACTCCATTCCAGCAGTCTTTCCAGGGCTTGTTTGTTGAGGAGTTCTTCTCCTCCCAGCGCTTGAAATTCCTGGCGCCAGATGGGATGGTTCTTCAATTCATCAATGGCTTGCTGCCGCTCAATAAGCTTGCTGGTTTTGGTCAGGGGAAATAAAAGTGTAGTCGCAAGGTGCTCACGGCCCCCCTGAGTGGCGCTCCGGTCAAGCAATTGAAAAAGGGAGCGGTTTCCAAAAATATCCAGGTCCATGGCAAACGGATGCTCCTCATCAAGATATTCTGTGCCCTTTACCTGGTTGGAAGTGTCGTGATCCAAAAGCTTCAGCTCATTTTGATTGATGGAAAGTAAAGCTTCGGTATTTTGTTTTCTGGGAAATAGTTTTCCATGCCTGGAAATCAGAGCGATGAAAACAATCAATCCGATGACGGCAACAATAATTAATCCGGTCAAGGATTGACCCGACATGATATAAATACCTAGCAGGGTTACAAAAAAAATAATCACCCGTAAAGTAGAGATTGTCTTGATTTTTTTCTGTAGGATTGCCAGCGCCTCAGAAAGTTCTTCAACGCGTTGGATGTAAAAATGGTGGACCGTTTGTCTGTTTTCCAAAATGATGTTATTTATCCTGCAAATTAACAAATAAATCAGTCATGGACTCGTGCGTATTGAGATGTGGGAGAGTCTGGTCGAAATCGGACACTTGTTGTCGGTCAGGCGTACACCTAAGGGTAAATCTGTTCTTTCTGAAAAAACGGATTTCTGGCGTAAGATATTAGTATAAAATAAATTATAAATGATGGCATAATTCATGATAAATAAAATGGAACCGAAAAAAACTAAACATGATTCAACTGGACAGCATACACAAGTCGTATCAAACAGGA
>CAZGZO010000141.1:0-7139 GCA_964529695.1 uncultured Lentimicrobiaceae bacterium
TTAAAGCAGCAGTGGATGCCGGGGTCGCCACTTTTATGACTTCTTTCAATACAATTAATGGAATCCCGTCGACCGGCAACAAGTACTTAATGCGCGACATTTTGAAAGACCAGTGGAATTTCAATGGCTTTGTGGTGAGTGACTGGGGCGCTATTGGCGAAATGATCAAGCATGGTTTTGTGAAAGATGGAACTGATGCGGCCTTGAAAGCCATCACGGCAGGTTGCGACATGGACATGGAAAGTCGCGACTACAAAAACCACCTGGAGCAACTGGTGAACGAGAATAAAGTACCGGTTTCCATGATTGATGATGCCGTTCGGAGAATCCTGCGCAAAAAGTTTGAATTGGGCTTGTTTGATGATCCCTACCGCTATTGCAACGAAGAGCGACAAAAGAAAGCACTGAACAATCCGGAGCATGAACAAGCGGCACGGCAAATTGCTGAAAAAAGCATCGTCCTGTTGAAAAATGAAAATCACTTGCTGCCATTATCCAAAGATTTGAAAACGATTGCTTTTATCGGGTCACTAGTGAAATCGTTCAAACAAAACAAAGGCTTTTGGGATGTGGAAGTTCCCGGAGTTGTGGATTCTACCTTCATCGTTTCGCAATGGCAAGGTTTGCAAAAGAAGGTTGGTAAAAACACCAAGCTGTTGTACGCCAAAGGTTGCGACATTGATGGTGACAACAAAGATGGTTTTGCTGAAGCCGTGGCCGTGGCCCAACAAGCTGATGTCGTCATTCTAAGCATTGGCGAACGTCGTGACATGAGTGGTGAAGCCAAAAGCCGCAGCAATATTGACATTCCCGGTGTTCAGGAAGAGTTGGAAAAAGCGTTGCTGGCAACAGGCAAACCTGTGGTGGTTTTAATCAATGCCGGCCGGCCCCTGGTTTTCAACTACACGGCCGATCACGCCCCCGCCATTTTATACACCTGGTGGCTGGGCAGCCAGGCCGGCAATGCAATTGGCGATGTGCTGTTTGGCGATTACAATCCATCGGCCAAACTGACGATGACCTTTCCCCGAAGTGTTGGGCAAATACCGATTTATTACAACCATTTAAATACAGGCCGGCCAGCCACGAGCGACAAGGACAAAAACTATCGCTCTTCGTACCTCGATTTGTCAATTTATCCGAAATATGAATTCGGCTATGGCCTGAGTTACACAACCTTTAAATACAGTGACTTGACGCTGAGTAGCAAGGAAATGAACAGCAATTCAACCATCGATGTCAGTGCAACAATTACCAATACTGGAAATTACGATGGGGATGAAATCGTACAGCTTTATTTGCGGGATCAGGTCGCTTCGATAGCGCAGCCGGTTGAGGAGCTGAAAGGCTTTAAGAAGATTCACTTAAAGGCTGGCGAGTCGAAAACGGTCCATTTTACGATTGACAAAGAGAAATTGTCGTTTTACAATCATGACTTGAAGTGGGTGGCCGAACCCGGTGAATTTGATCTCATGATTGGTGCTTCATCGCGGGATATCCGACTGAAGGACAGTTTTGAACTGGTAAATTAATCAGCATGAACATCAGACAATTGATCATTGGTTTTTTTGTGATGCTTGCTTTTGCTCAAGCCGGTTGTTCCGGAACCGAGCATGCAAAAACAGAAAATATTGGCGACAAATATCGTTTGCCATTGTTTGGGAAAAACGTGTTTGTTTTCGATCCAACAATGAATATGGCTGAAATTCAGTCGCTAATTGACTCCATTTATGCCGTTCAATCAACGAAACAAGCTGAGTCTTCCAGCAATCGATATGCCTTTCTATTTAAGCCCGGAACCTATCAGTTGAAGGTGATGGTTGGCTATTACATGCAGGTGATTGGCTTGGGTGAATCGCCGGATGATGTGGTCATCAAGGGCGCAGTCAGTTCTGTATCGACACACGGTCATCACGTGCTGACTAATTTTTGGCGGGCCGCTGAAAATTTAACCATTGTGCCGCAGGATACCGTCAACACATGGGCGGTCTCGCAGGCTTCTCCCTTACGCCGTGTTCATGTAAAGGGAAATTTGAAATTATCTGATGGCCCCTCCAGCGGCGGGTTTATGGCCGATTGCAAAATCGATGGAACCGTTTATTCAGGCTCACAACAACAGTGGTTCACCCGAAATTCTGCCATTGGAGAATGGAATGGTGGCGTCTGGAACATGATGTTTGTCGGTGTAAAAAATGCACCGGCTGAGAATTGGCCTGAGAAACCTTACACAACCATCAGTGAAACGCCAGAAGTTCGTGAAAAGCCGTATTGGACATTTTCGGATGATCGATTCTATTTAAAAGTACCAACGCTCAAGAAAAACTCATCAGGAACGGACTGGAGCCAGTCGAATATCAACGAACGTCGAATTTCAATCGATGATTTCTATGTTGCCAAAGCCAAAAAGGATAGCGCTCAATCCATCAATCAAGCATTGGAAGAAGGCAAAAATATTCTTTTCACCCCCGGAATTTATTCCTTAAGTGAAAGCCTTAAAATTACCCGGCCGGGAACAATCATGATGGGAATTGGAATGGCCACATTGGTTCCTGAAAATGGAAATGAAGCCATTGCTGTTGCTGACGTTGACGATGTAACAGTGGCTGGCTTGTTGATCGATGCCAGTGTCATTCCTTCAAAAACTTTGATGCAGGTCGGCGAGGCCGGGGCAAAAAAGAATCACTCTGCAAATCCCACCTTCCTTTACGATTTATTTTTCCGCGTTGGCGGTGTTCGGGAAGGATCGGCGAAACGTTGTTTGGTGATTAACAGCAACGATGTCATTGCCGACCATTTGTGGTTGTGGCGGGCCGATCATGGCATTGGAGTAGGGTGGGACAAAAATACCTGTGCCAATGGTTTGATTGTTACTGGTGATGATGTGACGATCTATGGCTTATTCAATGAGCACTTTCAGGAATATCAAACCATATGGAATGGTGAAAATGGCCGCGTCTATTTTTATCAAAGCGAAATGCCCTATTATCCACCTTCGGTAGATGCATGGAAACATGGCGATACGTATGGCTATGCCTCGTACAAAGTTAATGATCAGGTGAAAAATCATGAGGTCTGGGGAATGGGGATTTACAATGTGTTTTTTGATGCGCCAATCATTGTTGGTCAGGCCATTGAAACACCTCCGGCACTCGAAGATAAATTACACCATATCACGATTTTCTGGCTAAACGGAAACAAGGAAAGTGTCGTAAAAAGTGTGATAAACGGCCATGGACAAGGTGTCAATGTTTCGCATCGGAAATCGACTATGAATTAACAGATCTAAAAATAAAAGAGAATGAAAAAACTATTTTTTCTGGTATTGACGATTGCCATCTTTCAGGCATCGCAAGCTCAAGATATCAAGTTGATGACTTACAATGTACGATTGAACATCGCTTCAGACGGCCAGAACGCCTGGCCGGTGCGCAAAGCATTTTTCCTGAATCAACTGAAGTTTTACAGCCCCGATATTTTCGGTACGCAGGAAAGTGTGCCCGTGCAGGTGAAAGATATTGACGAAGGTTTGCCGGATTATGCCTACATTGGACAGGGCCGCGAGGGCGGCCAAAAAGGGGAGCATGTCGCCATGTTTTACAAAAAAGACCGGTTTAATTTGCTGGAGCATCACACGTTTTGGTTGTCGAAAACGCCCGACAAGGTTTCTAAAGGTTGGGATGCTGCCTATTTGCGCATCTGCACCTACGGGCATTTTCAGGATAAGCAATCGAAAACGAAATTTTGGGTTTTCAACACCCATTTGGACAATGAAGGCGACACTGCACGTTTGGAAGCCATTAAGTTGATATTGCACAAAATCGATCAGATTGACACGGACAATGAACCCGCATTTTTGATGGGGGATTTTAATTCCGAGCCAAACAGCGATGTTGTCAAACTGACGAAGGAGAATTTTACGAGTACGGAAGATCTCAGTGAAACGCCTCCATTCGGGCCTTCCGGTACCTTTAATGGCTTTGATTTTTGCAAGCCGGTCACCCGAAAGATCGACTATATTTTTGTGAAGAACCCAGTGAAGTGTCACGTACTAAAATATGCGGTTTTAAGCGATTCCAAGGATTGTCGATATCCATCGGATCATTTGCCTGTTTATGCTGAAATTAAATTTTAAAGGACTCTCAACTCTTTCAAAATAATAGACAACTATTTTCATAAGTATGAGAAAGCCAATCACGGATGATTAGAAACCGAACGTTCAGGAATGTTTAAACATCAGGAATGATATTCTTGTTTTTAGATCGCAAATTAAAAAACTATTAGAGTGAATGACGATTGATAAATTTCTATGATTCCGTTGATTGGTGATTTTATGAAATAAAAAGAAAAGACGAATTCAAAAAATCAATTTTTGAAGGGACATCATTTGAAAAATAGGTTGAAAATGACCAATCATCATTAAATCTTCTCAAAATGAAAAACTTAACTCTCGGCCTTGCCGTAATCGCAACGACAGTTTCGTGTACTACACAAAAAACTTCAATAGGACATTCTCCGAATGTGGTCTTGATTTTTACTGATGATCAGGGGTATGGTGATGTTGGTTGTTACGGCGCAACTGGATTTCAGACTCCAAACATTGATAGTCTGGCATTACAGGGAATACGCTTTACCAACTTTTATGCCGCTCAGCCGGTTTGCACAGCATCAAGGGCTGGCATTTTGACGGGCTGCTACCCAAACCGGATCGGTTTTTCGGGAGCTTTGTTTCCTTCGGATACCATTGGTTTGAGCCCCAAGGAAAAGACACTGGCCGAAATGTTCAAGGAAAAGGGTTATGCAACAGCCATCTTTGGTAAATGGCACCTGGGGGACAAGAAAAAATTTTTACCACTTCAACACGGTTTTGATGAGTATTATGGAATTCCATATTCAAACGACATGTGGCCGGTAATGCCAGATGGTTCCCGTGCCAAGCCCGGAACGTGGCAATCACGGTATTCCGATCTGCCGCTTATTGAAGGCAATAAAGTTGTGGGCCACATTACGGATTATGCAGGGATGAACCAGTTGACAACAACCTACACTGAAAAAGCCATTGATTTCATCAATCGACATAAAAATAAACCGTTTTTCCTGTATGTTCCTCACAACATGCCTCATGTGCCACTTGGGGTTTCCGACAAATTTAGGGGCAAAAGTGAACAGGGATTGTATGGCGACGCAATTGAGGAAATTGATTGGTCAGTTGGCCAAATACTGAGAACGCTGCATGACGATGGTTTGGATGATAACACGATTGTTATTTTTACGACGGACAATGGACCATGGTTGAACTATGGCAATCATGCAGGCTCAGCTGGCGGACTTCGTGAAGGGAAAACAACTAGTTGGGAGGGCGGTCAACGTGTGCCGTTCATCATTCGTTGGCCTGGGAAAATTCCGGCGGGTAAAATTTGTAATAAGCTCGCCTGTGCGATTGACTTGATGCCCACCCTAACTGAAATTGTCGGCGGGAAGTTGCCCGATAAAAAAATTGATGGCGTGAGCATTCTAAAGTTACTAAAAGGGGATCTGAATGCAGAACCACGTAAAGATCTTTATTATTACTACGGAAAGAACAACTTGAACGCTGTTCGCGAAGGTAATTGGAAATTGGTATTGCCCCACACTTATGAGTCGTATAATGCCCGACCAGGCAAGAATGGTTATGCCGGGCCCCGGGTGAAAACAACGGTTGAAAGTTCAGAATTGTATAATATGCGCCGTGATCCGGGTGAGCATTTTAATGTGATAAAATATCATCCGAACGTTGCTGCAGAATTGGAGAAGGTGGCGGTTAAAGCCCGTGCTGAACTTGGTGATTTAAATGTCGGTCTGGCCAAAGGCGCAGGATCCCGGAAAATTGGGACATTGCACAATTAAAAAGTCAAACAGACGAAAAGGCTGTATTTTACAATTATTAAATTAGCAATATGTCAAAAATAATCGTTCTTGCATTCCTTTTATTACCGATAGCTTCATTTAGTCAGAAAGTTGATAAACGAACAAAATACTTTCCGAAAGAAGTTGTTCCCCTGAAAAAACTTCCATCCAGGGAAAATTTCTGGATCTTCGTTCTTGCCGGTCAATCGAACATGGCCGGTCGCGGACATGTTGAACCGCAAGATACTATCCCAAACAAACGCATCCTGACGATTGACAAAGATGGGGAATGGATCGAAGCCAAGGAACCACTTCATTTTTACGAACCCAAAATGAAGGGACTCGATTGTGGGATGTCGTTTGCAAGAACATTGCTCGAATCGGTGCCGGATAGTGTGACGATTGGTCTGATTCCGTGTGCTATCGGCGGAAGTTCAATCGAGCAATGGATTGGTGATTCGTTGTTTCGGCATGTGCAACTGTTGAGCAATTTTGAGTCGAAAGTAAATTGGGCAAAACAGGATGGAGTTATCAAAGGAATCCTTTGGCACCAAGGCGAAAGTGATGCTCATCCACCAATGATTTCCAGCTACGAAGCTAATCTTCGCACTTTGATTGGAAAATTCCGGAAAATCGTCGGCAACGATGCCATCCCCGTATTCATCGGTGAATTGGGACGATATGCCGAACCGGCTGAAAGGCATGCTCACTGGGCAGGAATCAATCAGCAAAAGAAGAAGTATGTGGCCACCGACAAAAATAGTTATTTGATCTCTTCAGAAGGATTGAATGAAAAAGGTGACAATACGCATTTTAATTCAGCTTCGCAGCGTGAATTGGGCAAACGATTTGCTGAGAAATTTTTGGAGACCCAATGAAGCAGGTAGAAATAATGCTCCCAAATATTACATTTTATCTCTTTTAACCAATCAACTTAAAAGATTGAAAAAAATCACCATAGAATGAAATTATTGAGAATATTGATCCCCGTTGTCGCAATCGGCTTACTTCAGTTTGTAAGTTGTTCATCACCTCAAAAGCATGAGGTAGCAACGCATCCTCTTCCGGCGTCAGCTGATACGAACGTGGTTTTGCCACCGGCGTGGGCATTTGGTGTTTTGTATGGTGCATACACCAACCAACAACAAACAATCGAGCGAATCCAGAAAATTGAAGCGCATGATTATCCGATCGATGCCTATTGGATCGATTCCTGGTTCTGGAGTTTTGACAACCATGGTAAAGGACCCAAAAAA
>CAZGZO010000142.1:0-5600 GCA_964529695.1 uncultured Lentimicrobiaceae bacterium
AGCAACAAAATGAATGAGGTTATGAAAGTATTAACCATATTTGCAGCAATTTTTATTCCGCTTACTTTTATTGCCGGTGTTTATGGGATGAATTTTGAGCATATGCCGGAGTTAAAGTGGAAACTTGGCTATGCCTATTGGTGGGTTGCGGCGGTAATACTGGCAGGAGGAATGTTAATCTACTTCAAAAGGAAAAAATGGTTGTGACAAATAATAATGCGAAAAAATATGAACCTTAACTCCTCTCTGAAGGTGCTTAAAAAAACCAACATTAAAAGCCTTTGTTTTAAAAAGAAATTTACATTTTTATTTTTCTTTCTGGTCCTGATTTCTTTTGCTTCAGCACAGTCTTATCCTAAGATTTCGATTCTCAATTTAGGAAATAAGGGTGATATGATGTTCCCGGCATGGAGTGCCTCAGGGCGCTATTTGGCTTATCAATCCAATCAAAATGGGAATTGGGATATCTATGTTTACGATTTGAAAACGCATCAAATCATTCGGGTGACTACATCCTTGTCCAATGATGAGCATCCTGTCTGGATCGATGGTAAAGATGCTTTGGCTTTTGACTCAGATAGAGCCAAAGGATGGCACATTTATTACAAAAATTTAAAAACCAACAAGGAGAGTTTGCTTTTTCGCAAAAAGATTCAGTCTCACGAAGCTTCTTTTTCACCGTCCGGTCGCCTGGTGGCTTTTTCCGGATTTGATCCAACTACTGATCATTGGCAAATATTTACCTATGACTTGGTCTACAATAACTTGAATTTGATTACCAAAGATCAAGGTGATGTTTCTTTTCCGGTATTTAGTCCTAACGGCAGATTTCTGGCTTATCATGTTCATGATTATAATAATAGTGACCAAATTAAGTTGACCAACTGGTTTGGAAATTTTTTTAAGTTATTGCACCAGGGTAGGGGGAGAGTTTCCTGGTCGCCGGATTCATGGCGGTTGTATTTTGTTCCGGGAAATTATGGACATGAATCTATCGCAAGTGTTGGGCACGATGGGAGTAGCTTCCTGAAAATTGTGAGTGCGAATGAGCTTGTAAGTAACCCGGCAATTTCTCCTGATGGGACCCAAATTGCTTATGCAAAAAAAACAGCGCATGGTTGGAGAATAGTAATTGGCCACCTTTCTCTGTAAAGAGCGGATAACAAATTAAATCAAATATCTTTATTAGCTGTTCGCCGGAGAGGCCGTTCTAATAGCAATTCGTTTTGAATTTAGATTTATTTTACGTTAAAACGATCCCAGGTTGCTACGAGTTTGTGCTTTCTGAGTTTACAGGCATCTTTTTTGGCTTTTAGTTGTAAACTTCCATCAGATAATTTAAAAGTATAGACTCCTTTCTCTTTGCCGCAAGTGGCGTTCTCCCCAGTGTAAGAGAAAGTAATCTGATCCCCTTTAATTGAAAAGTCTCCCTTTTTATAGTTATGACTGTCAACAGATGGTAAATCTATGCTAAATAAATTATGGTGAAATTCCAATATAGCTCCGTCGTTTTGGCTAACCCAGGTTCCTTCAAGAATAGTCTTAACTACAGAACTGACGGTAGTAGTGTTTTTTTGCGTCTTCTTTTCGCTTGTCTTCCTTTTTTGAATTTGTTCTGTTTTCGGATGCGCGCGTGGCACTGGTTTTTTTGAAAAATAGTAGGCAATAACTGCGGCAATCACAGCAAGTAGTAAAATAACCAGAAGTACGGTCGATAGACTACCAGAACCTTTGGCTTTTTTTGTTTTCTTTTTCGTTGTGCTCATTATTTTTTATGCTAAGATAAAAAAATCAAATTTGCGAAAATAGTATTTGATGATACCATTTGGATAATTTACAGCAAATGACAAGTACCTAAATAATACATATCTACATGAATGAATTTTTTTATTTTATTTTAAGCGGATAGAAGGACAAAAAAAACAAAATTTTATTACTTTTGAATATGTTAGATGGCGATTTTTATAAAACCATAACTGCACCATCTGAAGGACTTTATAAGGATAAGGGAAGTAAATTTATCGCACGGGCTTATCCTGTGCGAGATGTAAAGGAAGTGCAGGAATATCTTTTAGGATTGAAGAGAGAATTTCATGATGCCCGACATTTCTGTTATGCCTATAATATTGACCCGGAAAATGTGATATTTAAAAGTTCGGATGATGGAGAGCCGGCTGGAACAGCAGGAAAACCTATTTTAAATCAGATACTTTCGTTTGGGTTATGTGATGTTCTGGTAGTAGTTATTCGCTATTTTGGAGGTACAAAGCTCGGCGTGAGCGGGCTAATAAAGGCTTACAAATCAGCGACAATTGAAGCTCTAAATGCTGCTAAAATTGTTACAGGCAAGATTACCAGAGAGATAAATATTTCGTTCGATTACCCGTTAACAAATGATGTTATGAAGGTTATTCACGAGTGTGAAATTGAAATTGTTGACAGAAATTTTGCAAAGAATTGTCGTTGGACTTTGGTGGTACAAAAAAATCAAAAGGAAAAAATTATGAGCCGATTTGATAATATTTATGGCGTTTTTGTTAAATAACAGAAAAATAATAAGTTGATGTAAAATAAGTATTTGCGTTATATACGACAAAAAAAGATAAAAGTCAATAGTGGGATCCCTTTTTTTTACACCAATTATGTTATTTATTTGTTAAGAAATTATGCGAAACGCTTGGAAAAATGTCAATATTTGATTTCTAAATATTTATCAATTTCATTCATCACAAAAAAGTAATTATTGAAGAAAGTTTACCAACAAATGAAAAAAAAACACGAAGAAATATGGGATAAGTGTATTGCTGTAATAAAAGATAATATCCCTTACCAAAGTTTTAAAACATGGTTCGAGCCCATAGTTCCGATAAAGTTGGAAAACAATATTTTAACAATCCAGGTGCCAAGTCAGTTTTTTTATGAATGGCTTGAAGAGCATTATATTCACCTTTTAAAAAAGACTATTAAAAAGGAATTGGGCCCTGCCGGGAGATTGGAATACAGTATTATAATGGAAAAACCGACCTATGAGAACCCAAATACTGTTACGGTGAATTATCCTACTACAAACAAGAAGAACGTGGATAATAAGCCCGTAATTATGCCTTTGGATTTGACAAATGGTAATAGTAAGTCCCGTGAAATTCCCAATCCTTTTATTATTCCCGGATTAAAGAAATTGAAAGTAGAATCTCAACTTGTAGAAAGTTATTCTTTTGACAATTTTGTTGAAGGCGATTGCAACAGGTTAGCCAGGTCAGCTGGGTGGGCCGTTGCTGAAAACCCTGGTAAAACTGCTTTTAATCCGATGCTTATATATAGTAATGTAGGTTTGGGTAAAACACACTTGGCTCATGCGATTGGTCTTCAGGTAAAAAATAATTTTCCGGATAAAATTGTACTGTATGTTCAAATGGAACAGTTTATAAATCAGTATATTGATTCTGTTAGGAATAATAATCATAATGATTTTGTTCATTTCTACCAGATGATTGATGTGCTGATTTTGGACGATGTACAGTTTATTGCAGGAAAGGAAAAAACCCAGGATGTCTTTTTCCATATCTTCAATCACCTGCATCAAAATAACAAGCAGATCATTCTTACCTGTGATAAGCCACCAGTGGAACTGAAGGGGATGGAGCCACGTTTGCTTTCAAGATTTAAATGGGGACTTGCTGCAGACTTGCAACCACCGGATTTGGAAACAAGAATAGCAATTCTTCAGAAGAAACTTTATGTGGACGGCATTACAATGCCCAATGAAGTGGTTGAATATCTGGCTTATAATATTACTACCAATATTCGAGAAATGGAAGGGGCTCTGATTTCTATTCTGGCACAAGCTTCTTTGAACAAAAAAGCTATCACGTTGGAATTGGCGAAGCAGATGATTGACAAGTTTGTTAAGAATTCAACCCGTGAAATTTCTATTGACTATATTCAGAAAGTAATTTGCGATTATTTTGGAATTACCCTGGATATGATAAATTCCAAAACTAGAAAGCGGGAAATTGTTCAGGCACGGCAGATGGCAATGTTTTTCTCAAAAAAACATACAAAAAATTCTCTGGCGAGTATAGGTTTACAATGTGGAAATAAAGATCATGCGACCGTTTTACATGCCTGTCGGACAGTGAATAATTTGATGGAAACAGACCGTCAGTTCAAAGCTCATATTGAAGAAATAGATAAAAAGTTAAGGTTTTAATTGAATTTTAGCAAAACTATAGACTGGCAACTAAAATTTTAGTTGCCAGTTTTTTTATAAACTCCGGTTTCTAGAATAATATGCAATAAATTAATGAGTTGTTTTAAGTGTTGTAACTTAAATTTTAGTTTGAAATCTCAAAAGAACTCAAAAGATTAAATCATAAGCTATATTCCTGCGATAGATTATCTTTGAAAAAGATACTAACTTAAACTGATTGAGGTAATTTTATAAATAATTTATTTTCATAGAAATGAAATACCCTGACAGTAAAGCAATTCTGGCGGCAGCGGAGAGAATGGCTCCATATGTTCACAAGACGCCTGTTATGACTTCCGCCTATTTAAATGAAAGGTTTGGGGCCCATATTTTTTTCAAATGTGAGAATTTCCAAAAAGTAGGCGCTTTTAAATCTCGCGGAGCAGTGAATGCTGTCTTCTCATTGGATGATGAGTCAGCGCATAAAGGAGTTGCAACGCATTCTTCGGGCAATCATGCGCAGGCTTTGGCAAGGGCGGCTGCTCTTCGGAACATTCCCGCCTATATTGTGATGCCTGAAACTGCACCAAAGGTTAAGGTTGCTGCCGTAAAAGATTATGGAGGTAAAATAACATTTTGTAAACCCACATTAACTGCGAGGGAAGAGACATTAAATGAGATTGTTGCCAAAACCGGTGCTGTGGAAATTCATCCCTATGATAATTTGAATGTAATTGCTGGTCAGGCAACAGCAGTAAAAGAATTGGTTGAAGAAAAACCGGGTTTGGATTTAATTTTATGCCCGGTGGGTGGAGGAGGTTTGCTTAGCGGTTCAGCGCTTTCAGCCCGGTTTTTCTCATCGGGAACAAAAGTCATTGGATGCGAGCCGGCTGGTGCTGATGATGCTTTCCGTTCCTTTTATTCCGGAAAATTTATTCCAAGTATAAATCCAATGACCATAGCTGACGGTTTGCTTACTTCCTTAGGTAAATATACTTTTCCCATCATTCAGGAATTTGTTTCTGAGATCGTTACGGTTGAAGAAGTAAATATTATTGAAGCGATGCGACTGGTCTATGAAAGGATGAAAATAATTATAGAGCCTTCCTCGGCCGTACCGTTGGCAGCTCTTTTAGAAAACAAAATAAATGTGACAGAAAAAAAGGTAGGTATTTTAATTTCCGGGGGAAATGTGGATTTGAACCATCTTCCTTTTACTTGAAAAATTTCGTGGCATGAAAAAAGGAACTTTATATCTTATTCCAACAACGCTGGGGGATAATGCTTCTTATAAAAGAGTTATCCCTGAATACAACCTGCCGATTGTTTACCAACTAAGTCATTTCATAGTAGAAAAAACAAGAACTGCCAGGCGATTTTTGAAGGAAATTGGGCATCCCATCCCCATTGA
>CAZGZO010000142.1:5700-7126 GCA_964529695.1 uncultured Lentimicrobiaceae bacterium
CAACAATTTTGTTTTCACGGTTATCTTCCAAAGGATACAGCTCAACTTTCAAAGAAAATTAAAGCTTTGGAAGCGGATGCGCAACGCGGTATTACACAGATTTTTATAGAAACGCCCTTCAGAAATAACAAGATGTTGGAGAGCCTTATAAAAAACTGCAGACCACAAAGCATGCTTTGTGTCGCCTGCGAGTTAACACTTCCCACCGAACGTATTATTTCTCAAAGTATCGCACGCTGGAAAAAAGAAACAGCAGACCTTAATAAAAAGCCTGCTGTTTTTCTTCTTGGTAAATAATTTCTTAGTGGTGGTGACCTTCCGGGCTATGAATGTGGCCGTGTGAGATTTCTTCAGATGAAGCTTCACGGACATCCAGAATTTTTCCTGAAAAATATAGATTTTCACCTGCTAACGGGTGGTTGAAATCCATAATTACGCTGTTTTCTTTGATAGCCATTACCTTGCCATCGATGGGATTTCCATGTTGATCCTGCATGGTGAGCATTTTTCCTTCAGCAACCAATTCAGTATCAAATTTTCCATCAACCATAAAGATGTTTTTTTCCAGTTCGATAATAGCATCATCGGTTGGAGCACCATAAGCTTCGTCAGCCATCAGTTGAAATCCAAAAGAATCTCCTTTTTCAAGTCCATCCAGGTTCTTTTCAAATGTGGGTAACAATGTCCCGGCGCCAAACAACTGAACGAAAGGCCTGCCTTCTTCAACTTTCTGAATTACATCTCCCTGTTCGTCGTTAGCACGCAAGGTATAAGTCATGGTAACTACCTTGTCTTTTCCTATTTTCATGACAATTTTTTAAATGTTGAATAAATTGAGTGGCAAAAGTACAAAATATTATACTTCAGCACATTTTTGGGGCTTAAGGATGATTAGAATACTTTTTTTGAAATATGTGAATTTTAACAGACTGGTTTTCGGTGTAATTATGGACTTCCATTCGTAGTAAACACTGGTTGATTTTCACAATATTTTGTAGCTTTGCCCCTTCAAAAAACGAGATTTAATATACATGGAGATTCCCAGCAAATATAATCCGGCAAAAACGGAGGAGAAGTGGTACAGCCACTGGATGGAGAAAAGATATTTTCATTCGGAACCGGATGACAGAGAGCCTTATACGATTGTAATCCCCCCGCCGAACGTTACGGGAGTGCTTCACATGGGACACATGCTGAACAACACCATTCAGGATGTAC
The DNA here is from genome assembly GCA_964529695.1 of uncultured Lentimicrobiaceae bacterium. Taxonomy (GTDB): domain Bacteria; phylum Bacteroidota; class Bacteroidia; order Bacteroidales; family F082; genus Sulfidibacterium. The sequence continues at coordinate 6,919 of CAZGZO010000142.1, forward strand.
TTATCCGTCGTGCCCGGATGCAGGGCAAAAATGCTTGCTGGGTTCCGGGAACGGATCATGCCTCTATAGCAACTGAAGCTAAAGTGGTGGCAAAACTGACAGAGGAAGGAATTGACAAAAGTAAGATTACCCGAGATGAGTTTATGAACCATGCTTATGAGTGGAAAGATAAACATGGTGGAATTATCCTGGAACAGTTGAAAAAACT
>CAZGZO010000143.1:0-7065 GCA_964529695.1 uncultured Lentimicrobiaceae bacterium
AATTTAGACAGATGAATGCTGAGATTATCAATATAGGCGACGAGTTACTGATAGGCCAAGTGGTGAATACCAACGCTTCCTGGCTGGCATCAGAAATGAATAAAGCAGGAATTTCGGTGGTTCAGATCACCACCATTGCAGATGATGACCATGCGATTAAAACCGCTTTGGACCATGCAGCGGAACGGGCACAAATCATTATCGTATCCGGAGGCCTCGGTCCCACGAAAGATGATATTACCAAAAAGTCTCTGGCTGAGTATTTTAACTCAGAAATGGTCTTTGACGAAGGGACCTTTGAAAATGTGAAGAAGATTTTTGCGGCTCGTCATTATCAGGTTACAGAAGTAAATAAAATGCAAGCGCTGATTCCTGAAAAATGCATTCCATTGCAAAATAACAATGGGACGGCACCCGGAATGTGGTTCGAAAAAGACGATAAAGTTTTTGTGTCACTTCCCGGTGTTCCTTACGAAATGAAGGCACTTTTCACCGATGAAGTTCTCGTAAGGCTGGCAAAACGTTTCGAAATGGGAGCTATTGTTCACAAAACCATCATGACTACAGGCGTAGGTGAATCTTTTCTTGCGGGAAAAATACAGGACTGGGAGAACAGTCTTCCAGCTCACATCAAGTTGGCTTATTTACCGCAGCCGGGCATAGTCAGGTTGCGCCTTTCGGCAAAAGGTCCCGACAAACAGGCCTTGAGACAAGAACTTGAGCATTTAACAGAGAAAATCAAACAAATCGTACCAGAAGTAATTTTTGGATATGATGATATCTTGCTGGAAGAAGCAGTCGGTAACATTTTGAAAGAAAAAGGGAAAACTGTCGCCACTGCAGAAAGCTGCACAGGAGGTTATATCGCACACTTGATTACCAGCATACCGGGAAGCTCTGATTACTTTCAGGGTTCTATTATTTCCTATTCCAACGATGTTAAAATGAATCAACTGGGTGTTTCATCCAACGATCTTGAAGAACACGGCGCCGTCAGTCAGGAAGTAGTGGAACAAATGGCCAAAGGTGCCTGCGAACGGCTTAAAACTGATTATGCATTAGCCACATCCGGCATTGCCGGTCCTGACGGAGGCACAGAAGAAAAGCCCGTAGGAACAGTTTGGATTGCGTTGGCCGGACCCAATGGTGTGATTTCTCAAAAGTTTCATTTTGGGGAACACCGAGGTAGGAACATCAGGCGTTCTGCACTGGCAGCTTTGAATATGTTGCGGATGGAATTAATTAACGTGAGCTCGATATAAATTCATTTTTAGGGCTAAAGCCCGGGTCCTGGTTTTCTTTATTTGCCCGGTATTACTTGCCTGACGGCAGTCTGGAATGCCGGGCTTAATGATGCTCTATGATGAGGAAATAACTAAGACAGGCATTTATGCCCGTTACAATGGAAAATACTCCTCTGGCTTTAGCCAAAACTAATCGCTCTTTTATCCCAACGCTGGTGCGCTTGTAGCACGTGCCTATCGAGAGCCACAAATAACACGAATCGGCATGAATTTGTGACAATTAGGAAATTCATGACTAATTTTTACTGGCCATTTACTTTATGAACCACCTCCATAAAGTCAAATATTTCTTTTGGATTTTCTTCGAAATGATTTCCGATAACAATCGTATCAGCGCCAGCCCTATACATCTTTTCTGCAATTTGAGGGCTTCTGACACCACCACCGATAATCAGGGGAGCATCAATGGAACCTTTAACAAAACTGATCATTTCTTCAGAAATAGCGACATCGGCACCACTACCGGCATCCATATATATCAACCTCAGTCCCAACATTTCGCCAGCCATGGCAGTACAAGCGGCAATATCATTTTTATCACGAGGGATGGGCATGGAATTGCTCATGTAAGTCACCGAAGTAGGCTTTCCACTATCAATAAGCATGTAACCGGTAGGAATGGCTTCCAGTCCGCTTAATTTAATATACGGTGCAGAAATCACATGCATTCCGATAAGCATATCCGGGTTACGTCCCGAGATTAGTGAAAGGAATAAAATAGCATCAGCATTGCGGCTTATTTGATAAGTATTTCCGGGAAAAAGAACCACTGGAATATCGCTGTTCTCTTTCAGCGTGCGAACACAACGAAACAAGGTGTCGCTTGTAAGAAGGCTTCCACCCACAAACAGAAAATTAACGCCGGCTTCACCGGCAATTTTAGACATCTCAGCGAACTGATCGTCAGAGAGTTTATCCGGATCAATCAATACGGCGAGTTGTTTTTGGGGAATTAAAAACTTATCGAGTGTTTTCATGCCTTCAGTTTGGACAAATTTAAAAAAAATGTCTTACTAGTTCTGAACGAATTATCCCTGTAAAACGTATGCCTATTCTAAAATATTTCCTGGGCAATTTTTTGGATATTATCCGATTTTCCCATCGTATAAAAATGTAATACCGGCACGCCAAAATCCAGTAACTCTTTGGCTTGTTGAATAGACCATTCCACTCCCACCTGACGAACTTCGCTATTGTTCTTGCATTTCAACATTTCTTTTACCAGTGCTTCCGGCATATCTACATTAAAGGTTTTAGGTAACGATGCCATTTGCGATAGCGTGGAAACCGGTTTTAAACCCGGAATGATCGGCACATCAATGCCTTTGGCCCGGCAGTTTTTCACAAAATTGAAAAACTTCTTGTTATCGAAAAACATCTGGGTTACGATGTAAGAGGCACCGGCTTCCACTTTCTTTTTCAGGAAATGAAGGTCGCTTTCGAAATTGGGTGATTCGGAATGCTTTTCAGGATAGCCGGCAACGCCGATACAGAAATCTGTGGAACGCGTATTTTTGAGTTCCTTTTCCAAAAATTCACCCTGATTAAGTTTCGAAATTTGTTCCACAAGCTCTATCGAGTGTGTGTTCCCATCAGGTTCAGGAATAAATTGTCTATCACCATTTTGCGGATCGCCTCGCACAGCCAGTAGATTTTTAACACCCAGGAAATTCAGGTCTATCAGCGCATTCTCAGTCTCTTCTCTAGTAAAACCTCCGCAAATAATGTGTGGGACCACCGGAATTCCATAACGAAATTTGATAGCAGCAGTAATGCCAACTGTCCCGGGTCGTTTCCTTACAACTCTTTTTTTCATCAGTCCATTGGGCATTGGATCATACACCACTTCTTCCTGGTGATAGGTTATGTTGATAAAAGCCGGATCGAAATCCAACAACGGGTCAATGGCCTCAGATATAGAATCAAAATTTTGCCCTTTCAAGGGGGGAAGCAATTCAAATGAAAAAAGCGTCTTCGCCGACTGATTAATGTGCTCTGTTACTTTTAATTCTTCCATGGGTTTATTCAAGTTAGTATCTATCTCCAAATCAAAATCTTTCATTTTAAGTCTAATATTTCAAATCTTAAATCCTTAACATCCAACATCCTTAGTCCTTCGCTAAATTTGCATTCAACAACACCTTTACCCGTTCTTCACTAATTCCCTTTCTTTCGGCATAATCTTTTACCTGGTCAGGCAAAATTCTTCCCACATTGAAATACTGTGAATCGGGATGCGCCAGAATGTAACCACTGACTGAAGCAGCCGGATACATGGCAAAATTTTCCGTAAGCATTATATTTGCTTTTTCCGTAGCCCGCAGGAGTTCAAAGAGCTTTTCTTTTTCAGAATGCTCCGGGCATGCCGGATAACCCGGTGCCGGACGAATTCCCCGGTATTTTTCCCTTAAAATCTGGTTCATGGGAATGTCCTCATCGGGAGCATAACCCCAGAGTTCTTTCCGAACTATCTCATGCAGCTTTTCAGCGAAAGCTTCGGCCAGACGATCAGCCATCACTTTTAACATGATTGCCTGATAATCATCATTATCATCTTCAAATCTTTTAATGTGTTCTTCGATCCCCAGACCGGCTGTTACGGCAAAGAAGCCGAGATAATCCTGCACTTTCGTATCCTTCGGAGCGATAAAATCAGCCAAACAAAGGTTGGGATAACCCGGTTGCTTTTCTTCCTGATTTCTCAGAAAATGAAACGGAATAGTTTCCCCGGACCCATTTTGAATCTCTACACTGTCGCCTATTGCGTTGGCCGGATAAATACCGACAGTCCCTTTGGCCTGAAGCCATTTCCCATCAATAATCTGATCCAGCATTTGCTGCGCATCAGCAAAAAGCTTTTTGGCTTCTTCTCCCTTGACGGGATCATCGAAAATGGCCGGATATTTACCGTTAAGCCTCCACGCATGGAAAAAGAAAGTCCAGTCGATGTATGGCCTTAACTCTTCCAATGGAAAATCTTCAAAATATTGATTCCCAATTAATTTTGGCTTATCAACAACCCCATTGGACCAATCTCCTACATACCGGTTCTGGCGAGCTTCTTCCAGACTGAGATAATTCTTCTGTTGCTGTCTTCCCAGATGCTGTTGGCGCAGTTTTTCATAAGATTCTTCAATTTCTTTCACATAAATGGAATGATCTTTTTGGGAAAACAAGCGATTTAAAACACCGGTAACCTTAGAAGCATCCCGAACGTGAATGACAGGTTCGTTATAGCTTGGTGCAATTTTCACTGCGGTGTGAATGGTGGAAGTAGTAGCACCGCCAATCAGCAGCGGTGTCTTCATTCCTTTCCGTTTCATCTCTGAAGCCACGTATACCATTTCTTCCAGTGAAGGTGTAATCAAACCACTCAGGCCTATCACATCAGCCTTTTCATTTTCAGCCACTTCCAATATTTTCTCGGTAGGAACCATCACCCCCAAATCAATGACTTCGTAATTGTTACAGGAAAGTACCACACCTACAATGTTTTTCCCGATATCGTGCACATCACCTTTTACAGTAGCAAGCACAACTTTTCCGGCATTGGAATCCCCTTCCATTTTTTCCGCCTCGATGAATGGCAGCAGGTAGGCAACGGCTTTCTTCATGACACGTGCACTTTTCACCACTTGAGGCAAAAACATTTTGCCGTCACCGAACAAATCTCCAACCACGTTCATCCCGTCCATCAAAGGTTTTTCAATGACTTCCAATGCCCTTGGCAACTTTTGACGGGCTTCTTCCACATCTTCCTCAATGAAATCGGTGATGCCTTTCACCAGCGCATGTTTCAGCCTTTCTTCCACAGGTTCGTTGCGCCAGGCATTATCTTTTTCAGGCCTTTTGTTATGTTGATCTTTGATCTTATCGGCATACAACAACATTCTTTCTGTGGCATCTTTGCGCCGGTTCAAAACCACATCTTCGGCCAGATTTCTCAGATTCTCAGGAATTTCATCATAAATCTGCAACATACCAGGATTCACGATGCCCATATCCATACCTGCTTTGATAGCATGAAACAGGAACACGGAATTAATGGCTTCCCTTACGGGATCATTTCCCCGGAAAGAAAACGACAGATTGCTCACCCCGCCGCTGACCTTACAATAAGGCAGATTTTCCTTAATCCACTTTGTGGTTTTGATATAATCGACGGCGTAATTGTTATGTTCCTCCATGCCGGTGCCGATGGCAAGAATGTTCGGATCGAAAATGATGTCTTCCGGAGGGAAATCCGCTTTCTCAGTAAGCAAATCATAGGCTCGTTTGCAAATTTCGATGCGCCTGTCAAAAGTAGCCGCTTGTCCCTGTTCATCAAAGGCCATCACTACGGTTGCAGCTCCGTAAGCCTTGATTTTTCGGGCATGTTCCAGAAATTCTTCTTCCCCGTTCTTCAAACTAATAGAATTCACAATTCCCTTTCCCTGAATACATTTCAGCCCTGCTTCAATGACTTCCCATTTGGAAGAATCGATCATGATGGGAAGTTTTGATATCTCAGGTTCTGAGGCCAGCAGGTTGAGAAAGCGCACCATTTCTTTTTCTGCATCCAACATGCCATCGTCCATGTTGACATCCAGAATCTGCGCTCCGTTTTCCACCTGGTCGCGGGCCACAGAAAGTGCTTCCTCGTATTTTTCTTCCCGGATTAAGCGAGCAAAACGCCGTGAACCACTTACGTTGGTGCGCTCGCCCACATTTACAAAATTCTTTTCTTTTTCTACTTTAACAGGCTCCAATCCACTAAGTTCAGTAACATGCTTTTTCTCTGGAACGACCCGTTTTTCTGCCTTCTCAGCCAGCGCTACCAGCTCACGAATATGATCCGGTGTGGTACCGCAACAACCGCCCACGATATTTGCATAGCGATTATCCAAAAAGTCCTGAATGTGACCCGCCATTGTTTGTGGCGTTTCATCATACTCTCCAAACTGGTTAGGAAGTCCGGCATTGGGATACACACTGACCGGAAACGGTGCAATCTGCGAAAGTTCAGCCAGATAAGGGCGCATTTGTTCGGCACCCATGGAACAGTTCAGCCCAACGCTGAGCAAATCCACATGATTGATAGAAGTAAAAAATGCTTCCAGTGTTTGTCCTGACAGCGTTCTGCCGCTGGCATCGGTAATCGTTCCGGAAACCATGACAGGGATTTTTTCAACTTTTCCCCCGTTTTTCTTTCTCCTTTCTTCCACAATTTTGTCGATGGCAAAAAGGGCAGCTTTCGCATTCAGCGTATCAAAAATTGTCTCCACCAACAGCACATCTGCGCCACCTTCCAGCAAAGCAGTAGCCTGCTCATAGTAATTAGATACGAGATGGTCAAAACTCACGTTCCGGAAACCGGGGTCATTAACATCCGGAGACATAGAAGCAGTTTTGTTGGTAGGCCCCATAGCACCTGCTACAAATCGCGGTTTCTTCTGGTTTAGAGCGGTATATTTATCAGCAGCAGCCCGAGCTGCACGGGCTGCACTCAGATTAATTTCATACACAGCATCTTCCATTCCGTAATCGCTTTGCGAAATACGGGTTCCGTTGAAAGTATTCGTTTCAATAATATCTGCACCAGCCTCAAGATATTGTTCGTGAATTTCACGAATTATCTTTGGTTGTGTAAGATTTAGCAGGTCGTTATCACCTTTCAGCGGGCTTTTCCAATCCCGATAACGCGTCCCGCGAAAATCTTCCTCTTCGAGATGATACCGTTGGATCATCGTTCCCATGGCCCCGTCGAGTACCAGTATGCGTT
>CAZGZO010000144.1:0-1556 GCA_964529695.1 uncultured Lentimicrobiaceae bacterium
TATCAAAATTTACTTCCATGATTTATATTCTCACATTAATATTTTGTTCTTTCAATTCATTCTTTAATTCCACAATGCCTATCTCACCATAGTGAAATATGCTGGCAGCCAGCCCTGCATCCACGTTTGCGTCTTGAAAAACTTCCGTGAAATGGCTTATTTTTCCTGCGCCGCCCGAAGCAATAATGGGAATCCTTAAATCTTTAGCCAGCTTTTTATTGGCTTCAATTTCAAAACCGTCTTTGGTTCCATCTTTTGTCATAGCGGTGAAGAGAATTTCTCCTGCACCACGCTGTTCCCCTTCTCTGGCCCAGTCGAAAAGATTCTTTTCGGTTTCATACCGGCCGCCATGCGTATAGACTTTCCATGCGCCATCAACCAGATTGGCATCAATAGCCAAAACAATGCATTGCTTCCCAAATTTTCCCGCCAGTTTGCTGATAAGTTCAGGGTTTTCCACTGCAGCGGAATTGATGGATACCTTGTCGGCACCGGCTCTCAATACCGCCTGGACATCTTCGATGGTGCTGATACCACCGCCCACCGTAAAAGGAATACTGATTTCCCGTGCCACATTTTCCACCAGCGAAACCAAAGTTTTTCTGCGATCGTAAGTGGCTGTAATATCCAGAAATACAAGCTCGTCAGCGCCCTGCTCCGAGTAAAGACGAGCCAGTTCAACAGGGTCACCTGCATCACGCAGTTCCAGAAAATTGGTTCCCTTCACGGTTCTGCCGTCTTTGATATCCAGACAGGGAATGATTCTTTTAGTCAACATATGCCCTCAGTTTTGTCAAATCCACTTTGTTTTCCAGAAGGGCTTTTCCAACAATGGCCCCTTCCATACCTTCCTTATTTAATTGCTCCAAATCATCCAGGGCATGGATCCCACCGCTGGCAATCAGCTTTAAATCCGGAAATTGCTGTCTGATTTTCCTATAGAGATCTATAGAACTTCCCTGCAACAGGCCGTCTTTGCTGATATCCGTACAAACCACATACTGAATACCCGATTTCTGAAAATCTTCAAGAAAAGAAAAAATCTGAATATCTGTCGAAGTCTTCCAGCCGTTGATGTAAATAATTTCATCTTTCACATCAGCACCAAGTATTATCTTTTCAGCACCAAAAACCGAAATCCATTCTTTCACCAAATCAGGATTTTTCACAGCCAGGCTCCCGGCCGTCAATTGCTTTGCTCCACAATCAAAAACCTGCTGTGCTGTCTCCGTATTCTTCACACCGCCGCCAAAATCCACTTTCAGTTGGGTGGACCTACAAATATCTTCCAGAATATTCAAGTGCACCGGTTCCCCTTTCCTGGCACCGTCCAAATCCACGAGGTGGAGATATTTAAACCCTTGCTCTTCCAGTGTTTTCGCATATTCCACCGGAGACAGTTCGTATTCTTTTTTCTTTGCAAAATCTCCCTGTTCGAGGCGGACGCACTTACCGCCAATCATATCTAAAGCAGGTATTATCCTCATAATTCCAAAAAGTTTTTTAAGATTTGCTCACCGGTCTTGCTGCTCTTTTCCGGGTGAAACTGGCAAGCG
>CAZGZO010000144.1:1656-7006 GCA_964529695.1 uncultured Lentimicrobiaceae bacterium
ATTCTTCATTTCCATCACAACGCCCCCTTCGTACTAGGCAAAATATTTGAATTATCTCTCTTCACAGCCATTTTCAGGGCCTTGGCAAAAGCTTTAAAAACCGCTTCAATCTTGTGATGTTCGTTAGCTCCTTCAGCTTCGACAAACAAATTGCATTGCGCTGTGTCTGTGAAAGATTTAAAAAAGTGAAAGAACATTTCCGTGGGCATTTCACCAATCTTTTCGCGATTAAATTCAGCCTTCCATTCCAGCCAGTTGCGGCCTCCGAAATCCACCACGACTTTCGCCAGACTGTCGTCCATAGGCACATAAAAACCATAACGTTCAATGCCTTTTTTATCACCCAAAGCTTGTTTGAATGCACTTCCCAGTGCCAGTGCAGTGTCCTCTATGGTGTGGTGCTCATCCACCTCCAAATCACCTTTCACATTGATATTCAAATCAAAAAGACCATGACGGCTTAACTGATCCAGCATGTGGTCCAAAAAACCGATACCCGTGCTGATCTCCGATTTTCCTTCTCCATCAAGGTTCACCTCAACCCTGATTTGTGTCTCTTTGGTATTACGCTCCACCACAACTTTTCTTTGCTCGAACCGCAAGAATTCATAGATATCCTTCCAGTTTGCAGTCTGTAAAGCGACTCCCTCAATCTCTTCAGGCTTTTCATCATTCTTTAACATGCGAATCCCCTTACACCCAAGATTTACAGCCAATTGCATATCCGACATCCTGTCGCCGATGACAAAGGAATTCTTCAAATCGTAATCGCCTTTCATATATCCGGTAAGCAACCCTGTGCCTGGTTTCCGGTTGGGTGAATTTTCCTCCGGGAAACTCCTGTCGATTAAAATATTTGAAAATACAATTCCTTCATTTCTTAGCGCCTGAAGCATCTTGCATTGAACTTTCATAAAATCTTCTTCAAGATACCGGGCCGTGCCCAGTCCATCCTGATTACTCACCATCACAAGGTCGTAATCCAGTTCGTCAACGATGGTAGACAGATAGCGGAACATTCCGGGAACATATTCCAGTTCCTCCAGCGTGTCTACCTGAAAATCTTCAGGCGGCTCAATAATCAGGGTCCCATCACGATCTATAAAAAGTACTTTCTTCATAATTCCAGGTTCTTTAAAGCTTCCAACAATCTTTTATTTTCTTCCGGTGTTCCGATGGTAATGCGCAGACATTCCTTACAATATAGCATACCGCTTCGATTGCGAAGTACAATACCTTTCTGGATAAGCGCTTCATAAATTTGGGGTGCATTTCTGATTTCCAGCAACAGAAAGTTGGTATCCGAGGGAAAAATTCTGCCTACACCCGGAAGCTGTTCCAGCTCCTTTTTCATCTTTTCTTTTTCACGCTTGATGACAACCAGCTTTCTAGCCGTTTCCTCCGGATTGGTAATACTTTCTATAGCTTTTTGCTGACTGTATGTATTCACATTGTAAGGGGGTTTGATACCATCCAGAATCAAAACAATTTCTTTGGAAGCAAACCCCAGTCCCAACCTCAAACCGGCCAGTCCCCAAGCTTTTGAAAGCGTCTGCACCACTGCCAGTCGAGGATATTGTTTCAATTTCTTCAGATAACTTTCACGTGATGAAAAATCAATGTATGCTTCATCAATAACAATCAGCGCCTTGGTTTCCTCATACAATCGCAGAACTTCTGCTTCCTCCAGCGTGTTTCCTGTGGGATTGTTCGGTGAGCATAAAAAGATAATTTTGGTATGTTCATCTACCTGCTCCAGCACACGGTCCGCCTTCAGGCTAAAGACTTCGTTAAGCGGCGCTTTCCTGCATTCCACATCATTGATTTCAGCGAGAGTTTCATACATCCCGTAAGTGGGGGGTGTAATGATGACGTTGTCTGTTCGCGGTTCACAGAAAGCCCGAAATAGCAAATCCAGTACCTCATCGCTGCCATTCCCGATAAAAACATTTTCCTTTTCAACACCTCTCATGTCCGCAATCGCCTGTTTCAGTTCATTTTGGTGCGGATCGGGATAGCGGTTCATACCCGTCTCAAACGGATTTTCGTTGGCATCCAGAAAGATTTCCGCAGGTAACTTGAACTCATCCCTGGCCGAGGAATATGGCTGCCTGTTTCTCAGGTTTTTTCTTATTAATTTTTCTAATTCTTCGTTCATTATCTTTTATTAGGATATTCTAATTTTATAATTGATTCAAAGTCATTGGCTCATTCCGCAGAAGTGCCGCACCCAAGACCCCGGCTGTCATTTCGAACCTTCGGGTCGGCGTGAGTGTTGGCGTGAGAAATCTCCTGAACAGCATACTGATGCAGAGGGGATTTCTCAGTCGTTCCTCTAAACACTGGCGCGCCTTTGCAACGCGTGACTACCAATTTCATTTTTCACACTCACAATTTCCCCCAACTTTAGCGCACTTTTATTTTTTCACTCTTCATTTCCTTCGCACCCCCAACCCCTGAAGGGGCGTGCCCCTTCTTGCTTAAATGTCAATATTATGCCGAAGGGCGTTCCCCCTTCAGGGGGTTAGGGGGTAAAATTCTTCATTCTTCATTTTTCATTCTTAATTCCACCGCCATAGCATGAGCCTCCAGCCCTTCAGCCCGCGCCATCAACTCAATACTCTTACCAATATTCTGCAACCCCTCCTGAGTAATCCGCTGAAAGCTGATCTTCTTTGTAAAATCATCCAACCCCAGGCTACCGAAACTCCGGGCAAAGCCATTGGTAGGCAGCGTGTGATTCGTTCCCGAAAGATAGTCACCGGCACTTTCCGGAGCATAATTCCCAATGAACACTGAACCCGCATTCTTCAGGTTCTCCAGATAATACTCCTCATCCTTGGAAGCCAGGATAAAGTGCTCCGGCGCATAAGCGTTTATAAAATTAATAGTTTCTTCCTTTGATTCGGCAAGTAAAAAACGGGCATGTTTCAAAGACTCTTTGGCAATATCCGCACGAGGCAGCATAGCCAGCTGCTTTTCCACTTCCCCCTGCACTTTCACCAGGAACTGCTCCGAATTGGAAACACAAACCACCTGGCTATCCACGCCATGTTCAGCCTGCGATAGTAAATCGGCAGCAGCAAAAACGGGATTGGCACTATCATCACCCAATACCAACACTTCCGATGGCCCGGCAGGAAGATCCAAAGCCGTTCCCTCGGCAAAAGCCTTTTTCTTGGCAGCCGTCACATACTGGTTTCCCGGACCAAAAATCTTATACACTTTGGGAATGCTTTCAGTACCATAAGTTAAAGCTGCGATGGACTGAATACCCCCAACTTTCATGATGCGCTTCACACCAGCCAGTTGCGCAGCATATAAAATAGGTGCAGCAATGTTGCCGTCCTTTCCCGGAGGTGTGCACAAAACAATTTCTTCACAACCCGCCAGTTTCGCAGGAACCGCCAACATCAGGACGGTGGAAAACAAAGGTGCCGTACCGCCCGGAATGTATAATCCCACTTTCTGAATGGCACGCGATTCCTGCCAGCAAAGCACGCCTTCTTCGGTTTCAATGCTGACTTTTCCTTTGGTTTGTATCCTGTGAAATGCTTCAATATTCCCTTTCGCCTGACGGATAGCTGCTTTCAGGTCTTCCAAAACTTCCTCAGCCCCTACCGACCACGTTTCAGCATCTATTTCAATAGCTTCTTCCGGTGACAGTCCGTCAAACTGCTGAGAATATTTTTTCACCGCCGCATCACCGTTCTGCCGGACATCCTCAAAAATTTCATCGACGATTTTCTCCAGACTTGCCGTTTGCAGCTTGGGACGCTCGCAAAGCGCCTCCAGATTGTCTTTTGTTATTTTTTGTATTGCGTTCATTGTTTTTTCTGTTTTAGAACGACTGGCGCGCGCTTGCAGCGCGTGCCAGTTAAGGATTTCTCCTCACTCCGTTCGTCGAAATGACAACCTTTTTCTTCATTTTTCATTTCCCTTCGCACCCCCAACCCCTAAAGGGGCGTGCCACCTCTTGCTCCAATGTCAAGTTTGTGCCGAAGGACGTTCCCCCTTTAGGGGGTTAGGGGGTAAAATTCATCATTTTTCACTTTTCATTCCCTTTTTCACTTCGTCACACTGTCACTTAGTCACCTCGTCACCTAAACCACCATCTTCTCAATAGGAATCACCAAAATCCCCTGGGCACCAGCCTCTTTCAGCCTGTCGATAACCTCCCAGAAAGTATCCTCTTTAATCACCGTGTGCAGCGAACTCCAGCCTTTCATGGCCAGCGGCATCACCGTGGGACTTTTCAGTACCGGCAACAAGCGTGTCACTTCTTCAATTTTTTCGTTGGGCACGTTCATCAGGATGTACTTACTGTTTTTGGCTTCCAGCACCGAGCGGATACGAAACACCAGCTTATCCAGAATTTCTTCCTTCTCCGGGTCCAGATCCTGCGAACGGATAAGCACGGCTTCCGATTTCAAAAACGTCTCCACTTCTTTTAAACCGTTCTTAAACAGTGTACTCCCCGAACTAACGATATCGCAAATCCCGTCGGCCAGGCCAATTTTCGGAGCAATTTCCACCGAACCGCTGATTTCGTGAATCTCCGCCTGCACGTTGTTTTTCTCCAGGAACTTCTTCAACGTATTGGGATAAGATGTAGCAATTTTCTTCCCCTGAAAAAACTCCGGACCGGAATACTCGGCATTCTTCGGCACGGCCATGGAAACACGGCAGCGCGAAAAGCCCAGCTTCTGCACCACTTCTACTTTTTTCTGCTTCTCTATCAGCAGGTTATCACCAATGACAGCTGCATCCGCCACGCCATCTTCCACATATTGCGGGATGTCAGAATTCCTCAGAAACAACACCTCCAGCGGGAAATTCCGAGCAGGCGCCATCAGCTGGTCGCGACCGTTGTCGATAAAAATACCGCAGTCTTTTAATAATTTCAGGGAACCCTCATTCAGTCTTCCCGATTTTTGAATTGCAATCTTTAATTTTTTCATTTTGTATTTTTTGTCTGAGAATCCCGGTGGCCATAAAACAAAAAACCCATCCGATTTTCTCAGATGGGTTGATTATTATTTTCATTTAGGACATAACATCATTTCCGCACCCGAGGTGGCGTATGAAAATGATGATGATGCCTGTTAAATTTCATTTTTTGGAAAATTTTTCTGCGACAAAAGTAAAAGCTTTTTTTGAAAAGCCAAGATTTTGGTGAAATATTTTTTAAAAATTAACGAAATATTAACGCTCTAACCACAAAGGGCACGAAGGAAAATCACGAAGGCGCACGAAGTTGCACCCCTTGTCACGTTGTCACCCCGTCACCTTGTCACTTCTCTTGGGGCGGCTTAACAGGCTGTCCGCTCTAGTCCTCGCCGCAAAAGGC
>CAZGZO010000145.1:0-6953 GCA_964529695.1 uncultured Lentimicrobiaceae bacterium
CTCCCATCCACAACATATCGTGATTTCCCCACTGAATATCTACCGAATGATAGTTCACCAGACGGTCCATAACTTTCTCTGCATGAGGTCCCCGGTCATAGATATCTCCAATGATGTGAAGCCTGTCAATGAGCAAGTGTTGGATAAACCTGCAAATGGCAATAATGAAAGCTTCAGCACGGTCAATACGAATAATTGTGTTGATGATACCTTCAAAATAATCTTCTTTTTCTTCACCGCTTTCGTTTAAAAGCTCTTCGATGATATAACCGAAGTTGGGTGGCATGGCTTTCCTGACTTTGGATCGCGTGTACTTTGAAGCAGCAGCCCTCGCGACAATAATCAATCGTTGAAGTGTTAAGGCAAACCATTCATCCGGATCTTCTTCGTCTTTCAGGATCAAATCCAGTTTGTCTTCAGGGTAATAAATTAAAGTTGCCAGGGTTTTTTTGTCTTTCACCCGGATACTTTTCCCAAAAACATCATCAATTTTTTTTCTTACCACGCCGGAAGCATTGGCCAGTACATGACTAAACGTCTCATATTCTCCGTGAATATCACTTAAAAAGTGTTCGGTTCCTTTCGGGAGACTTAAAATGGCTTCCAGGTTGATGATTTCCGTACTTGCTGCCTGAATGTTTTTAAAATGGTCTGAGAGCAACCGAAGATATTTAAGCTCAGGCTCTAACTGTTCTTTTGAAAATGTATGATTATGATTCATTTAGAGTTCGTGATTAATCTTTATGCAAAAATATAAAAGCTGTGGAATGATTACGGATGAAAGATCTTAAATAGGTTTAATTCGAGTTTTTAAAGAAATTTTAACAGTCAGGAAACCTATCTTAGACAAGATATTTTTCTTTAATGGAAAGTTGTTTGGCTAGTTCTTCCATAAACATGCAATTTTCGCAAATTTCTGGTTTTTTAGGTTCATCCAGGTACGGACAAGCAGGGCACTGGTTTATTGGGTAATAATGGGTTACAATCACTTTTCGGGAAGTATGGCATAATGCAACAACTCCCATCACTGGCGTGAAAAAGAAACTGATCATAAACGCCTTAAATAAATTTATCCTCCTTCGAGAAGCTGCCCCAACGACAACTAAAACAAAGAAAAGATAAATTACAAGAATGTAAAAAAGTGAACTGTCTTCCATACTTAAAATGGCTCAAATTTTATACCTAAAATTTTAAACTATTGATTGCTAGTAGTCTGATTCTTTTCAAAGTTTGTAATAAATGTTAAACTATCCTATTTCGGAGAGTTAGTGTTGAAAAATTAATTTCAGAAAAGCTGAAATTTTTTAGTTTTGCAGCCTTTATGCAGAAAAGCTTCTCAATATCCGGATTACTCTTTCTCATGGCTTCCATGCTATTGTTGACTTCCTGTAACGGGGGAGCTAAAAAAGCTGTTGCTCAGAGTGCTAAAAGTAAAATACAGACGGATAATTGTATTGTTCCTTATGTTTCGCTAGACAGTGCTGTTATAGCTAAAAAGAGAAAAGAACTGGCATGGACATTCCACCGTTTGAGAAGACTCACCGGTTTTAATGGCGTTGTTTTGTATGCTGAAAAGGGGAGGATTATTTTTGAGAAAGCCTATGGATACAGTGATGTAAGGTACAGAAGAGATCCTTTAAAAGTTACCGATCGATTTCAGTTGGCTTCCGGTTCTAAGATGTTTTCGGCTTTAGCCATCATGATTCTGAGGCAGGAAGGGAAAGTAAATTATGATACGGACATTAGAAAGTATCTTCCGGGATTTCCTTACAAAGGTATAACTCTCAGATTGTTGATGAATCATCGTTCCGGTCTTCCAAGATACATGAGCCTTGGGCTAAAGCATTGGAAAAACAAACGAATTCCCATGAGCAACAAATCCATGCTGGCGTTGCTTGAAAAGTATAAGCCTCATCCTTATTTCAGACCCAATCACGGATTTAATTATTGTAATACCAACTATGCTCTGTTAGCCAATGTTGTTCAAGCAGTCACGGGAATGCACTTTGAGGATTTTGTCCGTAAAAATATTTTTGAACCACTGGGAATGGACTCCACATTCATTTACAATATGAGAGGTGATAAGGAAGTTCCTCTCTTTGTTGAAAAAGGGGTCCCGGGTTATTACCGGCGCGGTTGGCACTGGCGCCGTGAAACCAATAGCTACCTGAATGGCGTTTTGGGCGATAAAAATGTTTACACTTCTGTGGAAGGACTTTACAAATTTGACCGCTCCTGGGATCTATTTACGCTGTTGCCGGATTCTGCTTTACGCGAAGCATTTGTCCCCGGAAGCCCGCATTACTGGCGCCATCATGATAACTATGGTTTTGGTTGGAGAATTCGTGGTCGTATGGATAGCACTGTCTATCATTTTGGCTGGTGGAAAGGCTTCAGAAGCTATAACATCCGGGATATGAAGCATCATAAAACGCTGATTATTCTTTCAAATACAGACCGTGGACCGGGTTCTGCTAATTTCTGGCGTATCATCAAATCAGATACTTTACCTTTGGGGAATGCCGTTCCCTTAAGCTGCAATCCCAAAATTCTTCGGGAAACTCAGAAATAAGTCATTCGTGAATTGTTGGTGGTGAGAAATATCCTTTCGCCTTTTACACTTCAGACATTGAATTAATACACTGATCTTTTAAGATTGTTATGATCTTTATGATCAACTGGTTCTCTTATTCCTTTTGATTTTCGTGTGCTTACTGAATTTTACAGCGCTCTATTAAGTTGCATTGATTGGTTATGATCTCTTAAAAGCTGACACTTTTGAGGAATTTTTAATTTTTCACGCCGTCACTTTCGAAATCAACTTGCTTTTGCATTCTTTCGAAAGCTGATTTTCTT
Organism: uncultured Lentimicrobiaceae bacterium; assembly: GCA_964529695.1. Taxonomy (GTDB): domain Bacteria; phylum Bacteroidota; class Bacteroidia; order Bacteroidales; family F082; genus Sulfidibacterium. The sequence continues at coordinate 2,857 of CAZGZO010000145.1, forward strand.
TTCAAACGGCTTTACCATTAATATGATAATCCATGACAGGAATACCAACACACTGCCTGCCATCAAAGGTGTTTCATAGCCTTTCATGATTTCTACATTGAGTAAAAATCCTCCAATTAAAGGAGCAATGGCTTGCGAAGCTGAAACGACCGACTGTCGGATGCCCAGAATTTCACCCTGTGAATCTTCTTCGGAACTTTCAGAAAGAATGGCTGAAAAATTAGGTTGCATAAAACCGATGAAAAGTGCAAGTAAAGCCAGTACAAAGTATAAATCCGTCTTCCCGACGAAGATGCTGATCATTAATAGGATAGCTGATGGCAACATGGTTACCTTCAAGATTTTACGGGCAGATACTTTGTTGGCAAATTTCCGCACAACATAACCTTGGGATATTACAATCCAGAACCCGATGTAAACGAATAAATAAGCAATTCCCGAACCGGTCAGGTGAAACTTTCCGAAAAGGAAAACCTGAAAAAAGTATTCGAATAATACCCACCCCAGATTGCTGAGAAATAAAGCAATGAAAATGGTTTTTAGATGTTTGAATGTAAATGCGGTTTTCAGATTAACGAAACTTCTCCGGATGGATACATCCCTTTTTTCGCGATTTGTCAGTGTTTCAGGAAGTTTAAATCGAACCAGAATCATATTGGCCAATGCAAAAACTGCTGCTGCAAGGAATGGTGTTATCGTCGTAAAGTAAGGAGAAATTCGGGTATCGCTGAGAATCCCGCCGATAGCCGGACCTATTATGAAACCCAGTCCGAAGGCAGCACCAATCATACCGAAGTTGCGAACTTTGGCTTTTTCGTCTTCGCTTAAATCGGCTATGGAAGCCATGGCCACGGAAATATTTCCACCTGTAAATCCGTCAATCAGACGGCTTAAAAACAGGAGTGACAAACTCGAATAATAAATTCCTGCTGCAAAAATCAAATAACCGATAAAGCTTCCAAACAGTGAAAGACTTAATATCTTTTTCCTGCCTTGGTTGTCGGAAAGCCTTCCCAATATCGGTGCGCCGAAAAACTGGGCCAAAGGATAGGCTGCCAATAGGAAACCCAGTACAATGTTTATGTGATTTGCTGAAAAACCAGCTGGAAAAAAATTGTGTAATTTGAAAATAATGGGAACAAACGGAATGATAATTCCCAGTCCGATCATGTCAAGCAGGACCGTGACAAATAATATAATTAGCGGCTTTTTCTTCATGACGCCAGGATTCTTTTTTTGAATTTGCAAAGGTACGGAAGTAGTTTGTCTAATTAAGTACTGAAAGGTTAAAATATTATAATCTTAGGTTGGAAGGCAGAGAACCCCAGGCTTTATTATAAACATTTTCCTTTCTCGTTTAACCCTGAGCCGACAATGAGTTTACAGTTTATTTTTGCCAAAAATAAGTTGTCGGCGCGAGGGTCTTTTGACATTAAATTGGTAAGATTCTCACGCGACGCTTTCACAAAGGCCAGCCCAAAAGTCGCTAAGAATTTAACGTTATTTTATTCTAAGGCCTCATTATTTTTTGCCTCCAAAAAGCTTTTTAAAGAATGAAACCACGCGGCTCTCTTTTTTCTTTCCCTTTTTTTGAGGTTGAGAAGATTTGCTCTTAGCTTTACTCTGAAACAGGCGTTTAAAAAATCCTTTGACACCAACTTGCCTGAAGGGATTGCAATCGAGAAAAGAATACGTGTTTTCAGGAAAGTCGAAAGATGTTAAGTATCTGATTCTTAGTATAGGATTCTTTTCAATTCCTCTAAGCGTGTTGGCAACAATCGGCAAAGCCAAAGAGGCTCCGGTTCCATTACCATTGTAAAAGTGAACATCCGGTGTGCTGGCGCCGACCCATGTTCCTAACACGATATTAGGTGTGTATGCCATAAACCATGCATTTGAGAAATCCTGTGCGGTACCTGTTTTTCCAGCAAGCTCGGCCGTTATACCATAACGACTTCTAATGGATGCTCCAGTTCCCTGGTTGACAACCTGTTGTAAAATAGCTGTAAGCGTCTGACAGGTTTCTTTACTGAATATTTTCTCCGTGTTAGTAGAATCTTTTTGATAAATAATATTTCCCGAGGCATCGGTAATTTTCCGGATCATAAATAATTGATTCATTTTACCCTGATTCGCGAACGCGCCATACGTCCTGACAATCTCCTTAAGAGATAAATCCAATGAGCCAATGGCAATAGAAGGATCGTTCCCGGTAATTTCAGGGAAATGCAATCTTTCACAGGTATTAATGAGTTCTTCTCTTCCTACTTTAAAATATAAGTCTACAGTAGGGATATTCATGGAATGGGTTAAAGCATACCAAAGCGCAACGGTGCTATCCGGCGTTGATGAGTGATCATAATTTTCTGGCTTCCAATTCTGGTACTCGGGATATGTTTTTTCTTCATTTTTAAGATAGGTACAGGGTGAATAACCATCTTGAATAGCTGTTCCGTATAACACCGGTTTAAATGCTGAAGCAATCTGGCGGTGAGACAAAACCATATCAAAAGGAAGATAACGGAAATTGTTGCCGCCAATCCACGAAATCACTGCTCCGTTTTTGGGATTGGCAACCAAAACAGCAGCATTCAGCATTTTATAATAGTGCCAGAGGCTGTCGAGCCGGGTGATATTCCTTGTTTCTATCCCGTTCCAGGTAAATAAATCGACTTCCTGCTTTTTGTCATTTTTTATACGATGTTGTTTAAACCACGCCCTTTTGAAATGATTGATTCTTAGCTCATAATCCAATCTTGACTGCATGACTGACAGTTGTTTTTTTACAGCTTCGCGGGCCAGTTTCTGGATGTGCTCATTCAGTGTTGTATATATTTTTAGCCCATCTGTTTCAATGTTGTATCCCTTGCCTGTTTTGGCGTTTATGCTATCGAGTATTTTTAAAGCTTTTTGTTTGACCTGATAAACAAAATAACCTGCCGGAGCATTTAAACTAACATTTTTATAATTGAGTTTTAATGGAAGTTGTTTCAAACGGATGGCTTCATTTTTTGAAAGATAATGCTGTTTTTCCATCAAAGTCAGGACCAGGTTACGGCGGTGAAGAGAATGTTCTGGGTGGAGGCGCGGATCGAAATAAGTGTTGGCTCTTAATAAAGCCACCAAAACGGCTGATTCATCAGGAGTTAAATCCAGGGCAGGTTTATTGAAGTATCTCAGAGCGGCAGACTCAACCCCATAAACATTTTCTCCGAAAGGAACAGAATTGAGGTACAGCAACAACAGCTCTTTCTTACTGTAAACATCCTCAAGTCTTGAGGCCACAATCAGTTCCTTTATTTTGTTGATGGGAAGGCTCAGGAACCCGAAGTTGCGACGCCCATATAAATTTTTTGCAAGTTGTTGGGTCAGCGTACTCCCTCCTCCGGCATGTTCGCCAAGCAAAATACTCTTGACGAGAACACGAAAATAACTTCGGAGGTCATAGCCTTTATGTGAAAAGAAGCGCTTGTCTTCGGTGGCTACCAGTGCATGGACCAAGTTTTCCGGAATGTCATTCCAGCCAATGTTTGTGCGGTTTTTGGCGAAATATTTTCCTATCAAAACATGGTCGGAAGAGTAAACCAAAGAAGCCTGTTCGTTGTGAATGGCCAATAGTTTTTGTTTGTTGGGCAGGGTGCCGAAAATACCAATGTATACCATGGAAAACAGCAAGATACATAAAACGGTAACTGACAATATTGCAATGGTGCCATATTTCAGGACTCTTTTGGTAAGACTCTTTTTTTTCGATTTAGTCATGATACTTCTTAGGAAACTTCCACTTGATTTCAGGTGAGAACCTGTCTTTGTTTTGTTAAAAACGAAAAACCTGATAAAAAATTATTTCTGAAGGAATTTATACTGAGATATGATGAGTCGGAATCGTTACAGTAAGGTTTCTCAAAAACCCTTCAATTTGCTGTACTTAACTTTTTTTAGCAGGTCAACATGGCGATGCTTTCTTCAAATAGCCTTATATTTACAATATCTAATTACGATGCGTAATTTTATCTATCAACACTGAACATCTAAAAACATCATGGAAAAAAACTTAGTGACGAAAGAGTTTAATAGAATTGTAAAGAATAAGTTTA
>CAZGZO010000146.1:0-6885 GCA_964529695.1 uncultured Lentimicrobiaceae bacterium
AATAATAATCCAGATCAACACCAACAATCCTGCGATAATATAAAGTAACTTTTTCATAATTCACAAATTTTCAGATTTTTAAGTGTCTTTTGAATACTTACAATTAAAGTGCCTATTTATTTTAAATAACCCAAAAGTATGATTGCACCGGATTGGATCTTTTTAACTTACTTTTTACTATTCTTAAAAAAATCCTTCAACGAGTTTCCAAGGCCGCCCATATCATGATTAAATTCATTCTTAAAAGACGCCCATTTACCTTGCCCGTTGTCTTTAAAATCTTCCAGCTTCTTTTTCAAGGCATTGTTTTTTTGTTCTATTACGGCCAGCTTTTTATTGTACATGGCTTTATCCTTTTTGCCTTTTTTAGCTATTTTCGCTTTAAGTTCAGTGATACTTTTTTGGTAACTATCAATTTGCGCTTCCGATTCTTCTTTGAATTTTTGGAACGCTGTAATAGAATCTTGTTGTGACTGGCTCGTAGCTTTCACCGTATCTACTGTATTAATTTTCTCCCCCAGCATGTTCTCCTTAGTATTTTCTGTTTTATGCGTTGAATTTTGGCATCCGGTTAAGGCAAACCCTGTCATCAATATGCCTATTGATATAACTAATATAATCTTTTTCATTAGACTTCATTTTTTGATTATTAGATACTAATTTTAATTTATACAAAGTTAAATATTCTTATTTTGAAAGTATTACATAATTAAACATGATGGTTACATCATTCACATATTTTCTGTTCTCAAAGGGTAACTGTCGATTTTGAAGTCTTTTTCTCCGCTGCCATAGGTTTATGATGGGCATGAACAGGAGTTTTAACCAGGTTCAGGAACCTCTCGTGAACTTTCCCCCCTTTATGTTCCAGTCGTTTGTACATAAATGTCTTTGCCACATCTTCTACAAAAATCCAGGCAATACAATAAGCCCAAACCAGACCTGCATTTTCCCAACTGATGGAGGTGATAAACCCAAATGGGTAAACTACAAATAAGGTTGCCAAAACTTTCGTCGCGATAGCTGACCACAATAAGGACGGGGCCGGGTAAGGCTTTTTAAAGAAAGGCTTTTTTGTACGGGTAACAAATAACGTGAGATGTCCTGCTACAGCAAGTTTCAGGAAAATAAATGTCTGTAGCTGGCCTAAATTCAAGTGGAGGTATTCTTTAGCAATAACCAATATTCCGAAAGTCTCAAACACCCCGATCAACCCCAAAGCCGTAGAAATACTTAAAACCTGCCGCATATCCCATTTCACTGGCTTTTTGTTTAGAAATGTATTGTCGTATGCAATGGTCATAATGGGAACATCATTGAAAAAAGCAAGCAAGATGATCAACAAGGCCGTAATTGGATAAAAATTAAAGAATATCATGGCTAGCACCACAAAGAACATGATACGAATGGTTTCAATGATCCGGTACATGGCATAACTGTTCATTCTTTCAAAAATTTTTCTGGCTTCTGCAACTGCACTCATGATCACAGATAATCCGGGAGCTGTTAAGATCATATCGGCAGCAGCTCTGGCTGCATCTGTAGCGCCACTCACGGCAATTCCAAAGTCGGCTTGTTTCAGTGCCGGTGCATCATTCACGCCATCGCCTGTCATCCCTGTAATGTGCCCGGCTGATTGTAATGCCTTTACAATGCCGTATTTATGTTCCGGGAAAACTTCCGCAAAACCATCAGTATCTTCAATCTGTCTCTCAATTTTTCTTCCCGGATGCTTAATATCATCATCCTCTTTAAAAATGTATTCCACACCCTGAATGTTAGTTCCTAAACCAAGCTGGCCCGAAATTTGCCGGGCAATGGCAACATTGTCTCCCGTTACCATTTTTACCGTGATGCCGTTTTCCCGCGCTTCTTTAATCGTAGCAGCCGAATCCTCACGAGGAGGATCGGATAGGGTCAGTATTCCTAAAAATTGCCAATCTTTCTTATCGTCTTTCCTGGCCACACCCAAGGTTTTAAAACCTTGGGCTGCAAACTTTTCCACCGCATCATTGGCTTTTTTGATCTGGTCATCCTTCAGTTTACACAAATCAATAATCACCTGGGTTGCGCCCTTGGTAACACTGAATCCTTTCCCGTCAGCCCCTGTCCATTGGGCTTCGGTACGTTTTCTTACTGGATCGAAAGGAATGTATTTTGTAAGGGAACCGGAAGTCAGTAATGTTTTGTCTTTAAGTCCGGATACTACAGTTAAATCTATCGAATCATGTGTATCTGTTTCCGAAGAAAACGAAGCATTTAATATCAGTTCCTGTTCATCTGTGGCTTTAAACAAAACAGAGTCACCCAGTGTCAGTTTATTTTGTGTAAGGGTTCCTGTTTTGTCGGAGCACAATACATCAAGACCCGCAGCTTCTTCAATAGCTTCCAAACGGGAAACAATGACTTTTTTCTTTGAAAGTGCCAGCGCGCCAACCGCCATTGTCACCGATAAAACCGCAGGCATGGCAACAGGAATGGAAGCCACGGTAAGAATCAGCGCAAACTGGATTAGCGTAACGATATTATCACCACGAAGTAACTGCACCAAAAACAGAATTGAAACCAGTCCCAGGCTAAGAAAGATGAGATAATCGCCAATGTGAATCACTGCTTTTTGAAAATGAGAAGTTGCCCCTGCTTTGGAAACCAGTCCGGCAGTTTTGCCAAAATAGGTATTGCTTCCCGTAGCAGCAACCACACCGGTCATTTGCCCCTGTTTGACGACAGTCCCCGAATAACAAATATCTTCAGCATTTTTATTCACAGGAAGCGACTCTCCGGTTAAGGCAGCCTGATCCACACTCACATAATCACCATCAATTAATTTTATATCGGCAGGAATGATATCGCCTATTTTTATACGAACCATGTCCCCGGGGACAATCTCTACAGCGAGAATTTCTTTCCACGCTCCATCCCTCAGCACCTTGGCTTTCAGTGCCAATTGAGACTTCAAAGCATCCAAAGCATTGCCGGATTTAAGTTCTTGCCAAAATCCAATGCCGGCATTAAATAAAAGAAGGGCGAAAATCACGAAAAAATCAGTCCAGTGTTTTACCACCAGAGATAATATGGCTGCTATCTCAATCATCCATGGTATAGGCCCCCAGAAATAATTGAAAAACCGTATCAACAAACTTTTGTGCTCCTCTGGTAATGCATTAGGCCCCATTTCGGCCAGGCGCTTTGTGGCCTCGGTAGAAGACAAACCTTCTAATGAAGAATTTAACTTTTTAAATAAGGATTTCTTATCCAGGTCTTTTGCGATTTTTATCGATATCTGTTCCATTATTATAGTATTTTAACTCAAAAAAAATTACTGGGTTTCTACAAGATAAAGGCATTACAAAATCTCTCGCATCCGCTTATCTTCGATTTTAATCAATTCATCCGAAATAATGGGTAGTACCACATTGAGCAATGTATCATTATTTGAATTCCTGGAATGCATGATGATACTCAATAATGCGTCTTTAAACATGATCCCCAGCGACGAAGGCAGAGAGGCTATGAATTTCCTGACAGGTTTTAAACGTTGCTCGATTTCATCTTTACGTTTTTCTGAATCAGCAGGCAACTCTTTATTAAGCCGGTTTAAATCATTATCAAATGTTTTTTTGACTTCCGAGAAATAGTCACGAAGTTCATCAGCCCCTTGGTTACTTAAGATAGACAAGTAAATTTTTGCTGACTTTCTCTCTGAAGGTTCCAGATTTCCTGTTGAAACCTGACTGGCAACATACAGGGTAATTAATGCCGGAGCTTTGAATATGACACTTTGCAGCTCCGGGGTTTGTCTTTGAATTATTAAATGCATGATCTTTAATTTTTTTAAAACACTTTTTTCTCAGTTTAAGGGGCGCTTTTTTACAAAACCCATCTTGAATACTGTACTTCTTTCTTGTTTCACAAATAATAAACTGATTTTCAAATCAATATTTGCAAAACGAACTACCCCGCCATAGAGCAGCGGGATATCGAAAAGGAAGAATATTTATCGCCCCAAGAGGCAGGGAATTAAATCCCTTGTCCGCTTTGGCTGATTAAAATCAGATTCTTTTTTCAGAAATCCATTTCTTTGCCTGATCGAACTCATCATCTTTATAAATCCCGATTTCGCACGGCACCAAATAGCCAAAAAACTTTGCAAATGAATTGATCATAACATGATTGGAAACCAATGCAATCCGGTCCCATGCCGATAAATGATTCATTCCCATCTTGGCGTCACCCAACAGGGATCCTAAATCAAAACCCGTCAAATCGTCTCCCAATTGATACAACATACTGATTTTAGAATTTGTCTTCAATTTTTCTTCTATTGCAGGTATTAAAATTGTCTCGTAATCTGCTCCGGTAATTTTACCGCTCACGGAAACACCCAAAACATCATCTGGAAAGTCATTTATTACTTTTACCATGTTCTTATTTTTATTATTCAATGAATATCAGTTTTGTTCAATTACACTTTTGCATTCGGAGCATCAGCGATTCCTTCTTTTGGCAGTACGTCCGGCAAATCAAGTCGGGCAACGCCAATACAGTCGTCGGCCATTCCATAATAAATATCGAATCGACCCGGCAACCCCAAATCATTACGTTGATCAATACCGGTAGGGAACACGACATTGCCAATGGTACCGTTGCGTTCCTGCGACAGCATGGGAGTTAATACAGGCTCAACCGACCGATAGTGAATATGTTGCGGATGTTCCTTCGAAAGCATCATAATTCCAGCCGAGTAACATAAATTATGTCCCTTTTTATTTAATGTTTCTGTTTCACTGACCCCATGGTAAATGATTAGCCAACCATGTTTTGTTAAAATGGGAGGAGTACCGCCCCCAATTTTGAGTCTTTCCCAGGGTGACACCGGTGTTGCCAGCTTGTGATGTGAATTGAATAAACCCAACTGATTCGGAGTAAAACCCTCCTGAACTACCGGGCAATATGAAATCCAGATGCTTTCATGGTTAGGATCCAATTCCCTGGCACTATCTTTCCTTGCTGTTTCTTCAGGACGGGTACCTGGAAAAAGAGGCCGGTGTAGAAGCGCCATCTGCAATTTACCGTTATGATTGGGAATTGCAATAGGAAAAATACTGGCATCTTTATTATCAACGTTTACAAAATCAATGTTTTTGTACTTTGCAAAAGTTGCAAGCCCAAGCCGCTTCCAGTGGAACAAATCATAGGATACAGCCATGGCAATGCGTGGCCCAATAGGCGAAAGTGCAGTATAGGTCATGATATAACTTTGAAGTCGTTCAATATAAGTGATACGAGGATCTTCACAACCTCCGCCATTAGGTTGCAATTCATATTCTGCATCCGGCTCCAATGCAATGCCAAGCCTTTCAACGCCAACTGGGTCGCCCACTTTATTGAACTTAACCCTGACAATTCCGATACGCGAATAATTCCCTTTTGCAACTATCCTCGGGAAAAGGTAAAGCTTACCATCGGGGCCTCGCGCGGCAGCCGGATTAGTTACACCTTCAATCTCCATCGGATTACCAGGTTCGGGTTCCATGATTTGTCCAAGTCGTTGTAATTTTAATCCACTCACTGATTTTCCTCTTTTTTATTCATTATCTTCAACCAGGCGGCAATCGCCTCAATTACTTGCTTCAACTCATTTGAATCCTACACCTTCGAGCACTTTCTTTGGGAAACCGATGGTTCTTTTCTTCCCCGGTGAAATTTTCCGGATATGTGTTTTCCAATCGCTGTCATATTCCAAACTTAGTCCCATAGATTGAATGCATAGCTATGCTCAGAAACCTCTGTCTTAAAATAATCTACTGATCCTCCTTCTCTTTGAGAAAAGACAATGTTGCATCCTTAAAACAAGCGAACTGGAATTTCTCCTGGCTTATAAAAAGTAAATATAATAGATGAAGAACCAATTTGTTAGCTACAAATTCCGTGTACCCTTTCAAATTTTAATGGTGTATAATCACAACTACTATATTCAGAATAAAGGCAGCGATCACCAATATTAAGCCGCCGAAGAATAAAATTTTGCTAATTGTGTTTTTCATCATCTTAAAGTTTAAAAATTGTTGCCGGTTAATCACTGATAGAAACAGCTTCGGCAACTTTAAAAATCGTGCTTTTCGAAACAGGCATCCCCATTTATTGTTGTACTTATAAGGAGCGCTATTTCCCGTTTATCCGAATAGGAGTATTATAAATCGACGAAGCATATAAACACAAACCAAATGGTCATCTGCACAAGATGCATTTCCGGGAAATGATGACCGCAGTAGAACATGATTTCTGATTTTTAAAATCAGTTTAATTTATTTATACAAAATTAGGTGCTTTAATATTGGAAAGTATTACACGATTCTGATAATAAGTTACATCATTCATTGGTAAGCTCAAAACAAAAACTTTAATGAATTTCCCGGCTGCAGTGCGTCTGGCGTTACCTGCCCTGGCGGCATGTAATACTTATAATTTTGGTAACAAATTGCAATTTTTTAAGTTTATCTAAAGGTAGAAATCCCGATTCATCGGGAATAGCGGACCGTATCGGGATAAATGAGCTTAGCATGCAAGCCGGACAGGCTGGTACTCCGAGGCTTGCATCGACAGAAAACAGGAATTTCTTTTTTGATACTTCGTCAGCTCCGCTGCGAGATTGTTCATTCCAAAGATGTTTAACATAGATTCAAAGAAATGAGCTTCCATATTTCTATCTCGGGTTTCCTGGAACAAAACGTTACGGAAAAGCAAAGGAAACAGGGTATTTTCTGCTTTTTTTACTTTAAGCTACCAAGTCAAAAAAGAAAAACCCACGCTATTGCGCAGGTTTTTGCTTTGCGGAGAGTGAGGGATTCGAACCCCCGGATCCGTGAAGATCAACGGTTTTCA
>CAZGZO010000147.1:0-6860 GCA_964529695.1 uncultured Lentimicrobiaceae bacterium
ATAATTTCATCATTCTGTCACAGAAATTCTCACGATGAAATACTCCTCCACCAAAAACCAACTCTATATTAAGTGCCACAGGGATTCCCATGTAAAGCATTGCAATTTGCTCTACGTCAGTGCTTTCTTCCCAGATTCCCAATGCAATACCATCCAGAATTATTTTACTTACAAGACTTTTCTGGTTATTAAAAATGCTTTGCAGGCTTTGTTTCAGAGATTCATCATTTTTTTGCGTTGCTTCGGAGAATAACAGCATTGTAATTCCTTTGTTTTGAGTTAGGTAAGTAACAGTGGAACAGAGAAATTCCCCAAGTCTTTCCCGCGGCTTCTGAGAAGAATTAGCTATTTTGCGGAGATTTCCTATCATATCCTTCTGAACATCATTTATGATCGACAAAACAATGTCCTGCTTTGTTCTAAAATGTCTGAAAATCGTGCCTTCGCTCATGCTAATTCTATCTGCCAAATTTCTGGTTGACAGGTTTTTTAAGCCGTCCTTGTAGATAATATCCAATACGGCTAATTTGATTTGTTCTTGCCTGATGTCTGTTTTTTGCCGTGTCATATTATGTAAGTAATCGCTTACAAAAGTATAAATTTATTTAATCATATAACATAATTGGTGAAAATTTATGGACAAGACTATGGAAACGCTAAATTAAGGCTGAATATCTACCATTTCTCCGAAATCCCCTTTACCTTTGTAAAAAAACAGGATAATGGAAAAAGTTTTTTTAAAGAATAGCGCCATTTCATTTTCAAGTGAGGAGATTAAAGATAGCAGGAGTGTGGAGGTTAGAAACAAAAGACTACTACATCAAGCATTGGTCCGCTGGCTTACTGATGAAAAGCGCGAAGATATTTTCCTTCATGGTTACAACCAGGAACAAATGAAGGCTGATTTCATTAAATCTTTCTTTTATTTGGAAGCGGCCGGGGGTGTGGTTTTTAATTCACAGAAAGAAGTTTTATTTATCTACAGGTCAGAAATTTGGGATTTACCGAAGGGTAAAATAGATAGAGGTGAAACCGAAAGAGATTGTGCTTTAAGGGAAGTAGAGGAGGAAACAGGCGTTGAAGGACTTAATATTACTGAAGAACTTAAGTCAAGCTATCACATTTATTGGCATCATAGTAAGTGGTATTTAAAGAAAACCTATTGGTTTTTTATGGAAACATCTTCTGATGAAGCATTGAAACCCCAGTTGGAAGAAGATATTACGGAAGCACGGTGGATGAATAGCAGAGAATGCAGTGAAGCTTTGGAGCAAACATTCCGATCTTTGAGAGAAAGTATCGGTGATGAAATATGTAAACAATTCGAAAAACTAACATAGTGTTTGTAAGCTTATGGTGGAAATAGTTGGGTTTTATGGCTTAACCTTGTTATTTTTGCTGTTTAATTAATTCGAAACATGAAAAAGATTGCCATATTTCCTGGTTCGTTTGATCCCATCACAAAAGGACACGTGTCGGTGGTAAAAAGAGCCATTCCTTTATTCGATGAAGTTATCGTAGCTATCGGAATCAATTCAGCAAAACATTATATGTTTCCGCTTGAAAACCGGAAAGCCTGGATTGAAGAGGTTTTTACAAATGAGCCAAAAGTCAGGGTGCAAACATATTCTGGTCTGACTGTTGATTTTTGCAAAACCGTGGATGCGAATTTTATTTTACGAGGATTAAGGACGGCAGCCGATTTTGAATTCGAAAAGGAAATAGCACAGGTCAACCGAATCCTTGAAGCGGGTATAGAGACGTTATTCCTCTTAACCGAACCAGAATATGCACCAATTTCCTCATCCCTAGTCAGGGAAGTACATAGATATGGTGGAGATATCACGAGTATGGTTCCTCCTGAAGTTAAAATTGATCCTCAAAAAAGTAAATAGCCGGATGTCGCATTTATCCTGACAATCGGCTTTAGATGTCTTAAACAATATTTCCTCCTTTAATAACGTTAAAAACATCTGAACATAAAGTGGCAATTCTTGTCCTTTTGGCATACATTGCCAGTAAAATGAGTGGAAGTGAAACATGCGTAAATACCCGATAATTAACCTGTTTATTTTATTATTTGCTGTACCATTGGCCGCGCAGAATGTGACAGTTTCAGGGCATTTGGATGGATTTGATGCCGGAAGCCTGGTTCGAATTATGGTTCCGTCGGATCTTTTTTCCAATCAAATGAAAACATTGGCAACAACTCATTCAGGAAAATCCGGAGATTTTTCGTTTCATATCAGGCTAAAGCATCCTGTTTATGCAAAATTAGCGGTGAATCTGAAAAGAGGAAGTATGTTTGTGGAGCCTGGTAAAAATTATGAGGTTCAAATTAAGCGGGACACCGTCGGACAGCATGGTTCCATCTTCGATCAACAACCTCCTGAGATTAAAATCCTGAAAGGAAATACAAACCTTTCGGACCAACTGGGGAATTTTAATGAAATGTACAATCAGTTCCTTATGAAGCATTTCAGGGAAATTTACTTGTATCATGATATTTCTGCATTGACTAATCTTAAAAAGAAAGTACAAACTGAATTTGCAAACGACACTTCAGTATATCTAAAGAATTATATCCGGTATTCGATGGCGTCATTGGATTTGGCAGCCCGGACGCTGTCGATATCTGATTTTGCAAAAAAATACTTCGTCGGGCATAAAGTACTCTATGACAATGTGCAATATGTTGAAGAATTTCAGGCTTTCTTCAAGACCTTTTTTGAATCCACAATTAATGATCCGGTGAGCAGGAACAAATTGGCAGAAATTATTCCCAGCGAGAATTATCAAAAAATGGATGCTGTGTTTTCTAAGATCGCACTTTTAAAAAATGCCGCAAGGGTTCGTGAATTGGCCGAAATGGTTTATTTGGAGAAACATTTTTATGATAAAGATTTTAATCGTTGGAACATTCTCCGCTTGTATAAAAAGATGTCTCAGCAATGCCGTTTTTTAGAGAATAGAAAGATTGCCGATGATTTTTACCAAAAATTAATGCAATTAATGCCTGGCAGTCCGGCTCCTGATTTTAAGCTTCCTGGATTCGATGGTAAGGAGTATGCGCTTCATAACTTTAAGGGGAAATTTGTTTTAGTGGCTTTTTACAATACTAATAACCCGCTGTGTCAAAAACAATTATCCTTTTTGAAATCCATGGCAGGCCATGAGACGGATGATTTTACGCCAGTCTTAATCGTTGTGGGAAAACACGCTGATTTTTATTTAAAAGCTTTCATGTCACAAAAGTATTCCTGGCCATTTCTATTGTTGGGAAAAGATATTTTATTGTTGGAAAAATATCAGGTAATGACATACCCAACTTATGTACTTATAAATCCTGATGGAACTATTGCTATGGCACCGGCTCCAATGCCTGAAGAAAATGCTGTTCAGCGAATTTCACAGTATATTAATCAGTATAAAAAAAGCGTTAAAAATTGACATGCTTTCAATACCTTTGCAAAAAATTAACTGGTAACCCTATTTATGAACGATAATTGATACGAAGAATTTCAATATTTGAAATATAATGATTGGATTTATAAAAGGCCTTATCGGCGATAAAGAAGCTCGGGATAAAAAAGCAATTAGTCCTTATGTGAATAAGATTAAGGTTGCTTATGAGAGCATTAAGACCTTAAGCAATGATGAATTGCGCGCCAAAACTGCGGAGTTCAAACAAAAAATTGCTGACTATGTTGCTCCTGAAGAGAACGAAATAGCAGAACTGAAACTAAAGGTTGAAGACAATTTCGAAATTGATATTGAAGAAAAGGAAAAGATCTACGAAAGACTCGATAAACTTCAGGAACGAAGTTATGAGAAATCACAGGAGGTTCTGAATGAGATACTTCCAGAGGCATTTGCTGTAGTTAAGGAAACGGCACGCCGATTCAAAGATAATAGTGAAGTTGAAGTTACAGCCAACGAAAACGACAAAAGTCTTGCTTCTGTAGTGGATAATGTAACCATTAAGGGAGACAAGGCATATTATAAAAATCAGTGGATGGCTGGCGGTAATATGATTACCTGGGATATGGTACATTACGACGTCCAGCTTTATGGAGGGGTTGTACTTCACCAGGGAAAAATTGCGGAGATGGCTACCGGTGAAGGTAAAACGCTTGTCGCTACCTTGCCGGTTTATCTGAACGCCCTTCCGGGAAAAGGCGTTCATGTTGTGACAGTAAATAATTACCTGGCAAAACGTGACTCCGAATGGATGGGAATGCTATTCCAGTTTCATGGGATGAAAGTGGATTGTATTGATAATCATGAACCTAATACGGATGAACGTCGCAAGGCGTATTTGGCTGATGTAACTTATGGTACCAACAATGAATTTGGTTTTGACTACCTGCGTGACAATATGACATCCGACCCGACAGAGATGGTGCAGCGTGATTTTATCTACAGCATCGTTGATGAGGTTGACTCAGTTTTGATTGATGATGCCCGTACTCCGTTGATTATTTCCGGACCAACGCCCAGGGGGGAAGAGCATGAGTTTAATATATTAAAAGGCGATGTTGAGAAACTCTATAATGTTCAGAAGAATCTGGTTTCAAGTTTAATTTCGGATGCTAAAAAGCTCCTCGCTGAGAAATCTAATGAAAATACCAAAAAAGCCGGAGAACTTATTTTCCGTGCTTACAGGGGGCTTCCCAAAAATAAAGCATTGATAAAACTGCTTAGCGAAGAAGGAAATAAGGCACTGATGCAGAAAACAGAAAGCTTTTACCTTCAGGAGCAGGCAAAAAATATGCATCTTATTGATGATGAGTTGTATTTTGTGATTGATGAAAAAAACAATACCTCTGATCTTTCTGAAAAGGGCATTGATCTATTGACAAAATCCTATGACGATCCGGAATTTTTTATTCTTCCAAATATTGGAGAAAAAGTAGCTGAACTGGAAAATCAGGAACTTGGCGAAAAGGAATATCTGACAAAGAAAAGTGAAATGATTGCCGATTATTCCATAAAATCGGAACGTGTTCATGCTGTTAATCAGTTATTAAAAGCATATACCATGTTTGAAAAAGACGTGGAATATGTGATTATGGATAATAAAGTCAAAATTGTTGATGAGCAAACTGGCCGTATTATGGAAGGCCGCCGTTATTCGGATGGTTTGCACCAGGCTATTGAGGCAAAAGAAAATGTAAAAATTGAGGCAGCGACTCAGACCTATGCTACTGTAACACTTCAAAATTATTTCAGAATGTATAACAAGCTGGCTGGTATGACTGGTACAGCTGAGACTGAAGCTTCAGAACTCTGGGATATTTATAAACTGGATGTGGTTGTTGTACCGACAAACAAGCCTGTTATTCGTGAAGACCATGAAGATTTGGTTTATAAAACGAAACGTGAAAAATATACTGCCGTCATCGATGAAATTGAAAAGCTTGTAAATGAAGCCCGTCCGGTTTTGGTTGGTACAACTTCTGTTGAGACTTCTGAATTATTAAGTAAGATGTTGAGCAGAAGACATATAGAGCATAATATTCTGAATGCAAAGTTGCATTTCAAGGAGGCGCAGATTGTTAAGGAAGCAGGTTTACCCGGAAAAGTTACCATTGCTACCAACATGGCAGGTCGTGGTACTGATATTAAATTGGGACCCGGCGTGAAAGAAGCTGGAGGTCTCGCCATCATTGGTACAGAGCGTCATGAATCCAGACGTGTGGACCGTCAGTTAAGAGGTCGTGCCGGACGTCAGGGTGACCCGGGTAGTTCACAGTTCTTTGTCTCGCTTGAAGATGATTTGATGCGTATGTTTGGTTCCGGTAGAATTGCTGGAATTATGGACCGACTTGGACTCGAGGAAGGTGAAGTAATTCAGCATTCTATGATCACCAAATCCATCGAGCGTGCACAACGCAAAGTGGAAGAAAACAACTTTGGTATTCGTAAGAATTTGCTGGAATATGATGATGTCATGAACTCTCAAAGGGAGGTAATTTACAAGCGACGCAAGCATGCCCTTTTTGGAGAACGACTGGCCCTGGATATTTCCAATATGATGTACGATCTCATTGAGCAAGTGGTAAATGAGAACCTTGAGAATGCTGATTTTGAGAATTTCCAGATGCAGCTTTTAAGGCTTCTGGCTATAGATTCTCCATTGGATGAAAAGGAATTTCTAAGCAGTCGTCCGGATGAAATAAGCCAGACTGTTTTTAACAATGTATATAAAAGTTACCTAAATAAACGGGAAAGGCTTGTTGAACAGACTCTGCCGATAGTTAAGGACGTCTATGAAAATCAGCATCAGTATGAAAATATTGCTATACCTTTCTTCGACGGACAAAAACATGTTCAGGTAGTAGCCAATTTGAAGAAAGCAGTTGATTCCAAAGGAAAGGAAATTGCACTTACTTTTGAAAAAGGAATTGTGCTGGCGAATATTGATGATGCATGGAAAGAGCAGCTCCGTGAAATGGACGAACTGAAACAATCTGTTCAAAATGCATCTTATGAGCAAAAGGATCCTTTATTGATTTACAAACTTGAATCATTCAATATTTTCAAAAGAATGATCGAGAAAATAAATCAGGATGTGGTTTCTTACCTGATAAAGGCGGACATTTATAATCCGAACGAGACACAATTCCAGGAAGCTGAGATTACCCGTGGAATTGACCGTTCCAAGATTCGTGAAGCTAGAGGTGATATGCTTTCACAGGCAAATACAGATACACAGGAACGTTCAAGACCCCAGCCCGTTAAAGTTGAGAAAAAGGTGGGACGTAATGATCCTTGCCCCTGTGGAAGCGGCAAAAAGTATAAAAATTGTCATGGGAAAATTGCGTAACTTAGCTGAAAAGATTTAAGATGAAATTTTC
>CAZGZO010000148.1:0-6854 GCA_964529695.1 uncultured Lentimicrobiaceae bacterium
GTCTGCGTTTACTTTTATTACAAAAAGAAACAGCAGAAAGAAAAGAAAGATCTTTACTTTCATATAATTACTTTGAAAATTGGACAATAAATAGAATTGCGATTAAGAAATGTTGTCCAATATGGGCGGAGCCCGCAAAGAAAATGAAAGGATGTAACGATTAACAAAAGGATTTTCGGTGCTGAAAACATGAATCTTATGAAGGAAGCGGATACTTTCCGTCTTTTCCACTGCCTGTTGAAACATGAAGGTTTTATACTGAAAACCAGGAATCGGGCAGAAATGCCCTTCAATTGTGTATTCAGTATCAGCAAGTTTTTTATAGTGGCTTGTGAAATGGTGGTGCACCACCATGTCAGCCACTTTAATTCCATAAGGAGAAAAGAAAACAACCAACAGAAAGACGACAAGAAAATGCCGCCATTTCTGTATGATATTATAGAAGTCGTTGTTTCTTTTCTTCATCGTGAATGATTGTTCCCCGCAAAAATAGATAGAATTTCTATTTCTTATCTGGAATGTTTCTAAGAACTTCCAAAGTTAATTTCCAGAATTTTTGAACAGACTCAATTTCAAGTCTTTCGTCAGGAGAATGCGCCCCTTTGATTGTCGGACCGTAGGAAACCATGTCCATCTGAGGATATTTGTCACCAATCAAACCGCACTCAAGACCTGCGTGAATAGCCAAAACGTCCGGTTGAACTTCAAACAGCCTCTTGTATGTACTTTCGGTGAGATCAACAATTTCAGATTCAGGGTTTGGTTTCCATCCGGGATAACCTTCAGAAGTTCTGGAATGGCCTCCGGCCAGATCAAACAAGCTGGTGATCATATTAGTAATATCCCATTTTTCTGATTCCACCGAACTACGCTGACTGGTAGTGATACAAACTTCGTTTTTTTCGAATTTAACAGATGCGAGGTTTGTTGAAGTCTCTACGAAATTCGGAATGTCCTGCGACATAGCAATTACTCCGTGAGGGCATGCGTACAGTGATTGTGTAAGCTTCGTAAAATCTTCATCACGAACCACTGTTTCCGGCTTTTCTGTTTCTGTCACAGAGATTTCCAGGCCAGGTTCAGTAGTGTGAAATTCATTTTTTACGATAGCTTCATAGGCCTTTGCTTCAGCAATCAGCGGTTCCACATTTTCTGCAGGCAGCATAATAATTGCATAAGCTTCGCGGGCAATAGCATTTCGGAGGTTACCACCATCAAACACATTGAGTTTAATCTGAAATGTATCTTTATGAATCCACAAAAAACGGTTCAGGATCTTATTGGCATTTCCTCTGTTTTTGTTGATGTCGTCACCAGAATGTCCTCCGGTTAAACCTGAAACCATAATCTTGTATGATTTAAGACCATCAGGAGCAGCTTCTTTCTTGAAAGGAAGCCAGCAAAGCGTGTCCTGACCGCCTGCACAACCGATAAAAAGTTGTCCTTCATCTTCCGAATCAAGATTAATCAGAATGTCACTTTTCAGAAAACCCGGTTTCAACCCGAATGCTCCGGTTAATCCGGTTTCTTCGTCAATTGTAAAAAGGCATTCCAACGGTCCGTGAGGAATGTCATCTGCGTCAAGCAAAGCTAGTTCTACAGCAACGCCTATTCCATCATCACCACCCAGTGTCGTTCCGTTGGCTTTTACCCAGCCGTCTTCAACATAAGCCTCAATAGGATCATTTTCAAAATCATGAACTTTATCGCTGTTTTTTTCGCAGACCATGTCAACATGACTCTGCAGGACCACTGACTTTTTGTTTTCCATTCCTGGAGTTGCAGGTTTCCTTATTAAGACATTACCCGTTTCATCTTTCAGGGCTTCCAAATTCCGTTCACGGGCGAAAGCCAACAGGTAATTTATAATTTTATCTTCTTTCTTGGAGGGCCTTGGAATTGAAAGTATTTCCTTGAAAAAGCCCCAAACCATAGAAGGTTCTAACTTCTTTAAATCTTCGTACATAATTTTTATTTATGAGAACAAAGGTAAAAAGAACCTTTAAATTCCAGAAGCTATTGCGAAAATTAAGTGTTGCACTTATTCATCAGTAATTGGAATTTACTTAAGATGAAAGTCGAAATAAGGTAACTTGCTTAAAAGGACCATTTTAAACGCATGTAATACATTTGCCCAAAACCGCCGTACTCGGTGGCCTGTTTGCCAAGAAATACTTGTCCCATAACAAAAAGTTCCAAATTTTCCGTCATGCTGAAATCCACCGAGGGCCCCAGAAACGCTGAATTATCATAAGGGTTCATGATGGAAGAAACGTCAACTTTTATTAACGGAGTAACCGGATAGGATGCTTCGGCGAACCAGTTTAATCGCGAAAGTGTAAGTGTTTTCGGAGACAAGTTTGCAAGCTGGAGAAAGTTGTCGACTCCTACCGGGCCGGTAGAACCGTTACTGTTATAAATGACAGACCCATTCAAAAACAAACTGTTTTTTAAAGTATAATTTCCGCTGACAGAGATAACCCATTGACCGGTAGTATTACTGAAAGCATCCATATTTCTGAAATAACTGGCTTCACCTGTAAAACCGGCTCCTTTAATTTGCCCGGCCCAACCCATTCCTGCGACAAAATCCTTGTCCATCACGCCTCCCAGCAACTGGATGTCGTAATTGGCAACATTAAATTTGTACATAGCAGCTGCTGTCAATTGATTTTTGTAATCCAACTTGGCGGCAATTTGCAGAGAGGACAGTGCTCCTGTGTAATATTGAGCTAAAACAGCATCACTTCCGGGACGTTCCACATAATCGAAATCAAAATAATTGTATGTGTTGAAGATATCATTGGGATTCCAGACTGTATTGATGCCCCAGTTTATCCGCTGGCGCCCGACTGTAACCTCGAGTTTGTTGAAACTAAGCTTAAAATTTAACCGGTCTATATTGGAATATAAAACGTAAGAATTATCATGAGCCAGTTTAAAAGTCAGATCCATAAAACCATTATCTGCTGTAAGATAGTTGGAATAAACCGGAGAAAAATCACTTATCAATGAACCGAAATTGAAGTTATTACGCATTCCAAGCTGAAAATTGAAATGATTACTCGGAATCCAGTTGAAGTCCAGTCGATTGTATACTCCCGACACTTCCATCCAGGGCAGATGGTTTGGTGGTGCCCAGGTCGTGTTGTTGTATTCCAGAAAGCCTTTTACTGACAGGGAATTACTTTGGGCTGCTGCTTTTCCCACCAGAAAAACTGATAGGAAAAGAATGAATATAAAACCAATGCTCTTCCGGATTTGTATTCCGGAAATTCTAATGTCCCGAATTCTTAAACTATTATTTTTATTGCCGTTTTTCATGTTGTAGATTTATTCGATCGGATTAAAAATCCTCAGGCCCTTTTACATTCGGATTGCAAATCCGAATGAGCTCCATACTTAGTACTTTTGCGTGCTCTTCCGGATTTGCAATCCGGAAGTTCTCGGGCTCACGGATTTGCAATCCGATAAATAGCCAATTTATATTTAATAATTTTCAAATCAATACAATATCTATAAGTCCCGGTTCACCATAATAATCTTTGGCTGAGCTATACTGTTAATCCTGCGGATTTGCCTACTTGTCCGGCAGGTGGGTAATCCGGAATTTTTGAAATCCCGAATTCTTAAGCAGCTATTTTTATTGTTGTTTTCATGTTGTAGATTTATTCGATCGGATTGTAAATCCTCAGGCCCTTTTACATTCGGATTGCAAATCCGAATGAGCTCCATACTTAGTGCTTTTGTGTGCTCTTCCGGATTTGCAATCCGGAAGTTCTCGGGTTCAAGGATTTTTAATCCGCATAATAGTATCATAATTTAATAATTTTCAAACCAATACAATGTCAATAAGTCCAGGCCCACCAGCATAGTCTTTGGCTGAGCTATACAAATAATCATCCGGGTCAACCACAATCTCAGCTCTAACAGGATTGTTATGAATGTAATCCAGCTTCTGTTCCAAAAAAGGTGTTGAGTAAACCTCTTTGGCTTCATTACCATCCTGCCAAAATTTATATTCCTGAACTCTTTTTTGTTGCTTCCCAGCAAAAGTAAATTCACTTAACAACCATTTCTTCCGGCTTTCTTGTGGGTTATCCAGGATTTCTTTTATGATAGTTTTGCTTGTAAACTTTTTAAAATCTCTCAGAATATCTGATAGATGATAACCTTCTTCAGCTCCGGCAATTAAATGAAGATGATTGCTCATCAGGCACCAACCAGAAACTATAAGTCCTTTGTTTTTAATGTTGTATTGCAACGCATCCACAATAATGTGTTTATAAATGGGACGTGAGAAAATATCTATCCAGTTGACTACGGTCATAGTCAGGAAGTACATATTTCCGTCTGTTATCTTGTTCTTGAGTCCCATTTTAATTTTTTTGTTTTGGTCGGATTATAAATCCTTATGCCCGTTTATAATCTCTACTTTTGTGCTCTTCCGGATTTGAAATCCGGAAGTTTTTGGGCTGAAGGATTTTTAATCCTTTCTAATTTAATATTATCATTTTTCATTAGTTCTCAACCGGATTGTATATCCTGTTTGCCTGAAACATTCGGATTGCAAATCCGAATGAGCCTACTGCATTTACCGTTCAAAAGTTTCATCACTCTTTACTTTCCCGTCTTCGATGGTCACAATCCTACGGGCTTTGTCCATAACCCTTTGGTCGTGGGTTGCGAAGACAAAAGTGGTTTCAAATTTTTCATTCATTTTTTTCATCAGCGTAAGCAACTCCTCGGTGGATTTGGAATCAAGGTTTGCCGTCGGTTCATCAGCGATGATGTATTTTGGACGTGAGGCTAGTGCTCTTGCCACCGCAACTCTTTGCTGCTGTCCTCCGGAAAGCTGTCCGGGTTTGTGGTCTTTCTTATCAGCGATATCCACCGTTTCCAGAATTTCCACAGCACGTTTTTCCCGATCTTTTTTGGGCATGCCTTGTAATTCCAAAATAAATTCCGTGTTCTCCATCGCGGTAAGCACTGGAATCAGGTTGTAGGCCTGAAACACAAATCCGATGTTGTGAAGCCGGAAATCAATGAGTTTTCTGGAACTTAGACTCTTTAGATTTGTGCCTTCGATAAAGATATCGCCTTCTGTTGGCAAATCCAATCCTCCGATAATGTTCAGCAGGGTGGTTTTTCCGGAACCCGAAGGGCCGACTATGGCTGTAAATTCTCCTTTTTCAATTTCCAGGTTGACGCCATTGAGGGCATATACCGGAACATTGGTTTCGTTGTAAACTTTATAAATGTTTTTTGCTTGAATGATACTCATGATTTTATATTTAAAGGATCATTAATTATTTTGTCTGATTGCCGTTGCGGGCTGTAATTTTAATGCTTTTAAAGCGGGTGAAATGCCGGAAATGATGGCGATAATAACCACCAAAATCAGGCTGATTAAATAAAATTGGTTGCTAACCCTGAAGAAAATTCGTGTACTATATCCGAATGAATTTAATCCGGCTGCCGAACTGGTAAGGTCAAACCCATAAGTGGCATAATAGTGGACAATTAGAATGCTGAGTCCTAGTCCAATGATGGCGCCGATAATGGAAAGAAAAATCGTTTCAAACAGGATCATAATGAAAATCTTTCTTTTGTTCATGCCCAACACCATCAGCATGCCGATTTCTCGGGTACGTTCCATCACGGCCATCAACATGGTGTTGATAATTGCAAAAGCAAGTGCAGCCATGATAACTACGAGAAACAGAAAGGAAAAATAATCCATCATTTCCACCATGGATTTTAGTAATGGCTGGATCTGATCCCAGCTTTGGATGATAATCTTTTTGGACTGCACTTCCCCGGCCATCATTTTATTTAATTTATCCACCACCATGGGTGTTTCCAGGTTAGATTTCAGGCGGATGGCAATTTCATTCCCCGCCGTGACGGGATATCCTGCCAGTTTGGCTAAATCGCTTTTCTTAACGAATACATTGGATTCATCAAATTGGGTGTTGGAAGTTTTATAAATCCCAACAATATTAAAGGCCCCACTGGTAATAGTTCCCGAAGAGTCGGACAGCGTAATGATAAGCTTGTCGCCTAACCCCAGATCAAGTTTATGTGATAATTTCTGTCCCAGAATAACCGGAAACTTTTCATTTTTAGCTAAATAGTTCCCTTTAAGAATATGGTCTTTGATATCGCTAACTTTCAGCTCCTGACCAATATTGACGCCACGGATTGTGATTCCGGCACCGGCATTGGCTGATGCGGCCATCCCAGTGGCTTTCAGGCGGAGGCTTACTCCTTTCACCTGTGAGATTTTCTCAATTTCTTTGATTTTTTGTTGTGCTGCGGGAACCATGTATTTAGCTTCTTCATTTAGAAGAAACTCCGGGTTGTGAATTTGAATATTAGAGACTTCATTCGCAATGGCAGCATTTTCTCGCTGGTCTGCCATTCCTGCCATAAAGCCTCCGGAAAACACAGCGCCCATGATTCCTACGGCGATGGAGACAAAAATCACCGAACTGCGAAGTTTGTTTCTCCATAAATTTCTCCATGCAATGGCAAGTAACATAATTTTTATTTTAGTGCCTGAAGGCGTTTAATACATTAAATTTTAAAACATATATTACCGGGTATAAAGCCGATAAAAACGAAAGTGTCAAAATGATAACTGTCTGACTAATAAACAACGATGAACTCACGGAAAAAGGCAGTATGGGTTCGATATTGTATTGCAAATAAATCTTTGCCATGTCGCCCGTTACCGGGATGGGGTGAAAATGCATGTAAAATAACAGGGGTGACATGACTGCTAAAGCGGCAATCACACCCACGATAGAAACCATAAATGTTTCCATGATGCTCAACCAAACAAGCTTCCT
>CAZGZO010000149.1:0-6822 GCA_964529695.1 uncultured Lentimicrobiaceae bacterium
GATGGGGCTAAGTGGAATTTTACGAAATAGAAAATAGGCACAAGCGAGACGCTTGCGCCAGTTTTTTAAGGCAGCATGGCACAAGCGTCTCGCTTGTGCCAGTGCCAGTCATATAAATTACAACATAAATCGAAATCCAAACACTTCAAGATTTCCATCCAGAAAGTCCAAATCCGTCGACCGTTTAAATCCCATATTTTCATAGATTTTCCAAGCCGTCTGCATAGATTTGGTTGTGTGAATAATTACCTGTTTTTGCTTCTTTTCTCTGGCCTTTCGGAGACATTCGTTGATTAAAGTTTTTCCAACACCTTGTCCACGGGTTGAAGGGGCCACCCCAAGCAAACGGAATCCTGAAGTGTTTTTCTCCAGAGTGGCAGTCCCACCGGAACCATAGTATTGCATATCACCAATGTAAACCACAGCGCCATCAATTTTTCCAGAAGGAGAGACTGCTACCAAAAGCTCTATTTCAGGATTGTTAGTCAGCCGGCCTACATTTGCCAGCATCTTGTAATATTCAGGCATTTCGGATGCTGTGGGAAATCCTTCCAGTTGCGAATAAACCTGTACCAGTAACTTTCCTATTTCTTCGAATTCTTCTGGTTTAGCTTTTCTTACAATATGTTGTTTATCATTCATTTTAGCTCAGAGGAAAAATCTTGTTTTTCAGCAAGTACTGTAACACTTTTTCTACATTCTCAGCGTTTTCCTGAGGTTTCAGACTTAGCGCAGGATTTTCTGGTATGTTATAAGAGATGTCCAATCCGGGAATATTTGCTGCTTCGTTTGTTTCAAAGCGTTCATACAGATCATCATCAACATGTTTGCGACTGTATTCCAGATCTGCATCCATGTAAATCATATGAAAACGTTCGGGACCAATAATTTCGGCAACCTGCCGGCGAATGTCATCATCTGGTGAAATGAAAGAACAGACACATAAAATGCCTTGGTCATTTAGTACTTTCACGATATGAGCTACGCGTCGCAAGTGTTCTGCCCGATCTGCAGGGCTGTGGTCAAGCTCGCGAGATAAACCGGAACGCATTGATTTCCCATCCAATAAAACAATTTTGGCTCCTGATTCAATCAGGTTTTTCTCGAGCATGAAAGCTAACTCATTTTTACCACTACCATGTAATCCGGAAATCCAAAGGGTTGCACCTTTCTGTCCATATTGTTTTTCCCTGAATTCTTTTGTTATCAAGCTTTTACCACCGGCAATTTTTTGCTTCTGATCTTCAGTAATGCGTGTAGGTAACAGGTTGCTTCCCTGTTTGTCAAGTATCATACCAACAGCGACAGTGTTGTGTGTTACCGGATCTATCAAAATAAAGGAACCAGTTTGGTGATTCTTTTTGTACGCATCGAAAAATAACGGTTCTACGGTTGTGATGATCGTGCGGCCTATTTCGTTCAGTTCCAGATGATCAATTTCGTGATGTTCTAATGTATTAACATCTATTTTGTATCGAATCTGATCAATTTTGGCCTTACTGCCGTGTGTATTGTGCTTAATATAAAAATGCGTGTAAGGATCCATCGGTTTTTCATCCATCCAAACAAGCATGGCTTCGAAATGGCGACTCACATGCGGTTGGTCATCAGCATGAACCAACATATCTCCGCGGGAAATATCAATTTCATCTTCCAGCGTCAGACTGACACTCTGCGGTGGAAAAGCATAGTCCAGGTCGCCGTCAAAGGTGGTGATGGTTTTTACTTTTGAGGTTTTCCCGGAAGGAAGCACTTTGATTTCATCACCCTTGCGGATAATTCCGGAAGCTACAGAGCCTGAAAAGCCCCTGTATTTCAGGTCGGGACGCACCACATATTGAACGGGATAGCGGAAGTTTTCAAAATTACGGTCACTTCCCACATGCACTGTTTCCAGGAATTCCAACACGCTTTTTCCGTGGTACCACTGCATTTTGGTTGTTGGTTCAACTACATTTTCACCTTTCAAAGCCGACAAAGGAATGAAACTTACATCTGGCACGTCCAGCTGTGTGATAAAGTCTTTGTAATCTGATACTATGGCATCAAAAACTTTTTGGTCATAATCCACCAGGTCCATTTTGTTCACGGCCAGCACTACATGTTTTATCCCCAAAAGGGAAGCCAGGAAAGTGTGCCTTTTTGTTTGTGTAATTACACCTTTTCTGGCATCCACGAGTAAAATAGCCAGATTGGCAGTGGAACCCCCGGTAATCATGTTACGTGTGTACTGCTCGTGACCGGGAGTGTCAGCTATAATGAATTTTCGTTTTTCGGTTGAAAAATACTGGTAGGCGACATCGATGGTAATTCCTTGTTCCCGTTCAGCTTTCAGCCCATCGAGAAGCAGAGCGTAATCAATGTCCTCACCGGCATGTCCAATACGCTTACTGTCACGGTGCAGTGCAGAAAGTCTGTCTTCGTAAAGTTTTTTGCTGTCAAACAACAGCCTTCCTATTAAAGTAGATTTTCCATCATCTACAGAGCCGGCGGTCAGCAGTCGCAGCAAATCTTTCTTTTGATCCTGGTCCAGGAATTCTTTGATATCCATTCCGTTCGTCATGTACCTATCTTTTTATATTGTTTCAGCAGAAGGAGTTCTGTTGTTTCAGATTATGAGAAGTTTTCAAAAATGATTTCGAAAAACAGATCCCTTTGAAGAAAATATCATGTTTAATAAGCGGCAAAAATACAAAAAAGAAGATGCTTTTGCCGGCTTCTTACCATACCAGCATTTAATAATTTGTAATTTTACCGTGACAAAAAAGCTGGCTATGAGCAAGAATTCAATTCAGATTAAAAAAAGGAATGGAGAACTTGTCCCTTTTGAGGAAGAAAAACTGAAGCAGGCTCTGATTCGCTCAGGAGCCAAACCCGAAGATTTGGAAGAAGCCCTCGAAGCCGTACATAACATATTATACGATGGAATTGATACGCATAAAATCTTTCAAACGGCTTATAAATCCCTGAAGAAAAGATCCCATCACAGTGCCGGACGCTACCGTCTGAAAAAAGCTATGATGGATTTAGGCCCTTCGGGATATCCTTTTGAAAAATTTGTGGGTAAACTCCTGGAATCTCAGGGTTATCAATCTTCTGTGAATGTGATTGTGCAAGGGGCCTGTGTTTCTCATGAAGTGGATGTGGTTGCTTTGAAAGACAAAGAACAACTGATGGTGGAATGTAAATACCACACAGATGTTTCTATTAAAAGCGATGTGAAGGTGGCGCTTTACATTCATTCCCGTTTTCAGGATGTTTCAAAAGCCTGGGCCGCAGCTTCCGAAGATCCGGAAATGAAATACAAGGGCATGATTGTGACCAATACTCGTTTTTCAACGGATGCAACAAAGTATGGAGAATGTGTGGGATTAAAACTGATTTCATGGGACTATCCCCGTTCGGGAAGTTTAAAAGACTGGATTGATCAGTCAGGTTATCACCCTATTACAAGTTTGGGTTTATTGACTAAAAATGAAAAAATAAGATTGCTGGAAAAAGGGTTGGTGTTGTGCCGCGATGTCAACAGGCAAAAGGACCTTCTTAATGAAGTTGTCCTCAACAAAAACAAAATACCAAGAATTCTTGCGGAAGCACATGCACTTTCGGGAACTTATTAATGTTATAAAAGTCGCAATTTATGGAACAGGTTGAAAATAAGATGATTTGGCAGGAATATTTTGTTGTGGACTGGGAATCAGTAAGCAAGGATAACCGAATGACGTTATCGGCACTGGTCCGTATTCTGTTGCAGGGCGCTACGAATCATGCAGAAGTATTGGGCTTTGGTTTTACAGATACCAGCAAGGAAGATTTATCGTGGGTTTTGCTACGAATCAATCTGAAAATTGAAAGACTCCCCAGTTGGCAGGAAGAAATCAGTGTGCACACCTGGCCCAGTCAGGTAAAGGCATTAACGGCTTTTCGTGAATTTGAAGTGGTAGGAAAGAATAATGAAGTGCTATGCCAGGCA
This sequence comes from uncultured Lentimicrobiaceae bacterium, assembly GCA_964529695.1. GTDB lineage: Bacteria > Bacteroidota > Bacteroidia > Bacteroidales > F082 > Sulfidibacterium. The sequence goes on from CAZGZO010000149.1 coordinate 3,974, forward strand.
ACTTCAGAGTGGTCTGTTATTAACCTGAAAACCAGGCGGCCTCAGCGCATGGAAGGGCTTCAGTTTATTGAAAACCAGCATGTAAATGATGAGCCCCATTTGGTTTATCCTTTTCCGAGAATCAATCCTAAAATGGACTTTGAAGAGATATTTTCTTTGAAAATCCGTTATTCCCATCTGGATATGAATGGCCATGCCAATGCGGTAAAATATTTCGACTGGCTGTCGGATGCGGTTTACGAGCAGTTTGGAACCAACGATGTGTCGTCTGTGTTTTTCAATTACTATCATGAATGCATGTTGGGCGAAACAATTTCCATAGGGAAATCTATGGAAGACCCCAGTGTGATCCGCGGATTTAAAACCGGTGAAGAAAAGATGGCTTTTCTTTCGAAAGTGGAGATGCGGTAGTTGTTCTTACCGCGTCTTACTATATTTCAAAGTTGAGAAAATCAACATCGCACCGGCATAACCCACCAGAATAAAATATTCTAAACGGAAATCACTGAAAGTGGCACCTTTCAACATGATCATGCGGTTGATTTTAATGAAATAAGCAACCGGATTCAGTAAATCCATTTTTTGTGCCCAGATCGGCATGCTTTCCAGTGGTGTGAACAATCCACTCATCAAAATAAAGATGACCAGTGCAAACCAGGAAATAAACATGGCCTGCTGCATGGTGTTAGCCAACGTGGAAATAAAAAGCCCGAAAGCCAGTATCAGAATCAGGTAAGTTCCTGCCACAAACATCAGCAAAAAGGGACTCCCCACGATCATAATCCCAAACCAGAAATGGGCTATAAGCAATCCAATGTTCAAATCAACCATAGCAATGATCCAGAATGGAACAAGTTTCCCAATAATGAATTCCATTTTGGTGATAGGCGTTACATTCAACTGTTCGATGGTTCCCAATTCTTTTTCTTTCACAATGTTCATGGAAGATAAAAACATGGCTATTAATGTGATAAGAAGTACAAGAATTCCCGGGACCATGTATGTGAAATAATTTAGTTCAGGGTTGTACCAGAATTGCGATCGCGTTTGGATGGGCATCCCTTTGTAATGAAGCGGATACTTCTTTATCAAAATATTTTGGTTGAATCCGTTAATGATTGAAATAGCATACGCGTTCATCACACTGGCGGCACTGCCGTTGATGGCGTCAGTGATAAGGTGGATGGAAGCCTTTTTTTCCTGTTGCAGGTTCTTAGCAAAATTGGGTTCAAATTCGATAACCTGGTCAACATCACCTTTTCTCAATTTTTCCTGTGCAGCAGCATCCGATGGACTTTGCCCTTCATAAACGAAAAATCTGGAACCGGAAAACTTGTTTATCAACTGGCGTGATACCGGAGAATGATCATGGTCCACTATCGCCAAACGGATGTTCTTAATTTCGTAAGTGGCCGTGTAAGATAAAACCAGCAACTGCACAATTGGCACAATAAAGATGATAGGCAGCATCGATTTATCACGGAATATCTGCGTGAACTCTTTTTGTAATATGTATCTTATGGTTCTCAAAACTCAATAATTTTCAATTCAATTTGATGACAGTCTTAGTTCGTTATAGAATTCAAAATGGCCTCGTTGCCCCCTACCCCCCTGAAGGGGGAACTCTTTTCTCGCTGAAGCAGGTTTTAATCCTGGAAAAGCACGGGAACTCACCTCTTTAGGGGTTAGGGGTGTGTAAGAAAAATCAAAACTTTTTGAATTCATATTATTCACATGTTTACAATTAATTACTCCAACCGGATATTAAATTTCTTAATACTGATGCCCAAAAACACCAGAGTCATGGCAAATATGATGAGGGTTTCTTTCCAGAAATAGGCGATTCCGGTTCCTTTTAACATGATATTTTTAATAATGATAATGAACCATTTCCCTGGCATGAAATCGCTGATGACCCTCAGGACAACCGGCATGTTGGCAATTGGAAATATAAAGCCGGACAACAAAATGGTAGGAAGCATGAGGGCAAACATCGACAGCATCATAGCTTGTTGTTGTGATTTGGAAACTGTGGAAATTAAAATTCCCAGTGATAATGACATAATCAGAAACAGAAGACTTTCCCCCAAAAGCAGCAATACGCTTCCCATAATGGGCATAGCAAAAACAAATCTTGACAGCAACAAAATGGAAAGAAGGCTCACAAATGAGAGAACTGCATACGGAATCACTTTTCCTACAATAAGATAAATTGGTTTGATGGGGGAGACCAGCAGTGCTTCCATGGTGCCCAGTTCCTTTTCACGCGTGATGGAGATGGAGGTCATCATGGCGGAAACGAGCATCAAAATGACGGTGATAATTCCCGGAATAAACATGTAAACACTCTTCAATTCAGGGTTATACAGCATTTTATTGATGACGTTAATGGTCATCGGTTTGTTTTTTATGGGAAGCAATTTTTCCTTCACATAAGTGTTTATGATTCCTTTGCTGTATGAATTCAAAATGTTGGCCATGTTGGGATCGGTAGCATCCTGAATGAGCTGGATATGCGCTACTCCTTCTGATTTTAGCTTTTTGGCAAAATCGTGTTCAAACACCACCACTTCCTTGATTTCGCCTTTGCGAAAAACCGGTTTTATTTCTTTGTCTGTTTTTAAGTAGCGGTCCAAGACGAAATAATTGGAAGATACCAGTTTGTGCGTGATGGCTCGCGTTACCACGTCGTGTGAATTGTCCAGTACGGCAATGTGTGCATTATTGATATCGTTAGTGATGGCAAATCCAAACAGCAGCACCTGGGCAATCGGCATCCCGAAAAGGATGGCCATCGTCCGGTAGTCCCTGAAAATGTGCAGAAATTCTTTTTTAATAAATGTCCACAT
>CAZGZO010000150.1:0-6800 GCA_964529695.1 uncultured Lentimicrobiaceae bacterium
CTGCGCAAAGGCCGAGGTGAAACCGAAGACACTTTTAAGGGACTACCCGGACTGTTGTCTGATGCCTTACCGGATAAATATGGAAACAAGTTGATCAACATTTGGCTGACCCAGCGAAGCAGACCGGAAAACAGTATGAATCCGGTAGAAAAATTATGCTTTATCGGGACAAGAGGCATGGGAGCATTAGAGTTTGAACCGGCCCAAATGAAGACCGGGACAAGAAGCTCATCTTTAGAACTTGACAGCCTGGTAGAAGTAGCTCAAAGGATGCTCAATGAACGGGAAGCCTTTCTTGCCAATCTGAAAAAAGAGGAAGAAAAAGCAATGATGGAAATTCTCAAAATCGGAACATCTGCCGGTGGTGCTCGCCCGAAAGCTGTAATTGCTTTTAATCCAAAAACAAAAGAAGTCCGGTCAGGCCAGGGAAATGTTCCCAGGGGATTTGAGCACTGGTTAATCAAATTAGACGGGGTAAGCGGTGAACAATTTGGAGAAAGTTCAGGTTGGGGACGTGTGGAATACGCTTATTACCTCATGGCAAAAGATTGTCAGATTGAAATGAGCGAGTCCCGGATCCTCGAAGAAAATGACAGAGCACATTTTATGACCAGGAGATTCGACAGGGAAGAAAATGAAAAAATTCATGTGCAGACACTCTGCGGATTACAACACTACGATTTTAACGACATGTATGGATACAGCTACGAACAGTTATTTCAAACCATGCGCTTGTTAAGACTTACCTATCCGGAAGCCGAACAAATGTTTCGCAGGATGGTATTTAACGTACTGGCCACAAACTATGACGACCACACGAAAAACTTCTCATTTATGCTCAGGAAAGGGGGCAAATGGCGTTTGGCACCGGCTTACGACTTATGCTATTCTTATGATCCGACTAATCTATGGGTAAGCAAACAGACCTTGAGTGTAAATGGAAAAAGGTTAAACATCACCAGGGAAGACTTAATGACCATTGCCAATGATAACAACATTAAAAAAGGAGAAAAAATCATCGATGAAATTAACGCAGTGGTAAAGTCATGGAATAAGTATGCTAATCAGGCAGAAGTCAGAAAAGACCTAAAAAACAGAATCAATCACAATTTGAATACAATATAATACATTAGATAATCCGGGTTTGTAACCCAGATTATCTTCTTCCCCTCTCGCCGATTCGGATTTGCAACCCGAATCAAATCGATCTCCTTTAGTGCATTCCAGAGTCTTAGGCTGCCTTTCCAGATATCATATTTTGTCCCAAAAATTGACAATTTTTGGGACAAAATATTTTCAATGGGTAGAGTTAAAACAAAACGAATTATAGAATATCTTAATAAAAGAAAAACCCCAATTATTGGGGTTTTTCACCAAACAAAATATAATGTCACTCTACCTAAATAAAACAAGATTATTGGCTATAGTGACACCCCTTTTTTACCCCCTAAGACAATGGAAATTATTGGAATAAATAAAACTATATTTCGGCAGTAACTTTAACTTGTTGCCGTTTTATAGTTTTTATTATTTTTGAAAAAAACAATATCGCAAACAGTAAATTACATATTGAGCAGTTAAAAGAAGATTTTAAAAGTCGGGGATCTTTTACAACCAAAGAGGTTGAACAGTTTTACAGGAAATTTGAACCGCAGATTAAAATCACAACGGTCAACTGGAGAATCTATTCTTTGGTTCGGATGGGAGTTATTACCAGGACAGGAAGGGGAAAATTCTCCATGGGAACTCGAAAAATTTTTCCCCCTGAAATATCAAAAAAATTAAAATCCTTTTACACTCAGCTCAGGAAAGAATTTCCCTATTTGGAAATATGTGTGTGGAATACATCCGTCTTTAATGAATTTATGAATCACCAGCCAGGACGATTTTCCATTTTGGTAGAAGTTGAAAAAGTAGCCATGGAAGCTGTTTTTCTCTTCCTGAAAGACAAAAAATACCCGGTATTCATTGAACCGGACGAAAACCTGGCAGAAAAATATTTCCCGGACCAAAAGGAAATAGTAATTGTGAAACCTTTAGTGAGTGAAGCTCCGTTACAAAAGATAGACGGGTTAAATACCGTAACCCTGGAAAAGATGCTGGTGGACATCTTTTGTGATAAGGTGGTCTTTTCTGCCCAGCAGGGTTCTGAGATGAGAACTATATTCCGGGAAGCAATAAGTAAATATGAAACCAGTGAGAACCGGATGGTACGTTATGCAGACAGAAGAGGTAGGAAAAAACAGTTTCTTGAATATTTGAATTCAATTTCTAAATTACGGCAGTAAACTCATTTTATTGCCAAAATATAGGCTATGATAGATACGGAAAAGATAACACGTGAGTGGATTGAAAAGGTTGCCAAAGCCAATAGAAATGCCGATAAAATATTGGTTGAAAAAGTGATTCATGCCCTCATGTTGGTGGAGGGGCTTGTCAGACAACAGCTCTCCTTTGTTTTTAAAGGCGGAACTGCATTAATGCTTCATTTCAATTCAACAAGACGACTGTCAATTGACATTGATATCATCATGCCCGACAAGCCTTCAAATCTTGATAAGATATTGGATGCAATGGTAAAAGAACAGAATTTCTTGCGTAAGGAGCAACAACAAAGGGCTAAAAATACCAAAATCGACAAGACACATTATAAATTTTTTTATGCTCCCTTACACAGGACAAATAACATTGAAGAATACGTTTTACTCGACATTCTTTTTGAAAAAATCCAATATAAAAAGCTTGTTCAACTTGATATCCAGTCATCCTTTGTTCCGCAAAAAGGGATTCCGTTAAAAGTTAAATCACCAAGTCTGGAAGACATTACAGGAGATAAATTAACTGCTTTCGCTCCAAATACTACGGGTATTCCCTATTTTAAAAGAGAAGACAGCATGAGCATGGAAATTATTAAGCAGTTATATGATATTGGTAACCTTGCTGATGACGTTTCAGATATTGACATTATTAAATCAACTTTCAGAAAATTTGCCAGAACGGAACTCTCGTACAGGGAACAGAATAAGCTAACAGAACAGGACGTTTTAGATGATATATACCAAACGGACCTCTGCATCGTAACGAGGGGAGCCGATGGAAAAGGGAATTTTGATGAACTGCAACAGGGCATTCGTAGAATCAGAGGCTTTATTTTTTCAGAGAGCTATCATTTGGAAAAGGCTATAACTCACGCTTCAAAAGCAGCATATCTTGCAATCTCAATCAGGGAGGACGTCGACAAGCTGGAAAAATACAACAGTCCGGCAGAAATAAAGGAATGGGTTATTGAAGAACCGTTGAACACCAAACTAAACAGGCTGAAAAAATCAAACCCGGAAGCTTTCTTCTACTGGTACAAAATATATGAGCTGGTAAAAGAGTGAAGTATAAGAGAAGTTGCTATTATGTTGTGTATTGATAATGAATGCATAACAACAATGACAAAGGCAAAAAAGTGGGGTGTTTAGAACAAAAAAGTGAGAAGCTCATAAAGATAGTCATCTAGCATTCGGAAGCCTTAGCCCCGAAGTCTATCTTTAACATAATGAACCTTATGGGAGCAGCCGCACGAGGCTTCCCTTCTGCCATACCTGGATCGGCCCCCTCAACCAAAGCCGTCCTATAAATACACCCCCTTCTGTATCTATGTTGCACTGCACTGTTTACTGTTTTGTTTTTTGTTTGACAACACCATGAAATAAAAGGTCTCTATTTATTTTCTATACCAAAATCATAAACCTTATTCATTGCTGTAAATCCAGTAGGGACATTGCCGGCATACATAAAACAATATTCGCCGGAAAGTGGTTCGTCAAAATACACCTTATAAATTCCAGTTGCAATTTTCTTAACTCTGAAAGTAGCTTTATTTTTGTCAGCCACACCAATTGATGTACCGCCAATGCCTGCTGACCCGGTTGTAACATTCCGAGTTTTCCTTTTTTCAGATAATTTTACTAATAAAAATTCATCAGGATTTGTATTAGCAGAAAACCACCAATTTGATGTTTTTCCTAATGGATTACCTGTTTCGTTAAAATAAAAATAGAAAACCGGTTCAGCATTTTGTAGTTGTAATTGAGCATGCTTTCCGTCCAGTGTTACAATCGATTTTACTTTGGCTATACCATAAGTTAAGGCAGAAGCAAGTGCTCCCCGACTTTTGCTTTGGCTGTAAATTGAAGGTTCCAATTGAGTCAGTTTCGCCTTATCTCCATCCTTTGTATAGTAGTAAATCCCTACTTCATGCATATCATTGGGATTGTTGGGATCCATTTGAATAACATGTTTGGAACTATCATTTGCCGCTCCAATCATTGCATTAATGATTTCAGACGGTAGTTTATCATTAGATAATGAAACTAATGCATTGGTACTAATGTCAAAGCTGTTTTTTGAAGATTTTATTTTCTCAATAATGATTGAAGTTGGCAGTTTTGCAGAATACATTCCAACAATGGATTTATTTGTAAGGACTTCAACTTGCTGAGCTTTACTACTAAATCCAACAAAAAGAAAGAGAACAATGATAAATAGTTGTAAATTTTTCATTTTATTAATTTTAATATGTTTTCCTACTCATTTGGCTTTTGGGAGTTGCTTAACTAAAGTCCTATTTATTTCCAAACAAATATCCAATGGAAATTCCAAATACATTATTTTTAGCATTGCTAAGTCCGTCTGTCGAGTGTTGTGAAATAATATTTGCTAACCCAAGTTCATAGGTTAATCTTAGCTGGATATTTTTTACTTCAATTCCTCCTCCAACAAGAATACCATAGTCAAATCGATTGAAACTATTATCTGCGTTGTTACCTGAGCCCCATTTTACTTTTGTACCAATTCCATCTTCATATATTGTACCCCCTATACCAAAACCACAATAGGGCCCTACTAACCCATAAAGGTTAATCTTGTCAAGGTTTGCAGTAAATTTTCCTGTTAAAGGTATTTCAATATAGGAAAATTTGAGTTTGTAATTTGTTGTTCCACCGGAATAATAATCCGTGTTAGAATTTTGTGTTCCTTTAAAGGAGTATTGTACTCCTGTTTCAATTGAGACAACTTTTGATAATGGAAAATCCACTGTTGCCGCGATAAGTGGTCCTGTTAAAGATGTAAATTTCAGATTTTCTCCGTCTACATCTTTGCCTGCAATATTCGCAATGTTTAGACCTGCCCTTATGCCAAAGGTTTGTCCAAAAGAAAAGGAAGAAATAGTTACTAAAACAGTAAGAATCAAAATTTTGTTAAATATTTTCATAATGTTAAGATTGAAAGTTTTCCTACTCTTTAGGCTTTTCGGTTTCGCCCCGTTTTTGAAATGGTTTCTGGTCTCCACTTTTTTCGTTACTAGATGGTCAGTCTTATTTTGACCCGAATTTGTATTTAAAACTTGCCAATAACTATAATCTATCAGATGCTTTTCGTCATTCTTCACCTGCCCACCTGCCTATAACCTTCTTCCTTCCCAAACGGAAGCTTTTCAAACAGCAACAATAGATGTATCACCTTCTTTTGTCATTATCATTGTGTATTTATCGCTTTACCAAATTCCTAAAAACTTTTCTTGCGTATTTGAGGTGTTACAAGAGATAAGTTATATTGGAATTAGCACATAAAATGCAATTGCGATTTTCTTTCATAAAAAGAAAACTTTACACCCCAAAGCCAATAAAAAGCGATGAATTATTATTCAACTACATTGGTTTTGTTATGTAAAAATAGAAGCTATTTCTGTGGATATCTAAAAAATATGGCGAATTACAGGGGGAATGTGGCAATTGATATAAAATGAATGGTATTTAACTAAACCTGATAGTAATGCCTTAATTTATTTTCAAATTCTTTCATATAGGTAGGCGTTATTTTTTTTATTTCATCTCCTATTTTAATATATGTTCTATTTACACGCCCTTTAAGTCTCTGCGGCAATAGATTAATGATAACACCCTCATTTATTTGCACAAAGTAATCTGGCAAAGCAGGTAACAAATGTTTTAGAGAACTTCTCAAGAACAACACCTTACCATCTATGGTCAGAAACCATAAATAATTTTCCTTAAGTTTTTCTCTTTTGTTTCCCCTTTTTATATCTTTTACAGAAAAATATAATATCTTTTCATAGAGTATATTTACCCTATTTATTTCATTGTGGCCTAGGTTTTTAAGGTTTTCTTTATAATCTACCAATCCTATTATTCCATCTTTAACCACTTTCATTTCCTTCTTTTTCTGTACATTGTTCAGAACAGTTTGAATAACCCGCAACAACTCTTCTGTATTGATTGTGGGTTTGGTTTTTACCATAAAATGTTTATGATTTGTGGCTAAACCTTTGTAAAAAGTTTCATTGTCACTATAGTTGGTAACATAAATAAAAGGAATATTGAAAGTGTCGTTAAGCTCCTTTCCCAAATCCAAACCGGTGAGATTTCCTTCCAGATTAATATCCAAAAGCACCAAATCGGGCCTTTTAGAATTTATACAACCTATCGCTTCTTTCACGCTAGGGGTGTATTTATCTACAATATAATGGTTGCTTTCCAAAAACCGTCTCAGTCTTTCATATAAAACGGCCTCATCTTCAACTACTAATATATGTGCTTTCACAATATTGTGTTATTTAGGAAATTCCATTGATAAATGTACCCCACCCTTATTTTCTAAAGTCATCTTTCCTTTTAGCTGTTGGGTTAGTAATTGCATGATTCTCATTCCATAGGTTTGGGTAGTCTCCATATTAAAGTCTTCTGGCATACCTTTTCCGTTATCGGATAGGTTTAAATAGTATTTTTCCC